>DAOTGG010000036.1:8237-10686 GCA_035446985.1 Eubacteriales bacterium
TCCGCTCTTTCCAAAAATTTCGCTTTTTCGTAATCTTCTCTGACGAACGATTTTACCACGCGGATACCGATAAGATTTTCTTGCACGTCGGCATTCAGTCCGTCAAAGCTTTTCATCATTCTTTGGAAACGTGGAAAGGCTTTTTTCTGTATTATCATAATGAATATAAAGAGTATCGGAATGACTACCACAAAAACCAAAGCCAGTTCGGGGTCGAGCGAAAAAGCCATAATGGTAGCTAATACAAACATTAACGGCGCGCGGATTATCATTCTGATAAACTGCATAAACATATTTTGAATATTGGTTATGTCGGTCGTGCTGCGCGTGACCAAAGACGCCGTCGAAAACGAATCTATATTTGAAAAGCTAAAATCCTGTATTCTGTAAAAAACTTTTTTTCTGAGATTTTTAGCGAATCCCACAGCCGAGACGGAAGCGAACCTTGCCGCAAGCATTCCGCAAAGCAGACTGCCCAAAGCAATCGCGACCATTTTTAGCCCGACGTCGATAAGATACGGTATTTGCGGATCTCCCGACTGAATATTGTTTAACGCTTTTGCCATCATAAGCGGAATAATTACTTCCAAAACAACTTCGCCTACCATTAAGATCGGCGTTATTATCGTTTGAAACGCATATCCTTTTAAACACGGCAAAAAATTTCTTTTCAAAGAGCCGTTATTTTTAGTTTTTTCCACGTTGTTTCTCCTTGTTTTTGGGATCAAGCATTTTTAGTTTGCTGATATAGTGACTAAATACTTCGGGCGTGATTTCTTGCGTTTCGCCTGTAAAATTGAAAATTATTTTGTCAAAGTAAGCTGAAAAAGTTTCTAAATCTTTTTCCGAAAAACCGTCGAACATATGCTCGTCAATCGAGTCTCTGCGGCGCGAACATGTTTCATGAGTTTTTTTGCCTTTATCCGTAATAGATATAACGTTTCGGCGTAGATTATCGGTATCGGGCATTTTTGAAATCAATCCGCTTTTTTCCATACGCTTTGTAGACAACGCCACCGACGCGGGCGTAACGTGCAAAAACTCGGCAATATCTTTTTGCGAACTGCTTTCGTGCGTGCCGAGATATTCCAATATAGGCTCCTGTCCGCAATGGATTTCACCCATCGTTTCACGCATAGCCGTGCGCTTCAAAATATTTACCAATATCATTTTTTTTGCTATTTCTCTTAAATTCATTTTTTCACCTTTTTTGTTAAACGTTTAATAGTTAAGCGTTTAATAATCAATCGCTTAACAAATTATAATACCGCTAAATGCTGCTGTCAATTAATAATGAATAATATTTTGAGTAAATTTTATAAGTTAATTTTTGCTTTTTATGACCTATAAAGAAGTACAAATTTTATGAAGTTTTTTTACACTTATGTGGCGAAATTTTTTCAAAAATTTTAAAAAAATAAAAACGACTTTTAAAGTCGTTTTTAAATTTATGATTATTCTTACTGACAGGATGTAAGATTTAATAAAAATATGTTACAAATTTTACGTTTTCTTCGCCCAAAAGATTTTCAAGTTCGTATTGCAAACCGCCGCATTGACGTATTTTTACGGGTATCGGATAACCTTTTTTACCGATAGCAAGCACTACGGGTATATCGCCTTGATACGCTTCCAGTAAAGTCATAAGCTCTGCAAAAAGTTCATCGTTTTTTTCGGCGAATTTCAGATACAGCGTCACGCTCGGCAAATCCTTTTGAGGTTCTTCGGCTTGCTCCACTTCCTCCCACGGCTCGACTTTGTCAACCAAAATTTTGTAAGAATCGTCGGCTTTTACAGACAGCGTGCCGCTCACAGTAACCATAGTATCTTCACGCAAAGCATTTTTGCATTTTTCAAAAGCTCTCGGGAAGAAAAGCAGCTGCATAGTTCCGTAAAGGTCTTCTAAGGTAGCCGACGCCATAGACTGGTTGTTTTTAGTTATTCTTTTCGAAATATTGGCGATTATTCCCGCCGCCGAAACTTTTTTGCCGTCCATTTCGTTTTGCAATGCGGCTTTGCCTTCTTCGTCGTCGGCTTCCACCGCAATAAACGAAGAATTAAACTCAAACTCCGACAGTTTTTCTTTATGTTCGTCTAGGGGGCTACCCGAAACGTACATACCCAAAACTTCTTTTTCCATTTCGAGTTTTTGCTTTTTTGAAAACTCTTTTATGTTATCGTATTTTACCGTTTCAAACAGACTGTCGTCGCCTAATAAATCAAAGATATTAAGCTGTCCGCTTTCGCGTTTGCGTTTGTCGTCGGCTATGCGGTCCATCAAAACTTCGTATCTGGCAAGCATAGACGCGCGTGTTTCGCCAAGGCTGTCAAAGGTTCCCGCTTTTATCATATTTTCCATTAACCGCTTATTAAGCGCGGAACTGTCCACTCTTTTTATAAAATCTTCAAGATTTTTAAACTCGCCGCTTTTTTTGCGTTCCTCTATTAT
>DAOTGG010000037.1:0-10485 GCA_035446985.1 Eubacteriales bacterium
CGGTAAGCCCATTGCCACTTGTATTCAAATTTTGCCGTGTCAAGCGGTTCGTAATTAGCCGTATCTACATAATGAGTTTTGGTAGCTAAGCATGCGTCCATTATTGTCAAGTCCTGATAAGGCAGCGCGAGATTAAGCACTACGTCGGGTTTAAAACCGTTAATAAGCTCGATAAGCTCGTCCACATTGTCGGCGTCGACTTTTGCTGTGTGGATGATGGTTTTTCCGCCGTCAAGTTTTGCTTTCAGTTTGTCGCATTTGCTTTTTGTGCGGCTTGCGATCATTATTTCGCTAAAAACATCGCTGTTCTGACAGCATTTATAAATAGCAACGCTGGCTACTCCGCCGCAGCCTATAACTAGACATTTTCCCATTTTACTTCTTTCTCCTTATTTGCAGCAATATTTCTCTTATTATTTTACACGCGACAGCGGTACTTGCGCCGCTTTGGTCGTAATGAGGCGAAAGCTCGTTTACGTCGCAACCGACTATATTTAGTTTATTCAAAAGCATAACGGCGTCTAATAATTCTTTAAAAGTTACGCCGCCGGCTTCGGGTGTTCCCGTTCCGCAAAAGATTGACGGGTCCAATACGTCAAGGTCAAGCGTAAAATAAACGGGTTTGCCTTTTAGTTTTTCAACTATATCGTTAAAGCCGTCGAGATTGAATTTTTGAATAAAATTGTGTTTTTCTGCAAATTCAAATTCCGCTTTTTCGCCGCTGCGAATACCGAATTGATAAATTTTGTGGTCTCCAACTATTTCCCACGCGCGTCTCATTACGTTTGCGTGAGAAAGTTTTTCGCCCAAATATTCGTCGCGTAAATCCGTGTGCGCGTCGAGATGGATAATATGCAAATCGTGATATTTTTTTAATTGAGCTTTTATCGCTCCCAATGTGACGAGATGCTCGCCGCCTATCATAAACGGCAGCTTGCCGTCAACTAATATTTGATTAACTTTATTTTCGATTATGTCGATAACGGCAGCGGGATTGCCGAAAGGAAACTCCAAGTCGCCGTTATCAAAAATATTACTGTCTATTAAATCCTTGTCGCAGTAAGGGGAATAAGTCTCGACGCCGATTGAATCTGTACGTATAGCCATTGGCGCAAAGCGCGTACCGGGGCGAAAAGACGTCGTTCCGTCAAACGGCGCGCCGAATAACACTATGTCGGCTTGGTCGTATTCGCTGTCGCATCCGATAAAATTAACAATATTTTTATTCATTTTCTTTCAACATTTCCTCAACGTATTTTGGAAGACAAAACGAGCCTTTGTGCAGGCGGGTTGTGTAATATTTTGTTTCTAAATCCAATGAATTCCAGTATTCTTCTTTTATGTCGCGAGTGGGATGAAGCCCTTTTGAAGCGAACCCGAAAAGCCAATGCCCCGAAGGATACGTCGGAATATGCGCTTGATAAACCTTGCTGACCTCAAACGTTTTTGAGATTTTTTTGTGCGCGCGTATCATTGCGTCGGCGTCGTTAGCGTAAAAGGGGCTTTCATGCTGATTGACCATTATGCCGTGTTCGGTAAGGGCGTTGTAACAGTTGCCGTAAAATTCCTTGGAAAACAACACTTCGCCGGGTCCCGACGGGTCGGTCGAATCCACAATAATAAGATCGTATTCGTTTTCTTTGTTACGCAAAAACTTTATTCCATCGCCTATAATGACGTTTGCGGCGGGATTAGAAAATCCGCAAGCGGTCTGGGGCAGATATTGTTTGCATACTTCGATAACGCGTTCGTCGATTTCAACCAAATCTATTTTTTCGATAGTTTTATACTTATTTAGTTCTCGTAAAACTCCGCCGTCGCCCGCGCCGATAACCAAAACGGTTTTGATATCTGGGTTTACCGACATAGGCACGTGGGTTATCATTTCGTGATAAATAAATTCGTCTTTTTCGGTGAGCATCATTACGCCGTCGAGCGTTAAAAACCGCCCGAACTCGGGAGAATCAAAAACGGCGATATGTTGATATCGGCTTTGTTCGCTTAAAAGCTCACTACTGACTTTTATGGAAAGTTTTACGTTTTTGGTGTGAAACTCGCTATACCATAAATCCATTATCTTTTTTCTCCTTTCAATACGTTAAGGCGGCTTATATCCATCGCTTCGGGTCCCGTTATTACGCAGCCTTTGTCTATGGAATATTTTATATATTCAACTATATCTTTGGTTATTTTTTCACCTGGGGCAAGTACTGGTATTCCCGGGGGATAACAAATAACAAATTCGCAGCTTATTTCACCCACGCATTTGTCCAAAGGCTTACTAATTTTGTCAGCAAAAAACGCTTTTTGGGGCGACATTTCCACAATAGGATTGATATATTGACTGTTAAGTAAGCGGCTTTTGTCTTTTTTGTAAAGGCGTTTTATTTCGCCGAGCGAGCTAATCAGCCGTTCGAGATTTTTCATAATATCGCCTACGGAAATATAGGCTAGAATATTTGTAAGATCGCCGAATTCTATCTGTATGTCGTATTCGTCCCGCAGAATGTCATAAACTTCGATACCCGCTAGACCGATTTCGTATGTGTTTATCGAAAGCTTTGTAGAATCAAAATCGTATATGCTGTCGCCGTTAATCAGTTCTTTTGAAAAAGCGTAATATCCGCCGAAACCGTTAATTTCTTCTCTGGCATAAGTCGCGAACTCTTCAACTTTTTTAAAAATTTCAACGCCGTTAAGCGCTAAATTCCGTCTGGAAATATCGAGACTGGATAAAAGCAGATAAGAGCCGCTTGTCGTTTGAGTTAAATTTATTATTTTTCTGACGTAGTCCGCGTTCATATCCTTGCCGCAGAGTAGTACCGAGCTTTGTGTGAGCGAACCGCCAGACTTATGCATACTGACAGACGCCATATCCGCTCCAGCTTTCATAGCGGTAATAGGCATATTCTCGCCGAAATAAAAGTGCGTGCCGTGCGCTTCGTCCACTAATACTTTCATACCATGTTTGTGGGCGAGTTCCACGATGCCCTTTAGGTTCGAGCAAATACCGTAATAAGTAGGATTGTTTACCAAAATCGCCTTTGCGTCGGGATTTTGGGCGATGCTTCTTGCCACTTCGCTCATAGACATACCTAAAGCGATTCCCAGCCTGTTGCTAGTTTGCGGATTTACGTATACTGGTATAGCTCCGCTGATTACAAGACAGTTAATAACGCTTTGATGTACGTTACGCGGCAAAATAATTTTTTCGTCTTTTTTTACCGTAGAAAGAATCATCGCCTGAACGGCGGATGTTGTTCCGCCCACCATAAAAAAGGCGTGAGCGGCACCGAACGCTTCGGCTGCGAGTTCTTCCGCTTCTTTTATAACGCTCACGGGGTGGCAAAGATTGTCGAGCTGTTTCATAGAATTAACGTCGACTGACAAGCATTTTTCACCCAAAAAAGCCGTAAGCTCAGGATTGCCTTTGCCTCGTTTGTGACCGGGAACGTCAAAAGGCACGGTTTTATTTTGTTTTAGCTGTTCGAGAGCTTCGTAGATAGGGGCTTTGTTTTGATTCATTCGTCGTTTCCTTTTCTGTCGTATACGTTTACGCCGCTAAAAATTTCTATCATTTCTTCTCTAAGAGAGTTGGTTATTTCCAATCTTGTTTTCGGGGAAATTTCGTACACATCGGTTTTAAACAAATAGTTTTGCAAATCTATGTCTTTTATGAGCATTTTCGTATGGAAAATATTTGACTGGAAAACGTTTATGTCAATAGCGTCGTATTTTTGTAAAGTTTTTTTATCGATATAATCGCGGATTGACGTTATTTTGTGGTCGATAAAAAGTTTTCTGCCGTCGACGTCGCGTGTGAAACCGCGGACTTTGTAGTCTAAGGTTATTATATCAGAATCAAAGCTTCCAAGCAAAAAGTCCAAAGTCGACAAAGGAGTGATTTCGCCGCAGGTAGAAACATCTATATCGACGCGGAAAGTCGCTATGGATGTCTCGGGGTGATATTCGGGGTAAGTGTGAACGGTAACGTGGCTCTTGTCAAGGTGCGCGACGACGGTTTCGCCGCTCATATTCTTGACCATACTTTCTTCCGCAATCAAAAAAGTCACGCTTGCGCCTTGCGGCTCGTAATCTTGTTTTGATACGTTAAGCACCGTCGCGCCAATCATTTCCGTAAGCTTTTGCAAAATATTTGTAAGTCTTTCGGAGTTATATTGCTCGTTGATATAGTCGATATAATCTTTTTGCTCTCTTTGGCTTTTCGCGTAACAAATATCGTAAATATTAAAGCTAAGCGATTTTGTAAGGTTGTTAAACCCGTATAGGCGCAGTTTGTTTTCCATTTTTGTTTCTCCTAACGTAAAAAAAGATGTATCACGTATAGTGTGATACATCTTAATAAAAACGTCTTTTCGGGCATAACGCGTTTAGGGTATATGCCTTTTCTCTTTTGTTAGAGTCTATTATAGCGAGAACTACTTTTACTACTCTTATTGACCGTTTCCATAAGTGTGTACCACAGTACACTTGGTTATGAAGTAACCAACTGGCTATTAAGTAGCCAACTTATAAAAATTGCGCTCTTAACGCAATCAATAGTGCGGAAAATCCGCATCGGCAGGGGACCCGGCTGTCCGTATGGCCTTGTTTTTTCCTTTAAGAAAAACGGTCCAGTGTTCTTGCCACAAATTATTATGACTCGAAATCGAGTAAATTTTACAATATACCCGACTAAAAGTCAACAAAATGAACTAAATTTTTAGAATTTTGACTAAATATCAATACATGCAATTTATGGCATTATTAAGCTGTAAAATTAAAAGAGTATGGCAATTTTTAAATTAATAAAAAAAGAAAGCGATTTTTAAAATAATTAAAAAATCGCCTTAATGTCGTTTTGATTTAGTTTTATGGTAACGCTGAATTTAATGTTAAATATTTAAAGAGAAAATAACTGCGGCAACAACTGCGGCTATGCTTAAAATATTAAATAGGATACCTATATAGCCGCTCGCTTTTTTATCCATTTTTAATTGTCTTATGGCGAATACCAAAGACAGCGGCAGAAAATATACTATAAAAAGAAAAGCCATTGCGGCTAAAGTTACGCCGAAAATTATAGTAAAAATAACCATTATGCTTTCTACTGACAGCATAGCGACTGCGCCTTTGACGCACAAAAAAACGATTAGGGGAGTAATCGCTGAAAGGATAATTGAAATTATGCCGTACCTAACACATTTGCTTTTTCTTTCGGGGTCGGATAATATTTCCATATATTTTCTTCTGCCCCACGAGAAAGAATCTAACCATCTTGAGAAACCGCTCATAGATTTTCTCCTTTTCTTTAAGTAAATTTTTAAAAAAATAAAATGTAACTCTTTTATAAGTATAATTTTATCACAACGGCTTCGCGCTTTCAATAACAAAGAATACTAAAATACAAAAATTTGCTTTAAAACTTTGATTGGGTTGAATGAGCAAACTTAATTTTTATCCTATCAATTTACTATTGTAAATTATTTTTGATTTTGATATAATTTATTTATAACAGATTTTATTAATTTTTACTAAACACATGCGCAAAGGAGAACAAAATGACAAACAACACAAAAGAACAGCAACGCGCGGAACTGCATCGCACTATTTGGAACATCGCAAACGATTTGCGTGGAAGCGTTGACGGTTGGGATTTCAAATCTTATGTTTTAGGTTTTTTATTTTACAGATATATTTCGGAAAATATTGCGGATTACATAAATAAAGGCGAAAAAGAGGCGGGTAAACTTGATTTTGATTACGCAGCAAGTACGGATTCCGATGCGGAACAAATCCGTCAGGAAATGGTGGGAGTCAAGGGCTTTTTTATTTTGCCCAGCGAACTTTTTGAAAACGTAAGAAAGCGCGCTAAAAATGACGAAAATCTTAATGAGACTTTAGCGAAAATCTTTCGCAATATCGAAAACTCGGCTCAAGGCAGCGAAAGCGAAGACGATTTCAAAGGATTATTCGACGATATAGACGTAAACAGCAACAAGCTCGGCAGTTCCGTCGCAAAGCGCAATCAAATGCTGGTAAAAATAATGAACGGTATCAGCGAAATGCGGCTGGGAGATTACCAAGAAAATACTATTGACGCTTTCGGCGACGCATACGAGTTTTTGATGGGCATGTACGCGTCAAACGCGGGCAAAAGCGGCGGCGAGTTTTTTACGCCACAAGAAGTATCGGAATTATTGACAAAAATAGCAATCTTAGGCAAGACCGAGGTCAACAAAGTTTACGATCCAGCTTGCGGAAGCGGCTCGCTGCTTTTGAAATCCGCTAAACTATTAGGAAAAGAAAATGTTCGTCTCGGTTTTTTCGGTCAAGAAATCAATATAACGACTTATAACCTTTGCCGTATAAATATGTTTTTGCACGACATCGATTGCGGTCATTTCAGCATAGCGCACGGGGATACGCTAGTTGAACCGAAACATCAAGACGACGAGCCTTTTGAAGTTATCGTTTCCAATCCGCCTTATTCGACCAGATGGGCGGGCAGCGATAATTCGATTTTAATCAATGACCATCGTTTTTCTCCCGCGGGAGTGCTTGCGCCAAAGTCCAAGGCGGATTTTGCTTTTATCATGCATTCGCTTTCGTGGCTTGCCACAAACGGCACAGCGGCGATAGTATGCTTCCCCGGTATTCTTTACCGTGGCGGCGCGGAGCAAAAAATACGCAAATATCTTATCGATAACAATTTTATAGATTGTATTATTCAACTTCCCGACAATCTTTTTTACGGCACGAGCATCGCGACGTGTATAATGGTGCTAAAAAAGAGCAAAAGCGAAAACAGCACTCTATTTTTAGACGCTTCCCGCGAATTTGTTAAAATAACAAACAGCAATAAACTGACGCAAGAAAATATAGATAATATTCTTATGGCGTACCATTCGCGCAAAAATACGGATTATTTTGCCCGTCTTGTGCCAAACGCCGAAATAGCCGAGCAGGATTACAATCTGTCCGTTTCCACTTATGTCGCGCAAGAAGATAAAACCGAAAAAATTGATATTGTCCAATTAAATAAAGAAATCGAGCATATAGTCGCGCGCGAAGACGTTTTGCGCCGTGAAATAAATGCGATAATCGCGGAAATAGAAGGGGACGGCAAAAATGACTAAACTTGACCGTCTTATAGCGGAGCTTTGCCCGAATGGAGTGAAATTTGCAACTATAGAAAATTCTTGTGTTGTGAAAACAGCACGGAAAAAATTATTAAAAAAAGATTATAATAGAACAGGCAAATATCCTATTATAGATCAAGGGCAAGACTATATTGCGGGGTATACAGATGACGAATCTGCCATTTTAAAAAATGGTGAATATGTTGTTTTTGGTGATCATACAAGAATAGTTAAATATATTAATTTCCCCTTTGCACAAGGCGCAGATGGTTTAAAAATTTTTCAAACTATAAATCATATTTTGCCTAAATTTTTTTATTATGCTTTAAATAATATTAAAATATTGAATAGAGGGTATAACAGACACTGGGCTGTTATTAAAAATCTTTTAATACCTTTACCGCCTATTGAAGTGCAACGGGAAATTGTGCGAATATTGGACAGCTTTACAGAGCTTACAGCAGAGCTTACAGCAGAGCTTACAGCAGAGCTTACAGCCAGAAAAAAACAATATGAATTTTATCGTAATTATCTTCTAAATTTTGACGTTTTTAATATAAAGTTAGCGAATTTAGCGCAATATTCTAAACTAAGAATAGATGCAGCCAAATTAGATTCTCAAAATTATGTAGGCGTAGATAATTTATTACCTGAAAAATGTGGAAAAAGTGAATCTCATTATGTGCCTAAAAGTGGAGGCTTCACAAAATTTAAAGAAGGAGATATTCTTTTAGGTAATATACGACCATATTTAAAGAAAATATGGATGGCAACCTATGAAGGCGGAGCAAGTGGTGATGTATTAGTTATACAGTCAAACAAGAGTGTTATTTTATCGAAATTCCTCTATTACTTGCTTTCTTCTGATTCTTTTTTCAATTACGATATGCAAAACGCGAAAGGGGCAAAAATGCCCCGAGGTAATAAAATAGCTATAATGAAATATAAAATCCCTCTTCCTCCTCTTGAAGAGCAACAAAGAATTGTAGATATTCTCGACCGTTTTGACGCGCTTTGTAATGACATTACTGTCGGTTTGCCTGCGGAAATCAACGCGCGCAAAAAACAATACGAATATTACAGAGAAAAGCTGCTGACTTTTAAGGAGCTAAAAGCATGAGTTTTAATATTATCGCGTCTACCAATGAAAGCACGGTCGTAACCGAATACAACTCGAAAGGCAAGCGGTCGGACGCTTACCAAAGCGAGGCGGAACTCGAAAAAGAATTTATCGAGCAGCTTGCCGTGCAAGGGTATGAGTATTTGCCGATACATAATGAAAACGACCTTATCGCAAACCTTAGAAAGCAGCTTGAAAAATTGAACAACTACTCTTTTACAGAAGGCGAATGGAATAGATTTTTTAAACAAAATATCGCCAACGCAAATGAGAGTATCGTAGAAAAAACGCGCAAAATACAAGACGACCATATTCAAATTTTGTTACGAAACGACGGAACGACAAAAAATATTTATCTTCTCGATAAGAAAAACATACACAATAATCATTTGCAGGTAATCAATCAATACGAGGAGGCGGCGGGCGCGCGAGATACCCGTTACGACGTCACGGTGCTTGCGAACGGATTGCCGTTGGTACATATCGAGCTAAAACGACGCGGCATGCAAATCCGCGAGGCTTTTAATCAAATCGACCGCTATCAAAGGGACAGTTTTTGGGCGGCGAGCGGACTCTATGAATATATACAAATATTTGTTATAACCAACGGCACAAATACAAAATATTATTCCAATACGACAAGAAACGGGCATATAAAAGAAAACAATATCGCGGAACGGAACAGAAACAAAAAAACTAGCAATAGTTTTAAATTCACTTCTTACTGGGCGGACAGCAACAATAAAACCATACCCGATTTAGTCGATTTTACCAAAACTTTTTTCGCAAAACATACCATTCTTAATATTTTGACAAAATACTGCGTTTTTACGAGCGAAGAAATGCTGCTTGTTATGCGGCCGTATCAGATTGCGGCGACGGAACGCATAATTTCGCGTATTGAAATAACTACCAATTACCGCAAAATGGGCACCGTTGACGCGGGGGGATATATTTGGCATACCACAGGCAGCGGAAAAACTTTGACTTCGTTTAAGACCGCGCAGATAGCCACCGCTCTGCCTTATATAGACAAAGTGCTGTTTGTTGTAGACCGCAAAGATTTGGATTATCAAACTATGCGCGAATATGACCGTTTTCAAAAGGGCGCGGCAAACAGTAATACTTCGACCAAAAAATTGCAAAAACAGCTTGAGGATTCTTCCGCTCGAATAATTATCACCACTATTCAAAAACTGGACGTTTTTATTTCAAAAAACAAGAGCCATGATGTTTATAACAAACATACCGTAATAATTTTTGACGAATGTCATCGTTCGCAGTTCGGCGAGATGCATACGAAAATTACCAAGCATTTTAAAAATTATCATTTATTCGGTTTTACGGGTACGCCTATTTTTGCAAAAAACGCCGCTACATACGGCAATCCCGAACTTAAAACGACTGATCAGGCGTTTGGAGACAGACTACATTCATATACAATAATCGACGCAATAAACGACGGCAACGTTTTGCCCTTCAGAGTGGAATATATCAATACCGTCAAGAGCAAAGATAATATTGGCGATAAAAAAGTAAAAGCGATAGACACGGAAGCCGCGATGTCCGACCCAGCGCGAATAAGAGAGATTGTTAAATATATCTTAGAGCATTTTGACCAAAAAACTAATCGAAATAGTTTTTATTCGTTAAGAGGGCAGCGATTGGCGGGTTTTAATTCTATTTTTGCGGTAAATTCGATAGAAATCGCAAAACAATATTATGCGGAATTTAAAAAGCAACTCGCCGCGCAAAACCGCAAATTAAATATTGCGATAATATATAGTTTTTGCGCTAACGAAGAAGAACCGGGCGACATATTGCCCGATGAAGATTTTGAAGCGAGTAACCTTGATAAAAGCTCAAGGGATTTTCTTGAAAATGCTATAAAAGATTATAACGCGCAGTTTCGTACAAATTTTGATACGTCGGCAAATAAATTTGAGAATTATTACAAAGATTTGTCGCTAAGAGTAAAAAACCGCGAAGTCGATTTGCTTATCGTGGTCAATATGTTTTTGACAGGCTTTGACGCTACTACCCTGAACACCCTTTGGGTTGACAAAAATTTGAAAAATCACGGATTGTTGCAAGCGTTTTCGAGAACAAACCGTATTTTAAATTCGGTTAAAACATTCGGGAATATTGTGTGCTTCCGCAATCTGGAAGACGAAACTAACAATGCGCTAGCGTTATTCGGAGACAAAGAAGCGGGCGGGATAG
>DAOTGG010000038.1:0-10428 GCA_035446985.1 Eubacteriales bacterium
AAGCAAAACGCCGTTACTCGGTCACAGTCCTCAAAGACGTGGAGTTTGTTTGTCCGTAACGACCACTTCTCCTAAAAAACCGAATTCGGCTTTACGCAAAATATGCAGAATCAGACGCACCAACGGCGACGAAGGCACATGCTACATTCCCGGCGAAGGTCACAATCTGCAAGAACACAGTGTTGTTCTTATTCGCGGCGGCAGAGTAAGAGATTTGCCCGGTGTGCGTTATCACGTTATTCGCGGCACGCTTGACACCGCGGGCGTTGCAAACCGCAAACAAGCCCGTTCAAAATACGGCGTAAAACGTCCCAAGAAATAAACTTTTTTAGGACAAAAAAATTTCTTAGTTACAGCTTTAAGTGTGATATGTCGGTAAAGACGCTCACATGATAGGCAGTATGCGCGAATTAGTTTATTTCCGCAGAAGTTTCTCCGATTAAGTTTTAATCGTTGAGTTAGCTGTATCTAAAAGAGCAAAGCAAAAATATCAAAAGGAGGAAAGACATTTATGCCAAGAAGAAGCGGCGTCCCAAAAAGAGACGTTCTTCCCGATCCCATTTACAATAGTAAAATCGTCACAAAAGTTATAAATCAAATTATGCTTGACGGTAAAAAAGGGACCGCGCAACAAATCGTCTACGGAGCGTTTGATCTTATTAAAGATAAAATGAACGCGGAACCGATGGACGTATTCAATCAAGCGTTAAATAACGTTATGCCAATGTTGGAAGTCAAAGCTCGCAGAGTCGGCGGATCAAACTACCAAGTTCCTATGGAAATCCGTCCCGAAAGAAGACAAACTTTGGCTATTCGTTGGCTTGTATTATTTTCAAGAAAACGTAGTGAGAAAGAAATGTATCAAAGACTCGCGGGAGAGTTGATGGACGCTTACAACTCTACGGGCAACGCTTTCAAAAAGAAAGAGGATATGCACCGTATGGCTGAAGCGAACAAGGCATTCGCTCACTACCGTTGGTGATAAGCAGAAGACATTATGACTAGAAATTATCCGCTAAGCCGCGTGCGCAACATAGGTATTATGGCGCATATCGACGCAGGCAAAACCACAACAAGCGAACGCATTTTGTTTTTCACGGGCAAAACCCGTAAAATAGGCGAAGTGCACGAAGGCACGGCTACAATGGACTTTATGATACAGGAGCAGGAAAGGGGCATAACAATAGGCTCCGCCGCTACCACAGTCCATTGGCTGAATCCGTACGACAAGACCGATTATCGTATAAATCTTATAGATACTCCCGGTCACGTTGACTTTACGGTAGAAGTCGAGCGTTCGCTAAGAGTTTTAGACGGAGCAGTCGCCGTTTTTTGCGCAAAAGGCGGTGTAGAACCGCAAAGCGAAACCGTCTGGCATCAAGCGACGAAATACGGTGTACCGCGTATCGCGTTTGTCAACAAAATGGATATTAACGGAGCCAATTACTTGAACGTCGTTAATATGATGCGAGAAAGACTGAAAACAAACGCAATGCCCATACAATTACCGATAGGAAAAGAAGACTCTTTTGTCGGCGTAGTGGATATCATCGAACAAAAAGCTTATTATTACCTAGACGCGCAGGGAAACGATATAAAAGTTAAAGAAATACCTAAGGAAATGGCGGACGAAGTTCATATTTACCGCACACAACTGGAAGAATTTGTTGCGGGAAGAGACGATGAACTGGCTACGAAATTTTTGGAAGGAACGTCTTTGACCGTTGACGAAATCAAAAAAGGCGTCAGAAAAGCTACGTTAGACCTTGCAATGACTCCGGTTTTATGCGGTTCGGCTTACAAAAACAAAGGCGTTCGGCTACTTCTCGACGCTGTTTGTGATTATTTGCCAAGTCCGTCCGATATCCCCGACGTTGTAGGTTTTGACGTAAAAAACAACGAGAAAAAAATAACTCGTAAAGCCGACGACAAAGAACCGCTTTGCGCCATAGCTTTCAAAATAGTAACCGATCCATTCGTGGGCAAGCTTGCGTATGTAAGAATTTACAGCGGCACGCTTACGGCGGGAAGTTACGTATACAATTCCTCTCGCGGAAAACGTGAAAGAATATCAAAAGTTCTTCAAATGCACGCAAACCACAGAGAAGAAATAGAAGAAAGCTACGCTGGCGAAATAGTGGCTGTCGTGGGACTCAGAGATACCACCACAGGCGACACCCTTTGCAGCGAAAAAGCTCCGATATTATTAGACAGTATGGTTTTCCCCGAACCTGTTATAAAAGTGGCTATAGAGCCAAAAACAAAACAGGGCGGCGAAAGAATGCTTGTCGCTTTATCAAAGCTATCGGACGAAGACCCGACTTTCAGGACTTATACTGACAGCGAAACGGGACAGACAATCATCGCGGGCATGGGCGAACTGCACCTTGAAATAATAGTAGACAGACTGCTTAGAGAATTTAAAGTCGAAGCGAATATCGGCAAGCCGCAGGTTTCTTACAGAGAAACGATTACGGTTCCCGCCGAAGGCGAAGGCAAATATATCCGTCAAACGGGCGGAAAAGGCGCGTACGGTCATTGCGTTATCAGACTTGAACCGCTTGAAAAAGGCAAAGGATTTGAGTTTGTTGACAAAAGCGTGGGCGGCGTCGTTCCAAAAGAATATATTACGCCTATCAAAAACGGTATCTTGGAAGCGTCCAGAAGCGGCGTTTTGCTGGGATATGAGATGGTAGACTTTAGAGCAGTATTAATCGACGGCAGTACCCACCCTGTGGATTCATCTGAAATGGCGTTCAAAATAGCGGGTTCGCTGGCTTTCCGCGAAGCGGCGGCAAAAGCGAAACCTATATTACTCGAACCCATGATGAAAGTAGAAGTTACGCTGCCCGAAGAATATTTGGGCGACGTTATGGGAAATATCACAAGCAGGCGCGGCAATATCACGGGTATAGAAATAAGAAACGGCATTCAAGTAATAAATGCTACGATACCGCTTTCGACTATGTTCGGATACGCCACGGATTTACGCAGTCATACCCAAGGAAGGGGTAACTACACTATGCAATTTGACGCGTTTACGCAAGTGCCAAAGGCTGTTGCGCTGAAAATGGGTATAAAACCGTAAAAGCGGGAAAACGCTCAAAAAGTGTAGACCAAAAATCAAAAGTATATTATAATGTATACAAAATCAAATAAAAAATTATTATCTATGTATAATTAGGAGGAAACAAACCAATGGCAAAACAAAAATTTGACAGAACCAAGCCCCACGTCAATATCGGTACTATCGGACACGTCGACCACGGTAAAACCACTTTGACGGCTGCTATTACAATGGTGCTTAATATGAAAGGCGAAGCGACAGTTATGAAATACGACGAAATAGATAAAGCGCCCGAAGAAAAAGCAAGAGGTATCACGATCAACACAGCTCACGTTGAATATCAAACGGAAAAACGCCACTACGCGCACGTTGACTGCCCGGGACACGCAGACTATGTTAAAAACATGATCACAGGCGCGGCTCAAATGGACGGCGCAATCCTCGTTGTTTCCGCAGCAGACGGTCCCATGCCTCAAACCCGCGAGCACATTTTGTTAGCTCGTCAGGTAGGCGTTCCTTATATAGTTGTATTTATGAACAAAACCGACTTAGTTGACGACCCCGAATTGCTCGAATTGGTTGAAATGGAAGTCAGAGAATTGCTCAGCAAATACGAATTCCCCGGCGATGATATTCCTATCATTAAAGGTTCAGCAAAAGTTGCTATGGACGCTGTTTTGGCTGGCAACAACAACCCCGATGATCCTATTTTCAAATGCATTTGGGATCTTATGGACGCTGTTGACTCATATATTCCCACACCGGAAAGAGCTACAGACAAACCGTTCCTTATGCCCGTAGAAGACGTTTTCACTATCACAGGTCGTGGAACAGTTGCAACAGGCAGAGTAGAACGTGGCGAAGTTAAAATGGGCGACACAGTTGAAATCGTTGGTCTTAAAGACGAAATCACAACCACAGTTGTTACAGGCGTAGAAATGTTCAGAAAACTTCTTGACAGCGCTGTTGCAGGCGACAACGTAGGTTTGTTACTTCGTGGTATAGCTCGTGCCGACGTTGAACGCGGACAAGTTATTTCTAAGCCCAAGAGCATTCATCCTCACAAAAACTTTGAAGGTCAAGTTTACGTATTGACTAAAGAAGAAGGCGGACGTCACAGCCCGTTCTTTAACGGATATCGTCCTCAGTTCTATTTCAGAACAACAGACGTTACCGGTTCTATCGAACTTGGCAAGGGCATCGAAATGGTTATGCCTGGCGACCACACCACAATCAGCGTAAAACTTATCACACCGATCGCTATCGAAGAAGGTCTCCGTTTCGCTATTCGTGAAGGCGGCAGAACAGTCGGTTCCGGCGTTGTATCCAAGATTTTGGCTGACTAATCAGTAATTTTAAAAATTAAATATAAAGGGCATCAAAAACGGTGCCCTTTATTATTTCTCTTTATAGTCGCGCTGTTTATAAAAAAAGTTGTTTATCAATGCGTATAGCAATCGATAAAGGATTTTCTACAAAATAGCTGAAAAACTTTGAAGAGAAAAAATTATGCTGAATCGTGAAAAAAGAAAAGTCAAAAAGTAAAAACCTCGCTATTTTCTTGACAACTGGCGTCTGCTATGTTATCATAATCAAGCACTTCTTGGCGGGGGTGTAAATTTTTGCGTAAATTTTTTTGGAGAAAATAAAAATGGCTAACAAAAAAGGCAACAGATTGAAAGTTACTCTGGCTTGCACAGAATGCAAAAACCGTAACTACGACAATATGAAAAACACTAAAAACACCACCGAAAAGCTCGAATTGAACAAATATTGTCCGACTTGCAAAAAACATACCGTTCATAAAGAAGCGAAATAGGAGAAACGAAAATGGCTGAAGTTGTAAAAACCCGTAAAAAATCAAGACTCGCCGAACATCTTTCAAAAAGCTGGTCAGAGCTTAAAAAAGTTTCGTGGCCGACGTTTTCGACCGTTGTAAAAAACACCAGCGTTGTTTTGGTAGTAGTTTTATTCTTTTTAGTGGTAATCGGAGCCAGCGACGCGCTCTTTGGATGGCTGTTGAAGCTCATTAAGGGTTAGTCGGCGGTAAAAGGATAAAATGCCGAATAATAATGAAGCTAAATGGTATGTACTTCATACCTATGCGGGCTATGAAAATATCGTAAAGGCGAACCTCGAGCAGATGGTTGAGAACAACAATCTGCAAGACGCCATTTTTGATATAAAAATACCCACCGAACAAGTTATTGAAGAAAAAAACGGCAAAAAACGCGCCGTCGAAGTTAAATCGATGCCTTGTTACGTGTTTGTAAAGCTTATTTATTCATCTCAAATATGGTATCTATTGACCAATACGAGAGGCGTAACGGGTTTTGTCGGTCCTCAGGGAAAAGCGTGGCCACTGGACGAAGACGAAGTCCGCAGACACAAGCTTGAAGACTTCAAAATCGATTTCGCGCTTGACGTTGGTGAAAACGTTAAAATCATCGACGGTTCTTTTGTCGGTATGATCGGCGCAATCAAATACGTTGACCAAGCCAGACAAAAAGTCGGCATCATTTTAAATATGTTCGGACGCGAAACGCCCGTTGAAATGGATTTTGACCAAGTAGAAGCGTTACAAAAATAAAACAGACAATAATTTTGTTTATTTTTAGTTTAGTTGATGGAAGCTATTAAAAAGCAAATCTCAATTAGCAAAAATATTTTAAAAAACAAAGTTAATAATAAATTTAA
Source organism: Eubacteriales bacterium (assembly GCA_035446985.1). Taxonomy (GTDB): domain Bacteria; phylum Bacillota; class Clostridia; order Christensenellales; family CAG-314; genus JAQUSX01. The sequence goes on from DAOTGG010000038.1 coordinate 5,765, forward strand.
GACACTAATTTTAGCCGAAAAAAATGGCTATGCAGTGGAAGGGCATTCGCCCGCTTACCACAAAGGAGATAAAAATGGCAAAAAAAGTAACAGGAGTAGTAAAGCTCCAACTTAATGCCGGTAAAGCGACACCGGCACCCCCGGTTGGTTCCGCATTAGGTCCTACCGGCATCAATATTCCTATGTTTGTTAAGGAATTTAACGCGAAAACGCAAGACAAAATGGGTTTGATTATTCCCGTAATCATTACGATTTATCAAGACCGTTCTTTCACGTTCGTGTTGAAAACTCCGCCGGCATCCGTGCTTATCAAAAAAGCGTGCGGAATTGAAAGCGCCAGCAGCGTTCCAAACCGCGACAAAGTAGCGAAAATCACCAAAGCTCAAATCGAAGAAATCGCAAAACTCAAAATGGTTGACCTTAACGCGGCTAACCTTGAAACAGCTTGTTCGATGATAGCAGGCACGGCGCGCAGTATGGGCGTCGTCGTCGAAGGTTAAGGAGGAACGTCAAATGAAAGGAAAAAGATTTACACAAGCTCTTGAAAAGTTTGACAAAAGCAAAGCTTACGAAGTAGACGAAGCTATCCAACTCGCTCTCGATACAGCAACGGCAAAATTCGATGAAACACTCGAACTTCACGTTAGACTTGGCGTTGACCCCAGACACGCAGACCAACAAGTTCGCGGCACGGTAGTATTACCGAACGGAACAGGTAAAAAAGTTCGCGTTTTGGTTATCGCAAAGGGCGCAAAAGCGGACGAAGCACAAGCAGCGGGCGCTGATTACGTAGGAGCGGAAGAAATCGTTCAAAAAATTCAAAAAGACAACTGGTTTGAATTTGACGTATGTATCACAACTCCCGATATGATGGGCGTTGTCGGACGTATAGGTAAAATATTAGGTCCTAAAGGACTTATGCCCAACCCCAAGAGCGGCACAGTTACTATGGACGTAACCAAAGCTATCAACGAAGTTAAAGCAGGTAAGGTTGAATATCGTGTTGACAAAACAGCTATCTGCCACGTTATTTTCGGCAAAAAGAGCTTTGGCAAAGAAAAACTTTACGAAAACCTGCAGGCTATTATGGAAGCTATCATCAAAGCTAAGCCGGCAAGCGCAAAGGGCACATATTTGAAGAGCGTCGTTATCGCTTCTACAATGGGACCCGGCGTAAAAGTAGTTTATAGAGCTTAATTAACAACATTAACTGAATAAAAAGTTCTGGTATTCTAAGACAGCAAGTAACAAAATAAATCTTGCCGAGATACATTGACAAAATTAAAGGATATTCCTTTTTGCCCTTGTATTTACGGTAATACAAGGGCTTTTTAATACAAAATATTAAAAGGAGGAACAAAATTTGAGCGAACAAGAAAAGATGTCCGTAAACAAATCAGCTAAAAGAGAAGTCGTTGACGAAATCAAAAATACGATTTCACAATCCCAGTCTTTCGTTTTGATAGACTACAAAGGATTGACAGTTGCTCAGGACACCGAATTTAGAAAAACTTTCCGTGAAGCAGGCGTTAAATACCAAGTACTCAAAAACACTTTGGTAAGAATCGCGTTAAACGAACTTGGATATAACGAGTTTGACGAAGCTTTAAACGGACCCACAGCCGTAGCTTTTGGTATGACAGACGCGCTTGCTCCCGCAAAAGTAGCGGACGAGAGCATAACAAAATACAAAGCTATGCAAATAAAATGCGGTATGATGGACAAAAAGTTTATCGACAAAGTTACAGTCGAACAACTTGCTAAAGTTCCCGCTAAACCCGTTTTACTTTCTATGTTGCTTTCGGTCTTGACCGCGCCTGTAAGAGGTATGGCGGTAGCATTAAACCGTTTGGCGGAAAAGAAAGGCGAACAAGCGTAATTAACAGGTCGGCGAAATATTAGACGCCGCAAAACATTTTTTTAAAATTTATTAGGAGAAAAATAATGGAAATCGCAAAATTTATTGAAGAAATTAAAAATATGACCGTTCTTGAATTGAACGAGTTAGTAAAAGCAATCGAAACGGAATTCGGCGTTTCTGCCGCTGCTCCCGTTGCAGTTGCGGCTGGTCCCGCAGCAGCAGCTCCCGCTGAAGAAAAAACAGAATTTGACGTTGTTTTGAAAGCAGTTGGACCTAAGAAAATCGAAGTTATCAAAGCTGTCCGCGAACTCACAGGTCTTGGTCTTGTTGAAGCTAAAAACCTTGTTGAAGGCGCTCCCAGCACAGTTAAAGAAGCTCAACCCAAAGAAGAAGCTGAAAAAATGCTCGCAAAACTTAAAGAAGCTGGCGCTGAAGCTGAACTTAAATAATTTTAATTTTAATAATAAAAAAGACGGTAAATTTACCGTCTTTTTTGTTATCATTTTTTTGCAAATTTTTTTGATTTTAATTTTTGAATTTTGCCGTTAAATTAACTCATATTTAATTTTGAATATTCTTACTTTAAATCGTTAATCTTGAGCGGTTTTCCGCTATTCTCTATTTATTTTGCAAAAATTCTGTCTCAGAACGTATTAGCTTTATATTGACAGTTGCTCATATGATTCGATTTTCGTTTCTAGGGTAAAACGCACTAAAATTGATAATAATGAAAATCTGTCTTTTTGATAATATGAACAAATGCGCATATATCTAGGGCTATTCTACTATTACGGTGATTTTTGCCGTGATTTCGGTGAAAACTTTTACTGAAAGCTCGTATTCGCCGACTGACTTAATCGGCTGAGGCAAAACTATGTCTTTTTTGTCGATTTCGTATCCGCTCTCGGCAAGTTTTTCCGCGATTTCGTGTACGGTAACGCTTCCAAAGAGTTTACCGTTTTCGCCTTTTTTCGCTTCTATATGTATCACCGCGCCGCTAAGTTTCGCCGCGAAATCTTTTGCAGCTTGTTTTTCCGCTTGTTTTTGTTTTTCAGTTCTTGCCGTTTCCGCTTCTATTTGTTTGATTACTTCGGGCGTCGCGAATTTTGCCAATCCTTTTTTAAAAAGAAAATTATTGGCGTAGCCGTCGGAAACGTTGATTATTTGACCTTTTTTACCTTGCGCTTTGACGTCTTGAAGCAATAATACTTTCATAAAATTTTTACCTCTCTTATTTAGATACATTTTAGCACCAAAACCGAGAGTATGTCAACGCCCGTTGAGCGGTGGTATAAAATTAACTTATAAAGCGAAAAATATTACTAATCAAAGGGAGGTTAACATAAATGAAGGAACAAAAAATCAACTGCGACGTATGCGCATGCAAGCACCAAGACAAAAACAGCGGCAGCTGCAAACTTAAATCTATTACCGTAGTACCCGCGGACGACATTCCCACCGCTCATTACTGCGGAGATTATGTAGAAAAATAATCAAAAAAAAGGGAGCTTAATAAAAGCTCCTTTTTTATTTATACCCGTATTGACTATTTGATAGTAGAAGGATTACTAAAAAATTTAATTTGCAGAATTTTTTCGAGCGGAATAAAAAGTTTTTAGCAGCTTTTTTAATGTGGAAAACGATAAAAAATTGTCGGCGGATTGTAAAGAAGAGTAAAATAACTTTTATTCAATATTTTTTGAATAAAAGACTTCAAATATATTTTTTTCTTCCGTTTTTTTGCCATGTTTAGACAAAACTTTTATTTTTCGGTTTTGCAATTCCCTTGACAAAGCAATATTGTCGCATTACAATAAATTTACCAAATAACCTTTTTTACGGAGGAAAATATGTTAAGCAGTCCATTACGGTCAATAAAAATTTTTGCCGGCAATGCGTCAAAAAAACTGGCGGAATCCATAACCGCAAAGTTAGAATTGCCACTAGGGGATATGGAAGCAACTCGTTTTGCTGACGGTGAAGTCGCGGTTAATATTCGCGAAACCGTACGCGGATGCGACGTTTTTGTTATTCAGTCCACATCTGCGCCCGTCAATGACAATTTGATGGAATTATTGGTAATGATTGACGCGTTTAAACGCGCGAGCGCCGACAGAATAACCGCTGTCATACCGTATTTTGGATATGCTAGACAAGACAAAAAAGACAGAGCGAGAGATCCTATTACCGCAAAACTCGTGGCAGATATTATCACCGCCGCGGGAGCTAACAGGGTTTTGACAATGGATCTGCATTCCCCGCAACTGCAAGGTTTTTTCAATATTCCGCTTGACAACCTTATGGGTAACGCCGTTTTATCAAAATGGTTTATAAAAAATGGATATAAATCTGACGATTTAGTTATCGTTGCCCCAGACGTAGGTTCCGTAAAAAGAGCCAGAGCTATGGCTACAAAGTTTAACGTTCCCATCGCCATTGTCGATAAACGCCGTCCAAAAGCCAACGTAATGGAAGTTATGAACATAATCGGCGATATTCAAGGCAAAAATTGCTTGCTTATCGACGATATGATAGACACAGCCGGAACGATTACGCAAGGCGCGGCGGCTATTATGGAACAAGGCGCGTTGAGCGTGTCGGCTTGCTGCTCGCACGGCGTGCTTTCAGGTCCCGCTATACAGCGTATTATGGACAGTCCTTTGGAAAAGGTAGTCGTTTTGGATACTATCGAACAACCGCAAGAAAAATTGTGTCCGAAAATCATTCAAGTGCCTACGGCGGATTTATTTGCCGACGCAATCGAAAGAATATACACTCACTTGTCGGTATCAAAACTGTTTGA
>DAOTGG010000039.1:0-6285 GCA_035446985.1 Eubacteriales bacterium
GTAAACGGGACCGCTGTTGGCGTACATTATTTTTTGCCATGGAAAATATTTGTCGTTATATAAAAAAGCGATTATCGCTATTTTATCACCGATTTCAAACGGCTTTGTTTTGTCGAACGGAGTTTCAAAATCGTAATTCCTTGGAACTCCAAGTTCAATTCTTAGGGTATATGAATCGGGCGGAGCAAAAAGGCCGACCAAAAGCCATACTCCTACCAAAACGATTAAAAGCGCGACTGCCGATAGGGAAATAATGATTTTTCCTTTTTTATTTAGTTTAGTCATAAATATACACCCCTCCGATTTTTATTTAATATATTATTTGACATAATGTACAAATTTACAATAGCAAATATTCGAATGAGAGTCAAGACGTAATAATATAAACTTCGCCCGTACAATGTCGAAAAATGTCTATTTTTATAAATATTAAGATTTTATAGACGTTTTAATATTGTTGTAAAAAAAAATTAATAGAAAAAATTGTTTTAATATTAAAAAAGAGAAAGATAAACGTCTTTCTCTTTTTCTTGTGTATTGTAATTATTAAAAAAAATCTATCCTATTCCGCTATTTCGAGAGCTAATAGCATCATATCGTTAAAACTCGACTGACGCTCTTCGGCGGAAAGAGCTTCGCCTGTAACTAACGAATCGGAAATAGTGCATATAGTAAGAGCTTTTTTGTCCGCTCTTGACGCAGTCATAAATAACGCCGCCGATTCCATTTCTACCGCTAATACGCCCATTTTCGCCCAGTCCATTGTGCGCATTCCGTCGTCGTAAAATGTGTCGGATGAAAGCAGATTGCCCACTTTGTAACGCAGTTTCATTTTTTCCGCAATATCGGCGGCTTTACGCAATAATTCGTAAGATGAGATAGCGGCGTAAGTGCCTGGCAGATTGTATTGATGCGCAAAATTTCCGTTTGTGCAAGCGCCTTGCGCGATAACTATATCTCTAACTTTAAGGTCTTTATTCATACCGCCGGCAGAGCCTACGCGAATAATATTTTCTACGCCGTAATAGTTAAACAGCTCGTACGAGTATATGCCTATCGACGGCATACCCATGCCGCTCGCCATTACGGAAACGCGTTTGCCTTTGTAGTTTCCCGTGTAGCCTTGTATGCCTCTTACGTTGTTAACCAAAACGTAATCGCTTAGATACGTCTCGGCAATATATTTTGCGCGGAGTGGGTCGCCCGGCATAAGTACGGTTTTTGCAAAATCGCCTTCAAGGGCTTTATTATGCGGTGTCGGAATAAATTTTGTCATTATGTTTATCTCCTAAAAAGAAAATTTGCATTTTATTTGGTCAATAATTAGCTTGTGCTATGATTTTAACAAAAATAATAAATAGTGTCAATTTTTATAGGGTTGACAGTTGCCGTTTACTGATATCAAAACGTTTTTGAAAAATAGCTTAATTGCCGATAAATCCTTATGAATTACGGGTGCAATAACCAAAAATTTAGCAAGTTCAAAACAATAAATGCGGTTGACAACGTTTGTTTGGCTAGTGTATACTAATTATTCGTAAAGAACTATAAAGGAGGCGGCATAAAGGATGAAAAGAACTTATCAACCCAAGAAAAGACAAAGAAGTAAAGTTCACGGTTTTCGCAAAAGAATGAAAACCCAAGGCGGAAGAAGAGTTTTGAAGAACAGACGCAATAAAGGCAGAGCGAAACTTACCGCGTAAACGAAAACGAATATTTTTTGCGGGGTGAATTACCATAAAAGCCGTTTTTAGATTAAAAAAAAATTATCAATATAATTACGTCTACAAAAAAGGTTCGTCCGTTTCGGACGAAAATTTGGTATTGGTATATTGTGCCCATCGCGGAAAGTTGCCAAAATTCGGATTTTCTATTAGTGGAAAATACGGTTGCGCGGTCAAGCGCAACAGAACGAGGCGTCAACTCAAAGAATGCGCAAACAAGCTTTTGCCGTTCGTTAAGACAAACTACACTTATATATTTATTCCAAAAGCAAAAAAGGAAGATAATTTTACAAAGTTGTACGAGTCTATGAAAAAATTGTTAATAAGTGCTGACTTATTAACGCATCTACAAGGCGAATGAAGTGGTTTTGTATCTTATTATTAAAAATTTACAAAGCGACGTTGTCCAAGCTGTTGGGCAAAAAATGCATTTACACGCCGACTTGTTCGGTTTATTCTATGGAAGCATACCGCCGTCACGGTTTTTTCGTCGGATCAATCATGACGGCAAAAAGGCTTCTTAGATGCGCGCCTTGGCATAAAGGGGGATTTGATCCCGTCCCTTATAACCTTAAAGGAGAAATTAAATGGAGTTTATAAACTCTTTTTTGGGCGCTTTTGCTTTTGTGGACGCAAGCGCGTTGCCCGATTTAAATGTCATCGGTAAGCTTGTTCAGTTACTGTATAACTGGATAGGAAATTACGGCTGGACAGTAGTCGTATTTACCGTTTTTTTGAAATTGCTTACTTTACCGTTGGATTTTTGGCAAAGATACGTAACCAAGGCAAACGGCGATAAAATGGAAGAAATGAAGCCTCTATTGGCAAATATCGACAAGCAATACGGACACGACCAAAACAAGGCTAACGAAGAAAAAAGAAAACTTTACAAAAAACAGGGTTATTCGATGGGTATGCAATGTTTGCCGCTCATTATTACAATGGCCGTGTTTATTTTTATGTTTTCGGGACTTCAAAGTTATACGAACTATATCAGTAAATACAATTACGCGTTATTGACCGAAACTTACACAACGGCTTTTGATGAAGAATTTGCCGAAAGCGCGGATCAGTTTGCGGCGTTAGAAGCGGGACAAGACGCGGTAAAAGTCGTATACACTAACGAAATTGAAGAAAAGTTTTTGTGGATAAACAACGTATGGAGACCGGATACTTGGAGTGCGACTATGGCGGACGCCGATACTTATGTAAAGGGCGGTATGGGCTCTGTAGCTTTGACGGCTGAAGAAAAAGCTGAGTTTAGCAAAGAGCAATACAATGTTATACGCGAAGCGGTAATAGAAGTGGATCCGGGTTATTTTTCAAAGATAAATACTGACGGCTCTATTAAAGAAGGCTGGAACGGACTTATAATATTGCCCATTTTGGCAGTTGCATTGACTTTCCTTTCGACTTGGATTACGCAAAAACAAACAGGGGCAGTAAAAAAATCTCCCGATGAAGCTCCCGATCCCACACAACAATCGTCAAAAATGATGATGTTTATGATGCCTATCATGATGGGCGCATTCGCGATTTTTTACACCGCTGCCTTTGCGGTGTATATGGTAAGCAACTCGATGCTCACCATACTTACGACTTTTGCTATTCAACCTATAGTGAACTCTATGGTTGCGAAGAAAAAGAAAGCCAGCAATGAAAATAAGGCGAGCTATAAAAGATAATTAGGAGTAACTAATATATAATGAACAAAATAGAAGCGACAGGCAAGTCCGTTGAGGCCGCCATTCAAAACGGACTCAAAAGTCTTGGCTTAAGTGAAAATCAAGTCGATGTCAAGATTCTTTCAGAAGGCGGATTTTTAAAAAACTGTAAAGTTGAGTTGACTGAGAAGCAAACAGACGGCAAAAAAGCCCTTACTTTTTTGGAAGATATATTGGAAAAAATGCAATTTCAATACGTAGTCGAAATGGAAGAAGACGAAAAAGAAGTAAGACTAAATCTTATCGGCACAGACAGCGGAGCGATAATAGGATACCGCGGCGAAGTGCTGGATTCCTTGCAATACTTGGTAAGCTTGGCTGTTAATAACGGCAGAGAAGATTTTAAAAGAGTAGTAGTGGACGCGGAAGAATATCGGGCAAAGCGCGCGAAAACGCTGGAACAACTGGCGAAAAATCTTGAAAAAAAGGTTGTGCGCACGCATAGATACGTAAAGCTCGAACCTATGAACCCATATGAAAGAAGAATAATCCATACCGCGCTTCACGACAGCAAACTCGTGACCACGCAAAGCGAAGGCGACGAACCCAATAGATACGTTGTGATTTCGCCTATATCGGGCGGCGGACAGATAAAACCGCAACCGAGAAAAACTTTGAATTTCGTTTATCGAAGCGATAAAAAAAGAAGAAGATAAATTTTTCACGCGGGGACAAAATATTTTGTCCCCAAAATTTTCTTAAAAATTTTCCCTGTCGTAAAATATCTTTTTTAGATAGCTATATAAGCAAAGAAGAAAAATAATGAGCACAATAATAGCATTGTCGACGCCCGTAGGAAGGGGCGCAATAGCGGTGGTAAGAATGAGCGGAAGCGACAGTAAAAAAATCGCCAAAGCTATTTTTGAACCGTTTCCAGACAAGCCGAACTTTTTAAAAGTCGGCACGCTTGCGCTTGACAGTTTTTCCGATAGAGCAATGTGCGTGTATTTTGACGCGCCCCGTTCGTATACGGGCGAAGATATGGTGGAATTTCATTGTCACGGCGGTGTCGGCGTTTCAGGCGAAGTTTTAAAAAAATGTATCGCTTTAGGCGCGGTTATGGCGCAAAACGGAGAATTTTCCAAACGCGCGTTTATTAACGGCAAACAAAATCTTTCCAACGCCGAAGGTATTATACAGTTAATCGACGCGGAAAGCGGAATGGCGTTACGAGCGGGCGAAAATTTACTTGAAAACAAGCTTGGCAAAACAACGGTAAATATTCAAAACAAACTTACCGAAATACTGGCGGAATGCGAAGCCGCGCTAGATTACCCCGAAGAAGATTTAGAAATTTCAACGTTGAACGAAATAAAGAAAAAACTTACATCAACATATAATGAACTCAATTCATTACTGCTGTCGGCGGAAACGGGCAGGCTGGTCTCGGGCGGAATAAATATCGCCATAGTAGGCAAAAGCAACGTAGGGAAATCCAGTTTGCTTAACGCGCTTTTGGGCGAAAACAGAGCGATAGTAAGCGCGATTGCAGGAACGACACGAGATACACTTCGTGAAAGCGTTATTTATAAAGACGTAAAATTTAATTTTGTAGACACAGCGGGACTAAGAGCGACCGATGACGAAATAGAAAATCTCGGTATAGAAAGAACTCGCGAATCGGTAAAAAAAGCGGATATCGTGCTTAATGTTGTGGACGAAGACGAAAAAACTATTAATAATGATAAGCCCTTAATTATCGTGCGCAACAAAATGGACAAGCTAAAAGTCTTGCCGAAAGAAAAAGAAAACGAGATTTTTGTCAGTGCATTATTCGGAACGAATATAGACCGACTAAAACAAAAGATTTACGATTATTTCCAAGTCGGGGCGTTGTCGCAGGACGATCTTATTTTGACAAACGCGCGGCATATCGACTGTGTGGAGCAAGCGAAACGCTCTATTGCTCAAGCGATTTACGCTGCGGACGAAACCACGCTCGATTGCGTTACCGTCGATATCTCAGAGGCTTGGCAGTCGCTAGGTCTTATCACGGGAACGACGGCATCGGAAGAAATAATCGACAAAATTTACGAAAAATTCTGTCTTGGAAAATAAAATAAGATAATGATTTTTAATTACGATATTATTGTAATAGGAGCGGGACACGCGGGCTGCGAGGCTGCGCTTGCCGCGGCAAGACTGGGAGCGAAAACTATTATGTTCGCAACCAACCTCGACACCGTGGCTTTTTGCGCGTGCAATCCGTCCATAGGCGGCACGGCAAAAGGTCAGATTGTCAAAGAAATAGACGCTCTCGGCGGACAAATGGGAATAAATACCGACAAATCTTTGCTCCAATTAAGAATGCTTAACCGAGGCAAAGGTCCCGCGGTGTATTCTCCGCGCGCCCAAGTCGACAAATACGCTTATCACGCGAATATGAAAGCCGTCGTCGAAAACACGGCTAATCTCGATTTGAGACAAGGCGAAGCTACCGACATTGAGATAATAGACAACGGTTTTCGAGTGACAACGGGCGTAGGGCTAAGCTACGACGCAAAAGCAGTCGTGATATGTTCGGGTGTATATTTAAACGCGAAAATCATTGTAGGAAAATGGTCGCAAAAAGTAGGACCTAACGGATTTTCCGCAGCGACAAAACTAACGGACAGCTTAAAAAAACTCGGGTTTACCACAAGACGATTTAAAACGGGTACCCCCGCGCGAATAAACGGAAGAAGCATAGATTTTGATAAAATGACGCGTCAGCAAGGCGAAGACGAAATGCCGCCGTTTTCTTATCTGCACGAAAACGTGCCGAGCAAAATCCGCGATTGTTTTTTGACTTATTCAACTCTTGCAACCAAAGATATTATTCTAAAAAACAAAAATCT
>DAOTGG010000039.1:6385-10258 GCA_035446985.1 Eubacteriales bacterium
CCCACGTTAATGTCAAAAGACGTAAATGGACTTTTTTTCGCGGGACAAATTAACGGCACTAGCGGATACGAAGAAGCGGCTGGACAAGGACTTGTTGCGGGCATTAACGCGTATAGATTTATAAACAGTTTACCGCCTTTTATCCTTACACGCGAAAACAGTTATATCGGCGTGCTTATTGACGACATCACCACTAAACCCACAGAAGAACCGTACAGAATGATGACAAGCCGTGCAGAACATAGACTTATACTCAGACAAGATAACGCCGATATTAGGCTAACGGAAATTGGGCGTGAAATAGGACTGGTCTCAGACGAGCGTTATATGAAATTTTTGGCGAAAGAAAAAGAAATAAACGAAATAAAAAAGCAAATGAAAGTCGTTTATCCGCCGAAAAAATTGCAGGAATTATTTAGCGACAAAAATGAAACGCAGCCCAAAGCGGGATTGACTTTGGCGGATTGCTTGAAGCGGACTAATATAACTATTTACGATTTGCAAAAACATTTTGGTCTTTTTGAAAACGCTTCAAAGCAAGCTTTGGAGCAAATTGAAATCGACACAAAATACAGCGGCTATATAGAAAAGCAGCAGGTACAAATAAGACAGGCTAATAAACTTGAAACCAAGATTATTCCGCCCGATATTGATTACGACAAAATACAAGGGCTGAGAATAGAAGCAAGACAAAAACTAAAGAAAATTCGCCCGCAAAATTTAGGTCAGGCGGGAAGAATAAGCGGCGTATCGCCCGCCGACGTGCAAATACTGATTGTATACCTAATGAACAAAAATGATTAAAGAGTACATTTTTAATAATACAGGCATTATGATATCTCAGGCGCAGGAAAAAGCGTTTGAGGATTATTTTAATTTGCTTACGGAATGGAATAAAAAATTTAATCTCACGGCGATTACCCAAAAAGAAGAAGTTTACGTCAAGCATTTCGCCGACAGCATTACTGGCAGTTTCGCTTTAAAGCAAAACGCGGTTGTTTGCGATATCGGCAGCGGCGGCGGATTTCCGTCAATACCGCTTGCAATAATAAGACCAGATCTTAAGTTCGTATTACTCGACAGCGTAAATAAGAAAATCACTTTTTTAAAAGAAATTATTAGTAACTTAAACTTAAACGCGGAAGCGGTATGCGTACGCGCCGAGGAATATGTAAAGAGAGATTTTTTTGACGCCGTTGTAGTCAGAGCGGTTGCGGCTGTACCCACGCTTTTGGAGTATTCCGCGCCGCTACTAAAATTAGGCGGAGTGGCGGTTATGTACAAAACGCCTAGAGAAGATATCTCCGCATCGCAAAACGCGCAGAAAGTTTTGTCTATGAGTTTGACGGAAAACAGACTTTTTAGTTTGCCAAACGGTGACAATAGAGCTATTTTTGTTTTTTCAAAGACAGCTCCGACAGATAAAAAATATCCTAGAAAAGCCAATAAACCGAAACTAAATCCTTTGTAACAAGATCGCCATAAATAAAAATAGCTTGTAATCTATTTTTCTTTATGATATTATTATATTTTGTAGGAGGTAAAATGCGTATGGGCAAAGTGATTGCATTTTCCAATCAAAAAGGCGGAGTTGGCAAAACGACTACCGCTATCAATCTTGCCAGCTATGTTGCCAAACTGGATAGAACCGTGCTTATAATAGATTTTGACCCCCAGGGCAACACCACCAGCGGATTCGGCATCGAAAAAAACAATCTCAGTCATACCGTTTACGACTTGATTTCGGGCGAATGTTCTTTGGATGAAGTAGTCGTTACTACGGAGCATAAAGGTTTACATATCATTCCGTCCAACATCGATTTGGCTGCGGCTGAAATCGATTTGGTTACAACGCCTAAACGCGAGTATGTTTTAAAGAATGTAATCGCATCATTAAAAAACCTTTACGATTATATATTTATCGATTGTCCGCCGTCACTCGGTCTTATTACGTTGAACGCTCTTACCGCGTGCGATAGCGTGCTTATACCTATTCAAAGCGAGTTTTTCGCGCTGGAAGGTCTAAGCCAGCTTATGAATACGATAAAAATAGTTAAGCAAAGGCTTAATCCCGACATTAATATTAACGGCGTTATTTTAACAATGTACGACAACCGCTCGGTAATGAGCAAACAAGTTACCGAAGAGATACAAAAATATTTCGGCGAAAAGGTGTATTCCGTACCCGTTCCCCGCAATATCAAGCTTGTCGAAGCGCCGAGTTTTGGCATACCCGTATCGGAGCACGCGCCGCATTCATCGGGAGCGGTCGCTTATGAAATGCTCGCGAAAGATTTTATAGCAAGAGAGGAAAAAGCATAATGGCGCAAAACAACAAAGGTCTGGGGCGCGGCTTCGCTTCTTTAATGGGAATGAACGAAGTCGAAATCGAAAGGAAACCCGGAGAAATAGCCCAAGGCGAAAAACCGACGGAATTAGCGATACTCGATATCGACCCCAACTACGAACAACCGCGTAAAAATTTTGACCAGGATAAATTGCAGGAACTTGCCGACAGCATTACTCAGCACGGCGTAATCCAGCCTATTATCGTGACGCAAATCGGCGCGAGATATATGATTATCGCAGGCGAACGCAGATTCCGCGCTTCAAAATTGGCGGGAAGAAAAACGATTCCCGCAATAGTCAGAAAATATACGCCGCAGCAGATACGCGAGATTTCGCTTGTTGAAAACCTGCAGCGTGACGACCTTAACCCGATAGAAGCGGCAAGAGCTATAAAGCAATTAATGGAAGAGTTTAATATGACGCAGGAATCGGCGGCAGACAGACTCGGCAAATCCCGCTCCGCTATAGCGAATACTCTAAGGCTTTTATCTTTGGACGAGCAGGTAATCACTCTTATAGAACAAGGCAGACTTTCCGCAGGACACGCTCGCGCTTTGGTTGTGGTACCAAAACATAACGATCAGTTAAAACTCGCTCTTAAAGCAAGCGATAACAAAATGAACGTCCGCGATATAGAAAAGGCTGTTAGAGAATTTCTTAATCCGAAACCGCAAATTGAAAAGGCAATCGAGCAACCGAGTATAGAACTTAAAGAGCTTGTCGAAAATATGCAACGTACGTTTGCGACAAAAGTTTCGGCGGTGGGAAACGGAAGAAAAGGCAGAATAAATATCGATTATTATACAAAAGACGATCTTGACCGAATATGCGCAATGGTAGAAAAATGGATGGCAGACAACAACGTAAATAAATAAGCAAAATTTTTGTTTTAGTTTACGTAAAAAAGTAAGCAACATTAAGAAAATAAATAAGCTAACTTAGTTCATTAAATACGCTTGCAAGCGGTCGATAATTAAAAAAGTTTTGTTAGTTATGAATTTGAGGAGGAGAAACTATGGTATTAGGTATTTTTACATATGCGGATTTAGTCTTTGTAGGACTGGCGTTAATCGCGTTAATCGTGGGGTTATCAAAAGGTTTTGTAGCGCAAATATTCGGCTTCGTAGGCTTTATAGCTTCGCTCGTAATCGCGTTTTTCGTGTGCCAGCCGCTCACGGATGCAATTATTCCTATCTTTGCGCCGCTGTATAGCTGGGTTGGAGAAAGCTTGGGATATATACTTGCTCTCGTAATCGTTTTTGCGGTACTGGTTTTATTGGTAAAAATAGTACTGATTTTATTGCAAAAACTATTCAAATCGCTTATCGACAAACTGCAGGTTATAAAAGCTATTGACAAGATTTTGGGACTCATTCTTTCGCTCGGTATTTTGTACACCATTTTTGCGGCGATCATCGCATTGTTGACCCTGGTTCCAGCGGAAGTTTTGCCGGGCGTTCAAGAGATTATTCACCAGCAAATATATAACGGCGTAGTCCTTAATGGTATTTATTCAAACAATTT
>DAOTGG010000040.1:0-10227 GCA_035446985.1 Eubacteriales bacterium
AGGTCTGGGCTGTTTCCCTTTTGACAATGAAACTTATCTCCCACTGTCTGACTCCCAGATAACAAGTAATTGACATTCGACAGTTTGTGAAGGTTCGGTAATCCGTGAAGACCCCTAGCCTAAACAGTGCTCTACCTTCAATACTCTCTAATCTGAGGCTAGCCCTAAAGCTATTTCGAGGAGAACCAGCTATATCCGAGTTCGTTTGGAATTTCTCCGCTAACCACAGTTCATCACCGACTATTTCAACAGGCGTGTGTTCGGTCCTCCACAGTGTTTTACCACTGCTTCAACCTGACCATGGTTAGGTCACTCGGTTTCGGGTCTACGAAATGCAACTAATTCGCTCTATTCAAACTCGCTTTCGCTTCGGCTCCGGTACTTAATACCTTAACCTTGCTGCACATCGTAACTCGCCGGTCCGTTCTACAAAAAGTACGAGATCACACGTTAAGTCGTGCTCTCTCTGTTTGTAAGCATATGGTTTCAGATTCTATTTCACTCCCCTCCCGGGGTTCTTTTCACCTTTCCCTCACGGTACTATACTCTATCGGTCATTTGGTCGTATTTAGCCTTAGGAGATGGTCCTCCTATATTCCCACCGGATTTCTCGTGTCCTGTGGTACTCTGGAACTCCGCCACTTGAATTGAATGTCGCTTACGAGACTGTTACTCTCTCTGGTCAATCTTTCCAGATTGTTCAACTACTCGCTTCAATGATTATGCGGTTCTCTACCCCGTTTGGTATCACTACCAACGGTTTGGGCTCTTACCCTTTCGCTCGCCACTACTTAGGCAATCACTTATTTGTTTTCTTTTCCTCCGGTTAATGAGATGTTTCAGTTCACCGGGTTCCCTCTAGTACACTATTTGATTCGTGTAAAAGTACTATGTCTTCAACATAGTGAGTTTCCTCATTCGGAAATCTGCGGCTCAAAGCTCATTTACAGCTCCCCGCAGCTTATCGCAGTTAGTCACGTCCTTCATCGGCGCCAAATGCCAAGGCATCCACCATACGCTCTTTGTAGCTTGATCTTTTTTATTAGATCCTTTCGATACTCATAAAATTATTTTTAACTTTTGCGTTATTGCAGTTTTAATGCTATTAACACTACGTTTAATATTTTACTCTTTCTTTAATATTGATAATATGCAGTTGTCAATGTTCCGTTTCCTCGGCGTCAGCCGAATTTTTTTGCCGCCGGTTTCGCCCGACAGCCTTAACATAATAACATTCCCATAAGCTTATGTCAAGGATTTTTCAACACTTTTTTTATCTTTTTTTTAACTTTTTTTACCGCTCTTTTTTACGGTATTTAAAAGAAAAAAGCCGCTATTTGATTGACATTAGTCGCATCTTCCCGCATAATTGAATATGTTAGTTGTGTCTAACAAATTCATTGAGAGGTAACGCTTAAATGTCAAATACCCAAATGACTACATTGGATAAAATCAGTGTCGGTTGCGATTGTAGCATTGTATCGCTGGCTTTGTCAAGCGAAATTAAGGCACGTTTTTCAGAAATGGGATTAGTTTTTTCAACTATCGTACATATAAAGAAAAAAGCCCCTTTAGGCGACCCTATCGAGATAAAAATACGCAACTACACCCTTTGTCTAAGAGCTACTGAAGCCGAACATATATACGTTATGCCGCTAGAGTGCGAACCGCGACTTAATTGCGAAACATCGCGATAAATAGTTTTAAAAATCGCTATATCTATATATAAGGTTTTTTAATAACAAAAATTTATAAATAAAAAAAGGAAAAATACACCCTTATTATACGACATATAATGTAAAGGAAATAAAAAATAAAGCGTTATGAAGACAGACAAAAAAAATATTACAAAAACTATCGCCCTTGCGGGCAATCCCAATAGCGGCAAAACGACGCTGTTCAATTTGCTCACGGGCAGTAACCAGCATATAGGAAACTGGGCGGGCGTAACCGTCGAACGAAAAGAAGGTCGGCTCACCTACGACCAGTCAGTCCGCGTGGTGGATTTGCCGGGCATTTATTCGCTATCGCCGCTGTCCGTAGACGAGCAGGTCGCGTATAAATATCTTACCGAAGAAAAACCCGACCTTATTATAAATATCGTGGACGCCACAAACCTTGAGCGCAACCTGTTTTTGACCACGCAGCTACTTGAACTCGGCTGCGATATGGTTGTCGCTCTTAATATGAAAGACGAATTGGAAAGTCAAGGTAAAAAAATAGACGTTGAAAAACTTACGGAATTTTACGGCGTAAAATTTTTCTCAATTTCCGCAAGCAAAAACAGCGGCATTGACGAGCTAATTAAATACGGACTGAGTAAAAATATATCTAAGCCGAAACCCTTGAAAATAAACAAAACTTCCCGTGACGAAATCGCCGCGGAAAGATATACGGCAATCAGTAAAACCGTATGCGCCGTTTTGACGGACATTCACGCTAAAATAACCAAAAGTGAAAAAGATAAAAATTTATCCGTATCGGACAAAATTGATAAAATCGTCACTAATAAATGGCTTGCTTTCCCTATCTTCGCCGTTATTATGACGCTTATTTTTTACGTCAGTATAGATGGGCTGGGCGGTTTTCTTTCGGATTTGCTTAACGAGCATTTCTTCCCGTGGCTTTCAGACGCCACACGCAACGCAATGAGCGGTTTGCCGTTTTGGCTCAGTTCGCTCGTCGTAGACGGTATTATGAGGGGCGTGCTTTCCGTTGTCGGTTTCGTGCCTCAAATAATGCTGCTGTTTGGATTTATTTCAGTACTGGAAGCGTCGGGCTATATGGCGCGCGTAGCGTTTATTATGGACAGGCTATTTAACAAAATCGGTTTGAACGGAAAATCTTTTGTCGCTATCATTATAGGATGCGGCTGTTCCGTACCCGCCATTATGTCCGCGCGCACGATAAAAAATATTAACGAGCGAAACTCCACTATTACCCTCGCTCCGCTTATGCCGTGCAGCGCAAAACTAGCATTGTTCAGTTTTTTCACCACAGCGGTTTTCGGCGGTAACGGTATTGTAGCCGTTTCGCTTTATTTTGTAAGTATAATATGTATTATTATCGGCGGTCTGCTGTTAAAAATTTTTAACCGCAAAAAAGTCGATGTCGGCGATACCTTTATTATGGAATTACCCGTTTACCGCGTGCCGCAAGCTAAGAACGTTTTGCGCGAAATGTGGGAAAAAGGCAAGGCTTTTATCGTAAAGGCAGGGACGGTGATTTTTGTCGCTTCAGTTATTCTGTGGTTCCTGCAATCCTTCGATTTTCGCCTGATAATGGTCACGTCGGACAAAAGCATTTTGGCGGCGATAGGACGGCTTATCGCGCCTCTATTCGCTCCTTTGGGTTGGGGTGAATGGCAATTCGCCGTGGCTACTTTGACGGGACTCGCGGCAAAAGAAACGGTCGTATCAACCTTACAAATACTGTATGGCGGCGCG
This sequence comes from Eubacteriales bacterium, assembly GCA_035446985.1. GTDB lineage: Bacteria > Bacillota > Clostridia > Christensenellales > CAG-314 > JAQUSX01. The sequence goes on from DAOTGG010000040.1 coordinate 3,447, forward strand.
CAAATATCGACGGTAATTTCGCCCTTAGCGGCTTACAGTTTTTTGACTTTCAACCTTTTAGCTGCGCCTTGTATAGCCGCCATTTCCACGTCTTTCAAAGAACAAGGCAAAGCGAAATACGGCTGGTTTTCGATTGTTTTCCAAATATCGCTGGCTTACATTGTGTCGCTTGCGATATACCAAATCGGCAGATTGGCTACCGACTATTCAGCAAATTTTTGGACTTTTGTAATTACAGCCGCCATTATCGCTCTCCTCTATATAAGCGTAAGATTTTTGGCGAAGAAAAAGGGCTGCAACTACGAATGTCACCATTGCCCCAAAAGCGATACCTGCCGCAAGAAAAGATAAATAAATCTTATCAGGTAAATCTAATTAAAAAAATATATGAATACAAAAAAACAAAATCCGCGGTGGTTATCCACGGGATTTTTTTACTAGATTTATTTGTTTCTAATTTAATTATAATCCAAGAAATGACTGATAAAGTTCTGGTGAAATGGAAGTTATTAAAATCTGCGCTACGGTAGCGAGATTAATAACAAAGTGTCCTATCATCAACGGCAACGGATTGCGTTTTTTGTAATAAATGACACACATCAAAACCGCAAGCGGCAAAAACGAAAGTAAACGATAGGCGATATATCGCCACTCAAATATTACGGGGATAAAACTGTGCTGAAAAGCGTAAAAGAAAGACGGCACTATAATTGCCAGCCATTTGTTTTTTATTTGATTTACTCCCGCGCCAAGATACAGTCCGTCTTCCGCAAGTGTTGTTGTTATAGGCAGCAAAAAACAGTTAAAAACGGCTAAACCAATCGGAATGGGTTCTATCATCATCACAGCCATATAAGGAAACTTTTGATAACACAAAAAACCCGCAAGAAACATTCCGCCCATGCCGACTACAAAAATAACAAAGATCATTAATATTATTTGATTAAAAGACGTTTTGCCTTTTTCGTAACCTATCAGCTGTTTATACGTAATGCCGCCAGATTTGCAAACGATTAACAGAATCGCCAGCGTTACAATATTTACAGCTACAACAACGCACGACCACCATTTGCTCAGGCTTTCAATCGGCGTATCAAAAATAAGTGAAATTAAATCGAACGAAATTAGAAAAAGAATACATCTAAGACCCATTAGCAAACTATATTTTTTGTTTATCAAGGTGAACTCTCCTTAGATCAATAGTTTTTGTTGCAGAAAAAAGCAACTTTTATTTTTTAGTTTCAATATTTAATTTCCAACGGTTAGTGTATCATAAAAATCTGAGCCTATCAATTAAACGATTATATTTTCATAAAGTAGAGCGTCACAGCCGACCGAACGCAACTTAAATAAATCGAGGGCATAGTAAAAAAACAAAAATAAAAGAGACACAATTTAATGTCTATTTCGTGGTGGAAGTATGGTAGGCTCGTAAGGAGCAAATAATTTTAAAATTAAACGATATAGCGACGGAATAGCGAGACTTTATTTTATAAAGTCGAGCGTCACAACCGACCGAGCGCAATAAAATAATATCGAGGTCAGTAGTAAAAAACAAAAAAATAAAAGAGACATAATTTAATGTCTCTTTCGTGGTGGAAGTGAGTAGGCTCGAACTACCGACCTCGCGCTTATCAGGCGCGTGCTCTAACCAACTGAGCTACACTTCCGTATTATTAACATCTTTGCTTAACTACCAACCAATTGCGCGCGCCTGAGTGGGCAGGCACAGTGCTCTAACCTTACTCCGCTACACTTCCGTATTAAAATTCTCTAGCCATACTCCGCTACTTCCATATATATAAGATTATGTATTAGAGTTTTGCGACAAGCCGTGTTATTTTTTGTGCCCACACCTGTTGGTGCAGGCACAAATTATTTTTGGTGGAGATGAGCGGGATCGAACCGCTGACCCCCTGCTTGCAAGGCAGGTGCTCTCCCAGCTGAGCTACACCCCCGAAAAACGCTTGTCACGCTCGTATATATTAGCATTATTAAAAAATTATGTCAATTATTTTGTGGTAAATTTTTTAGAATATGCTACAATTAGTTTATGAAAACGTATCAGAAAAACAACGAATTTAGTTACGCTCTAGGGGCGTTCCCGACGTTCGAGCTTGTCAAAAACCGTCCCGACAAAACCACGTCGATTATTCGCCATGAAAAGCTAACCATAAATGAAAGTATTGAAAAGCTTTTTGCGCTCGCTGAAAGTAATTCCATTCCGATAGAAACCAATTCGCGCTTGTGTGAAAAGCTAAGCCCGAAAGAAAATACCTTTCTTATAGGCGTTTTTTCAAAATACGAAATGACGCTTCAAAAAAACGAAAACCATATTATGCTGGTAAATCCGTCCGATATGGGCAACCTCGGCACTATACTTCGCGCTGCATTGGGATTCGGCATAAATAACGTTGCTGTTATTGGCGAGCATGCGGATTATTTTAATCCAAAGACCGTGCGCGCGTCAATGGGAAGTATTTTTTCGATGAACATTCAGGTATTTAACGATTTTTCCGATTACGCCGCTATTCACAAAAATTTCCCTTATCCTTTTATGCTTGGCGCAAAAACAAAATTGCAGCAGCTTAACGAAGCCAACAAGCCGTACGTTTTGATTTTTGGCAACGAAAGCTCTGGGCTGCCCGATAGTTACTTAAATATCGGCACGCCTATCGTGATAGAGCACACGCAAAAAATAGACAGTTTAAATCTGCCTATCGCGGCTGCGCTGGCTATGTATCATTTTGACAAAATCAGTCGATATTGACAACTAAAATTATTGTGATAAAATTTATTTATGGTAAAAAATAATAATTCAAATCCCGAAATAGACTACGGACTGCCCGAACTTACACTAAAATACAGACGCAACGGAAAACAGCCGTTAAGCGAAAAACTTGTCGAGCTTGAAAAACTTGACAATATGCAGTTTGAGCATTATATGGCAAGGTTGTTTGCCCTAAAAGGTTACGAAGTCAAATATACGCCGATAGAAAACGATTACGGCGCGGACCTTATTATTACGCGCGGAAATGAAATAGTAGCCGTAAGGTGTCTACTGGGCAAAGAAATTCTGGATAAAGACGCTATCGAATCCGCCTTGGAATCTATGAAGCATTACGCCGTGCGAAAAGTTATGATAGTCACAAACCAAATGTTTACGCGCGACGCGATTAAGTTTTCACGCAAAAATCCCGTCATATTAGTAGACCGCCCCGCCTTAATCGAAGACTATCTAAAAATGAGAATTTAATATTTTATATCGCAATAAAATTCGCTCCGCTTTTCGCGGAGTTTTTTTATATTTCTTTATGATGGCTAAAAAAAATTGTATTTAAAATTTTGAGGGTTTTGTTTTGAAAAAATTGAAACATATAGTATAATAAAGAAAAATCATTAAGGAGAAGCGCAAAGAATGGAACAACTAAAAGGCGCGTTGCTTTTTGGACAGTCGGGAGGCCCTACCGCTGTTATCAACGCATCCGCGCTGGGCGTTTTTGAAGAAGCGGCAAAACATGACTGCATTACCAAAATTTACGGAGCTTCGCACGGCATAAAAGGAATACTTTTTGATGAATTATTCGATATCGATCAAGAAGATCCCGCGGAACTCGCTTTACTCAAAAATACTCCAAGTAGCGTACTGGGCTCTGTTCGATACAAACTAAAACCGCCGGAGGAAGACGACTCGGATTACCGCAGGATTTTGGAAGTGTTCACAAAATACGATATACGCTATTTTTTGTATAACGGCGGTAACGATTCTATGGATACCTGTTATAAAATCGGAAAATATCTTACCGACCACAACTATCCTTGTAAAATAATCGGCGTGCCAAAAACAATCGACAACGACCTTTTCGGCACCGACCATTGTCCAGGTTACGGCTCGGCTGCAAAATATATCGCCACTTCGTGTATGGAGCTTGCGCGCGACAGCAGAGTGTACGATAAAGGCAGTATAACGGTTATTGAAGTAATGGGACGCAACGCAGGCTGGCTGACAGCCGCAAGCGCGGTGGCTTCCTATAAAGGCTGGGGACCCGACCTTATTTACGTGCCCGAACTTCCTTTTGATTTAGACGATTTTCTCGCCGAAGTCAAAGAGGTTTTTGTTGAAAAAGGCGATTGTATGGTAGTCGTTTCGGAAGGCATTAGAGACCGTGAAGACAAATATATCAGCGAATATCAAAAAAACACCGTTTGCGACAGTTTTAATCATATTCAGCTCGGCGGAGTGGGAAGTTTTCTCGCAGCTTTAGTAAAGCAATCCACAAACGCAAAAGTCAGATCGATAGAATTTAGCCTTTTGCAGCGTTGCGCGGCTCATATCGCGAGCAAAACCGACGTTGACGAAGCGTATCTGGCGGGAGCGGAAGCGGTAAAAGCGGCGGTAAACGGCAAAAGCAATATAATGATAGCATTCGGACGCGCCGAAACGAAAGAATACAAGTTAATTATAAAAGAACTGCCGCTTGAAATGGTAGCTAACACAGAGAAGAAACTGCCCGAAGATTATTTGTGCAGCGACCGCCATTTTATCACCGAAAAATTTATGGATTACGTTTTACCTTTGATAGAAGGCGAAGCCTATCCGCCGTTTGTTGACGGAGTGCCGCATTTCGCAACATTAAAGCGAGTAAAAACAAGATAACGGATTAAATTTTAAGAGAGTTAAACTTAACTCTCTTTTTTCTTTCGCTTTTTCATTTAATAATAGATTTTTTATAAAAAACGTCTTTACGCTTTACAAAAGCTTAAAAAAATAATACGATATTTTTGGTATTAACCATAGATATAATATCTATATTCTTTTTAATACCAGACGGAGAATATATGTTAACGTACGAATTAACCGAAAAACCGCTTTATCAATGCGTTTACAAGCATATAAAAGCGGATATTCAAAACGGAATATTAAAGCCGATGGAAAAACTCCCGTCAAAACGGGCGTTGGCTGAGCATCTTAAAATAAGCGTTATCACCGTCGAAAACGCCTACGAGCTGCTTTTGGCCGAAGGATATGTAAAATCTATTGAAAAGAAAGGTTATTTTGTAGAAGAAATTTTTCGCCCGTATCGAAACAAAACGTATTCCGTAAACCAAAAAACCATAAATTCAACCTATACCGATTTGACGTCAAATCTTATCAATATTGATAAATTCCCTTTTCAAACGTGGTCTAAGCTTATGCGGCAGACTCTGACGGACGAAACGAGCTTTCGTGACAAAATGCCCTACAACGGCGTTATCGAGCTGAGAGAAGCGATTTCGCAACATTTATACAGTTACCGCGGTTTTTACGTCGATCCCGAAAGAATATATATCGGCGCGGGCGCGGAATATCTTTATAACCTTGTTCCAAAACTTTTTCCAAACATTAAATCTGTGGCGGTAGAAAACCCGTGCTACTCAACTATTACGAAAATTTACGAGCTTAACGGCGTAAAATGCGAACGCGTGAATATGGACGAAAACGGTTTTAACGCAAACGAGTTGAAAAATCAATCGACGGGGCTTATACACGTTTCGCCGTCCCACCACTTCCCCACGGGAATAACTATGCCAATGTCGCGGCGAACGGAACTGTTGCGGTGGGCGGAAGAAAAAAGCGACAGATATATAATAGAAGACGAGTACGACAGCGAATTTCGCTTTAACGGCAAACCTATTCCGCCTTTAATCAGTTATCTGCCCGAAAAAGTCATTTATATGAACACTTTTTCAAAATCGGTCGCTCCGAATATCCGTATCGCTTATATGGTTTTGCCTGCCGCCGTTATGCAAACGCTAAAAATGCAGATGGGATTTTTCTCCTGCTCCGTTTCGGGTTTCGAGCAGCACACCCTCGCAAAATTCATCTCCGACGGATATTTTGAGCGTCATATTAACAGAATGCGCCTTTTTTACAAAGCGCAAAGAGACGTCATTATAAAAACTATATCCGATTACGAAAAGAAAGATAAGGTGAAAATTATTGAAAAAAACGCAGGCACGCATCTTATTTTGCGCCTTGATACCACGCTGTCCGACGCAAAAATCGTAGAAATGGCAAAGCAAAACGGTATACTCGTGTCCTGCATTTCGGACTATTATAAAAACAGTCAGGATTCGCATGAAGTTTTAATTAACTACTCGTCCGTTGACAAACAGCTTTTATCTCAAAGCGTGAAAAAACTTCTTGATACGGTTTTAAATTAACTTTTTAATTAATTATTTCAAATTTGCGAATTATACTTTTTCATAAATTAATAAATTTTACTAAAAAAATATTTCAAAATCTTATGTAAAATCCATTTAATTTAGCATTAATTATTTTTCGGCGACTTTTTTAAAATGTATAAAACCTTTTAGGTATGCTCAAAATATTAATACCATCATTAGGAGGTTAATTCATGAAATTCAATCCGGGCGACACCGCTCCAAAAACAGGCGTTTATCGCGTAGTCGATAAAAACGGAAGAGTTCAAAACACAGCTAGAGTATCGCAAGGTCAAACTTTGCCCCCCACTCAAAGCAGCGAACATCATTACGAAATCGACTAATTTTTTACAAAAAAAAGAGAAGACCGTCTTTATTGGGCGGTCTTTTCTCATAAAAAATTTATCTATATATAATGCTAAACGCGTAATTATTTCCTTTTTATTAAAAAAGTTTTGAAAATTACTTTTAAATTTTATGTTTTTCTAATTTTACCCGAGCATTTTTCATTTACGGTAAGTTAGTTAGGGATTAATGAAAAAGTCTCGGAATAAAAAAATAGCCCCTATGCAAGGGG
>DAOTGG010000041.1:0-4969 GCA_035446985.1 Eubacteriales bacterium
AAGCGGAACTTGAAAACGAACTTCCCGCAAAAGTTAAAAACGATATTGCTAAAAAGCATTTGAATTTCTATATTATCGACGGACTTAAATACGCAAAAGAAGCAGGCAGCGCAAAATCAACCAATATGGTAATGCAATCCGCCTTCTTCAAACTCGCTAATATTATTCCTTACGCTGAAGCGGAAGTTTATATGAAAAAAGCTGTTGAAAAGACTTACGGCAAAAAAGGCGAAAAAGTAGTAAAAGCAAACTTTGAAGCTATCGAAAAAGGCGCAAAACACATAGTAAAAGTAAACGTTCCTGCTTCTTGGGCAACCGCTACTAGCGGCGCGGCTATGCAGGAAGGCGCGGACAACAAATATTTTAAAGAATTTATTAAACCCATTTTGGAACAAAACGGCAACGAACTTCCCGTATCCGCTTTCAACCCCGCCGGCGTTGTTCCCACGGCTACGACTCAATTTGAAAAACGCAATATCGCCGTTGAAATACCCGTATGGATTCCTGAAAATTGTATTCAATGCAATCAATGCGCTCTCGTATGCCCTCACGCTGTTATCCGTCCTGTCCTTATCGATGAAAACGAAATAACTCCCGACAGTTTCGTTACACGTCCGGCTATGGGCGCTAAGGGCGCGAAATTCCGTATGCAAATCAGTCCTTTGGACTGCTCAGGATGCGGCAGCTGCGCTAACGTATGCCCGTCAAAGACAAAAGCTCTCGTTATGACAAACGCGGAAGACGTTCATGAAGAAGCAAATTACGAATTCAGCAAGACTGTTAAAACTCTCCCCAATCCTATGAACAAATACACCGTAAAAGGCAGCCAGTTTGAACAACCTTTATTTGAATTCAGCGCGGCTTGCGCAGGTTGCGGCGAAACTCCTTACGTTAAACTCGTTACACAGCTTTACGGCGACAGAATGATGATAGCTAACGCTACAGGCTGCTCGTCAATCTACGGCGGCTCGGCTCCCACTTGTCCATATAGCGTAAATAAAGACGGTCACGGACCCGCATGGGCTAACAGTTTGTTTGAAGACAACGCGGAATTCGGCTTTGGTATGCATTTGGCTGTAAAACAACGCAGAGAACATTTGGCTGACGTTATCAGACAATACAAAGAAAAGGTAGCTGGCTGGGATGAATGTGTTGCGGCTTGCGACGAATGGCTATTAAATAAAGACGACGCTGAAGGCAGCAAAGTCGCTTCGGCAAAATTACTCAAACTCGTTGAAGGCTGCATGAACTGCGGTTGCGAAGCCGACGAACTCGGAAAACAAATCTACAAAGACAAAGACGTTTTAATCAAAAAATCTATGTGGATTTTCGGCGGAGACGGCTGGGCTTACGATATCGGTTACGGCGGACTTGACCACGTATTGGCAAGCGGCGAAGACGTTAACGTACTCGTACTTGACACCGAAGTTTACAGTAACACAGGCGGACAGGCAAGCAAGGCAAGTCCCACGGGCGCGGTTGCGAAATTCGCTGCAGGCGGCAAACCTATCAAGAAAAAAGACCTTGGCATGATGGCTATGAGTTACGGTTATGTATACGTTGCTCAAGTAGGTATGGGCGCTAACCCCGCGCAACTACTCAAAGCCGTACAAGAAGCTGAAGCATATCACGGACCTTCTTTGATTATCGCTTACTCGCCTTGTATCAACCAAGGTATCGATATGTCCAACCCTCAAGCCGAAATCAAAAAGGCTGTTGACTGCGGTTACTGGCAACTTTACCGTTACAACCCCGAAATGATTGACCAAGGCAAAAACCCGTTTACTTTGGACAGCACGGCTCAACCTGCAGGCAGTTACAGAGATTTCTTAATGAAAGAAACACGCTATGCATCTTTGACAAAAACCAAACCCGAAGTTGCGGAAAAACTCTTTACAAAATCTGAAAAAGAAGCTTTGGAAAGAGTAGCGAAATACAAAAAACTTTCAGACAACTAATATTTAATATAGTTAATTTAACCGCTCCGACATTTCGGGGCGGTTATTTTTTTGTTTGTTTCCACGTTAACTATAACAATAAAATGGCTTTTTAAAAATATCTGTCAAAAGACAAATGAAAGGCGACGCAGGCATTGAAAAGGCTTATTTATTAATTTAAAAAATACATAATATTTTTCATCAAAGAGTTTGAAAACGTGATATTCGTGTTTTTGTAATTATAAAAAAACCGCCCTTTTACTTAAAGGCGGCTCTGTTACTTAATTTTTAGGTATATTCACGCAGCAGAGATACGTATTTTTGATAAATTTCGGGCTTTGGATCCGTCAAACACAGACTTGTGAGCCCTTGAGTTTCGTTCCGGTATTCTTTGTACTTCATATTTTTGACATACTGCGCCACCCCTTGCGCGCCATCGAATATTTTTTTACCTACAAATACTCCTGCGAATAAATCTTTTATCAAAGTAAAATGCGTGCAGCCCAAAACGACGCAATCGAACGGCGGGGCATTTTCCGCAAGTTTTTCGATATAATCGCATATAACGCCGTCTTTTTCCCCTTTTTCGACCATTTCGGCAAGCTCGGGCATAGCTAGCCAGATGATATTGTTTTGGGGAAAACGCGCCCGCACCCTTGCGTTTTGCGCCGTCAAAGTCGTCGCCGCAACTAAAATATTACTCGCCGTGTATTGCATAGCTTGTTTTATCGAAGGCTCAGTTCCAACAAAAACCGTATCGGGAAACGCTTTTCTCAGAGTTTCGATAGCTACGCAAGTGACCGTATTGCACGCGAGAATAATTAAATCCGTGTCGAACTGTTTTTTAATTTCGGCAATATTATTCAGCGCAATCTCCACCAAACGCTTAGGCGTTTTTTCTCCGTAAGGAAAATCGGCGTTATCGGCGTAATAAACAAAGTCCGCATTCGGGAGCATTTTTTTCAGTTGACGGTATATCGAAATACCGCCGATTCCGCTATCATAAACAACTATATTTTTCACATTATAATGTATTCAAAAGGCTCTAAAATAATAATAGTAGTTGAAAATTGTTGCTAAAAAACAATTCTTGTGTTAAAATAACAAAGCGTAAAATCGTTAGTTTTAATAGATTCAAGGAGAATAAAATGCCAAACATTAAATCAGCAGAAAAAAGAGTATCAGTTATCCGCAAGAAAAAATTGCAGAACCAAATGATTCGTTCTAAAATGAACACAGCTGTCAAAAAATTTAATGCCGCTATCTCGAACAACGACGTTCAAACAGCGGAAAAATTATTGCCTTTGACGGCGTCCGAAATAGACGGAGCGGCAAAAGCTCACATCATTCACAAGAATGCCGCAAATCACAAAAAGGCTCAAATAGCAAAAGCTTTGTATCAACTTCAACACGGCATTATCGTAGTAAAAGTTGACGCTAAGACGCTTAAACAAGCGGAACAAAAAGCGGCTGCTCAGAAAAAAGCGGAAGAAAGCCAAGCAATAAGAGACGCAAGAACCTCAGCTCGTAAAGAAAAAGAGGCTGCAAAAGCTCCCGTTGCCAAGAAAAAAGCTCCCGCGAAAAAACCCGCCGCAACCGAAACAAAACCCGCAGCTAAAAAGACCGTAAAGAAAGCTCCGGTTGAAAAAGCTCCTGAAGAAGCGGAAGTTTCAGACGAAGTAAAATAATCTTTATTTTAAGAATTAAAAAAAACGAAAAACGTTCTTTTATGAACGTTTTTTTATTTCAAATTCAGTTTGACAAATCGGTTTAAAAAAGCTACACTTAAATAAATTTTATAAAGGCGGTGCACAAAGGATATGAGATGCGTTTTTTGCGGATGCGAAGATTCAAAAGTTATCGACTCGCGTCCTACAGACGACGGAAAATCTATTCGCAGGCGTAGAGAATGTATAGGCTGCGGCAAACGTTTTACAACGTTTGAGACCATAGAAACCACACCTTTAATCGTCGTAAAAAGTTCGGGCGTAAGACAGCAGTTTGATAAAAATAAAGTCAAAAACGGCATAATCAAAGCGTGTGAAAAAAGACCCGTGTCTATGTCGGAAATCGACAAGCTCGTGGACAGCGTGGAAAAACAACTGTACAATTCTCTCGACCAGGAAATTTCGTCTAAAAAAATAGGCGAACTCGTTATGAACGGATTAAAAGACATCGATGAAGTCGCTTACATTCGTTTCGCTTCCGTTTACCGCCAATTCAAAGACAGCGCGACTTTCTTTGAAGAAATGAGCAAACTTTTTGAAAAGAAAAAATGATAGAAAAAATACTTTTGGAAAATTATTATAAATATCCTCTTATGCAGGCGCAGGATTTTTTTAAGCTTTTGTACCAAGGCGAATTCGGCGGAGCGCACGCTTGCGCTGATTCGCAAAAAAGTATACTCTCTCAAATAAAAAACGAGTTAAAGCATATCGACACGCCGCTTATGTCAAGCGGTTTGATAGATAACATTTCCGCAAACCAATTGAGGGTAAATCTGCCCGTTTTTTATTCGAAAAATCTCAATCTCGATACGCTTTCCGAGATGTTTTTAATTTCCGCAAAAACGTCTATCGGCACGATGGAAAACTTGACGAAAAAAATTTTTATTTTCGAAACGCTCGTAAAAAACAAGCAAATACTTTTGCCGTACGTTTCCGTAAAATCAGCGGCAATAAAATATCTCACGGACGCAAAACCGATCAGCCATTCCATTACATATAAGCTCAATTACAATCCGCATTACCGAGTGGTAAGACGCGATTTTTTTGATATGTTCTCCGTTATTGACCGCATAAACGCATTTTTGCGAAAAAAAATAATAACCGTCGCGATAGAAGGCAACAGCGGAAGCGGTAAAACCTATTACGCCGAAGCGTTAAGAAAGTACTACGCCGAAAAATGCAACGTATTTCACGCCGACGACTTTTTTTTGCCAGCGAATATGCGTACGAGCGCGCGCCTTAGCCAAATAGGCGGCAATATTCATTACGAAAGACTTTATAAACTTTTGGAAGATATTTCGAAAG
>DAOTGG010000041.1:5069-10162 GCA_035446985.1 Eubacteriales bacterium
GGCGGCAATATTCATTACGAAAGACTTTATAAACTTTTGGAAGATATTTCGAAAGGTAAAACCGTAAATTACAAAAAATATGATTGCCAAACCGATACTTTTACCGATGAATCCACCCAGCCCAGACAGATAAACATTGTCGAAGGCGTGTACAGCGCAAGCAACGGACTGGCGGAAAAATACGATATAATAGTGAAATTATGCGCAAACTGCGTTACTCAGCAAAAACGTCTTCTTTCACGAAGCGGCGAAGACATCTTGAAAAAATACAAAGGAATATGGCTGCCGTTGGAAAATAAATATTTCGAAAATAATAATTTTCCGAATGCGATAACCATACATACTGACGACAAAGATATACACTCACAGGATTTTTAATTTATGATTTTTCAAAAGCAAAATAACAAAATTAAATGAACTTTCTTTGCTTAAATCAATGAAAATAAATTAAAAATGATTGAAAAAAATAAAAAAAATGACAACAAAAAAGAGCGGAAATACCGCTCTTTTTTAATTTCTCAATTTAAATGATTTTATTTTTATAATAAATCTTTAATCGGGTTCAAATATTTATCGACTTTTTTCTTAATATCGTCGGGTATTTTGCGGGGTACGGGGAAAACGTAACTGTTAATGTAACGGTCGGAGAATTTTTCCAAAAACTCGCCTGTGGATTTTAGTGCGTCGCTGCTTAGATAAAACATAGTATCGTTACGGTCGTGAATGTGATTGCAACCGGGCGCGCCGTCTCTCATAAAGTTTACGCCCGGGATACCTTTGTCAGCAAAAGGAATAGCGTCCGATGAATATATATCCGATTTTACCTGAATTGCGTGACCAAGCTCTTTTGCCATATAATCGATAGCGTGAGTGAGGCTTTCCTCTGCGGTAACCACGATTCTTTCGGTTCCGAGTACGGGCGCGCCAACGTCAACGTTTATGCAAAGAACGATTTTACTAAGCTCTTGTTCATGCGCCGCGACGTATGCTTTACTGCCGAGTAATCCTCTTTCTTCGCATCCTGTCCATATAAAACGCAAAGTTCTGCGAGGTTTAACTTTCATATAATGTCTGTACATTTCCATAAGCAAAACGCTGCCGCTTCCGTTATCATATACGCCTTTGCTGAAATTAACGCTGTCATAATGCGCTGTGAAAACGATTACTTCATCAAGTTCGCCTTTGATTTCAGCCACTACGTTTCTGCTTTTTGCTTGGAACTCGTCCTGTTCTATTTTGATAGTAATATTTTTCGGTTTTTGTTTAACAAGTTTCATTGCGTCCGCCGCGCGCATATTTACGCCGGGCAGAGTTTTGTAGTCTTTTAAAGGCTGACGAAGTTCTCTCGTCATAAGGTCGCTGTTTGATTTTTTATCCAAAACGTCGCCGCCAAAAGTGATAAATCCGACGCATCCCGTGTCTGCCAGCGATTTGTATGTAGCGAGCGACATATAGCTGTTTGTAAGCACGATTTTGCCTTTCGCCTCAAATTTCGCGATATCGTTGTCGGTGAAATACTCCATATAATAAAACGGCGCTGTAAGACCGTCTTTAGCGGTATTTCCGCTGTTTCCGTATGCGACGACTTCGTATTCAACTCCGTCGGCAAACAGTTTCTGCGTTTTAATAGTTTGAGAATTAACGTCAAATTCTTCAATACTGGCTTGACCGCCTATAGATTTGATTTCGTCAACCAAAATATTAGCGGCCTGTAATTCTTCATTAGTTCCGCCCATGCGTGTAAAGCCTATTTTTTTCAAAAGTGAAAAAGCCCTTTTTGCGTCCATAAATAAACCCCCTAAAAAGTGTCAAATAGACCTTAACACAAAATATTTTCATTGTCAATTTACCTATTGAAATTAACTGAAATTTAAGTTAATATATATACGGAGGTAGTATAAAATAATGAAAAAGAAATATATAATAACGATTGCCGTATTGCTTTGCATAGCCTTAGTCTGGACCGCGCTGGCCGTCATTCCGCGAAAAGCCGCTACGGCTGACAACGTTTTTGTAATAGAAACCAATACAAGACCTTTACTCATCGCGCACGGCGGCGGAAACCGTGAGTTTCCCGATAATACGTTAGAAGCGTGCTATAATGCTTACAGCGTGGACGAAAACGTAATGCTGGAAATGGACGTTTCCATCACCAAAGACGGCGTTGTGATTATGTCCCACGACACAACTCTTGATTACCGCACAAACGCGAGCGGCAATATTTCGGATTGGAACTATACCGATTTGATTACGCAGCGGGTTGATTTTTCATATCTTAATAAAAGGGAGAACGGGGTTGTCGTCGAATATATTAAGTACACCGACTATCTCGGACGCGAGGTTACGCCAACAGACGTGTCTTATCCTGACGGTGTCACACCCCGCGACACGGAAGTATTTTTAGCTACGACATTGCGCGAAGTCTTAACATGTTTTCCAAATAACACGGTCAATGTTGAAATAAAACAAAGCGGCGAAATCGGTATTACCGCGCTGCACGCTGTTATTGACTTATTAGAAGAATTTGACGCTTTTGACCGCGTCGTATTGGCTTCTTTCCACAAAGAAATTTACGAGGAAATGAAAAGCATTATGGCTGATACTCATCCCGAAATTATGTGTTCGCCCGAAACTGCTGGTGTGGCGGAAATATTAGTCACGGGGTGGTTTGGTCTGGATTTATTTTACGATGAACCCGTAACCGTGCTTCAAGTGCCGATGAAACAATCTTTCATTAACGTCGCTACAAAAAGCTTTGTAAACACAGCGCACAGACATAATATCGCCGTACATTTTTGGACAATCGACAATGAAGAAGATATGCGGCATCTTATCGATATAGGCGCAGACGGAATTATGACGAACCTCCCGCATTTATTAAAAGAAGTATATGACGATGTTTTTGATTAAAAATGCTTTTTAGAAAATTTTAAACCTATTCGCGTTTTTTCTATAAAACTCACTACATAGCTAAATAAAAATAAAGGTATTTCGTAAATGAAATACCTTTTATTTTGTATTGTTAGCAAGGTTAATAAAATACCGTTTGATTTTTGCCTTGATGTTTTGCGCTGTACATTTTAAAATCTACCGATCTCAAAAATTCCTCAGCATTGTCGCCCATTTTATATTTTGCAATTCCGCAGCTTACCGTTATTTTTTTATTGGTGTCGGGAATAAACAACTTTGATTCGACGCTTTTTCTTATTTTTTCAGCAATCGCAAAAACTTCTTCCGCGTTTTTGTTTTTAAATAATACGACAAATTCTTCTCCGCCGTATCTTGCGCATACTCCCTCTTTGCCAATCTCGGAATCTATCATTTGAGCGACTTCATACAAAATATCGTTGCCCACAGTATGCCCGTATTCGTCGTTTACCGTTTTGAAATCGTCTATATCGTACATCAGTAAAAACAGTTCGGAATTTTCATTTGCTTCAGCCACAGCGCGGATAAGCTCGCTGGCTATATATCTATGATTAAAAATCCCCGTGAGATCGTCCGTAATAAGCTCGTGGTTAAGTTTTTCATTCGTTATTCTAAGCTGCTTGTGTTCTTTATGATAGCCTGTAATGATAATTCGCAGAAAAATATATATGATTAACGACACTATTAAAAAGTTTATAACTATAGCCGTTACGCTGGTTGTGGTTTCATTTATAAATACGATTCTTGGGAAAGCCAACGATAAAAACATCATTGAAACGTATTCGGTAAATAATACCAGGATTAAATACATAAATTTTCTCTTTACAACGACAGTAAGGAAAAAGATACCGAATATAAACAAAAACAAGCCGCCGCCCTTGACTCCCGCAGAGCAAAGAAAAATAGCGGGAATGATTATAAAGCAAATTATTACTGTCGCAATGAGACCGTATGTATAATTGTATTTAGAAAAAAAATGATATGTAGCTGACAATGCAATGAAAGCTGAAAAAACAATAGTAATGATTTTGTAAGGTTGAAAACTTACAGCATTAAGCACTACGTACAAAAGCGATGCGGAAAAAAACAGAGCAAGCAAACATATCAGATAATACAATCTGATGTTCATTGGTGCGGTCGGCGAAAATCTTTTTTTCCATCCATCGACAAATCGGTTTTGTCTATGCTGTTTCATCATACCACAACATTCTAGCATAGCTAAAAGCGTAATGCAAGGTTTTTTATTTTTTAAAGACTTGTCACGAAAATTTTTTAATGATTTCTATTTTTATTTATATACGCGGTCTAAATTTTTGATCGTATTCTCTTTTTTTTCGCTTACCCGCATATTTTTCAAGTTAAGAAAGTACAAGAAAATAATTAAAATCGATATAATTTATTGAAACGTAATAGGCTTTAAACTAAGTTTTTTTTGCAATTTCATAATTTCTTTCCACTCTGAATTCCGCGAATAATTTTAATAAAGTTCAGAATAAGTCACAATTTCGACAAAAATCTACTTGAAAGAATGTATTTAAAAGAAAAAAGACTTGAATTAACATTCAAGTCTTTAATGGATGCGGCAGCTTCTTATCTTTCCGGGCCGTGTCCAGCCAAGTATTGTCAGCGTTGAGAAGCTTAACTTCTGTGTTCGGGATGGGAACAGGTGGGACCTTCTCGCTATAACCACCGCAATGGTTATTATTCGCTGGGATTTAACCCTGCGTAATAGTCAACTTTTCGGTTAACGAAACATTGGCAACTGCATATAAGAATTAAAGAAAGCTTTTTGAGTATCTTGTATAAGGTCTATAAGTCACATAAAAATGTGATCAAGCCCTCGACCTATTAGTATCAGTCAGCTACACGTATTACTACGCTTCCACCTCTGACCTATCAACCTTGTTGTCTACAAGGGGTCTTACTATCTTGTGATATGGGATATCTTATCTCAAGGTGGGTTTCCCGCTTAGATGCTTTCAGCGGTTATCCCGTCCGTACTTCGCTACTCAGCCATGCCGCTGGCGCGACAACTGATGCACAATTGGTACGTCCATCCCGGTCCTCTCGTACTAAGGACAGATCCTTTCAAATATCCTACGCCCACGATGGATAGGGACCGAACTGTCTCACGACGTTCTGAACCCAGCTCGCGTGCCACTTTA
>DAOTGG010000042.1:0-10120 GCA_035446985.1 Eubacteriales bacterium
TTGTTTTTTGCTTCAAATTATTGAAAAAAAACTAAAAATATGGTATTGTTTAAAATGTTTTGAGATTGAAGGTGGAGGTTAAAAATATGACTAAATATATTTTCGTTACGGGAGGCGTTGTTTCGGGACTTGGCAAAGGGATAGTTATGGCTTCGCTCGGAAGACTACTAATAAGCCGCGGACAAAATGTCATCGCTCAAAAGCTGGACCCTTATATAAATATCGACCCGGGCACTATGAGTCCTTATCAGCACGGGGAAGTTTTCGTCACCGAAGACGGAGCGGAAACCGACCTTGATCTTGGTCACTACGAAAGATTTATTAACGTCAATCTCAACCGTTACAGCAATCTCACGACAGGCAAAATTTTTTGGAACGTATTAAATAAAGAACGTCGGGGCGAATACCTTGGCGAAACCGTTCAGACTATTCCGCATATAACTAACGAAATAAAAGACTTTATTCACGCCGTAGGCAAAAAGACGAATGCCGATGTAGTTATGACGGAAATCGGCGGCACCATAGGCGATATTGAAAGTCAGCCGTTTTTGGAAGCGATACGCCAAATATCGGGCGACGTGGGACGTGAAAACTGTCTTTATATACACGTTACGCTTGTTCCGCTTATCGCAAGCAGCGGCGAACAAAAATCAAAACCCACACAGCACAGCGTAAAAGAGCTCAGAAGTATGGGTATTTCACCCGATATCATCATTACCCGATGTGATTTTCCGCTCGACGACAGCACCCGCAAAAAAATCAGCTTGTTCTGCGATGTCAAGCCCGATTGCGTTATCGACAGTCTTACCGTCCCCACTATTTATTCCGCGCCGATAATGCTGGAAAATCAAAATCTGTCTGAAATCGTGTGCAGAGAACTTCACATAAAAACGAAACCTATCAATCTGACCCCTTGGAAAGAAATGCTTAACCGCATTGAAAACGCGGTAAAACCCGTTAATATCGCTCTTGTCGGAAAATACGTTAAAATGCGCGACGCTTATTTATCGGTTTCCGAAGCATTACGTCACGGCGGCTATGAAAACGGCGCGAAAGTAAATATAAACTGGATTGAATCAGAAAGTCTGACTTATGAAAATGCTGAAAGTATCCTGGGACGCGCGGATGGAATAATTGTTCCAGGCGGTTTTGGCGACAGAGGCATACTGGGCAAAATTGTAGCGGCGAATTACGCAAGAACGCATAACATTCCGTATTTTGGAATATGCCTTGGTATGCAAACGGCGGTAATAGAGTTTGCCCGCAACGTCTGCGGTCTTGCCGACGCTGATTCGGCGGAATTTAACAAAAAGACGCAACACAAAGTCATTGACCTTATGCCCGACCAAAACTCAAAACAAGATAAAGGCGGCACGATGAGACTTGGCGCGTATCCGTGCGAAATCAAACCCGATACTGTTTTGCGTTCGGTTTACGGTAAAAAAGAAATCTCCGAGCGTCACCGCCACAGATATGAATTTAATAACGATTACCGCGAAATAATGACGCAAAACGGCTTGACTATAAGCGGCACAAGCCCCGACGGCAAACTCGTGGAAGCGGTGGAAATAGAAAAACATCCGTTTTTTGTGGGAGTTCAGTTCCATCCCGAATTTTTATCCCGCCCCGACAAAGCGCATCCGCTGTTTAAATCTTTTATCAAAAAAAGTCTTGAATACAGGGAAAATAAATAACTTAATTTTAATAAAAATGAAAAACCGCGTTATAAAACGCGGTTTTTTAATGTTAATTATAAATGCTAAACACACTTAAAAGTAAATTTCAAATTGTTCATACCTTATGTAATTTTGAATAAAATTTAAATTTCTTCAAACTGGTCTTTACTCGCTCCGCAAAGAGGGCAAACCCAATCTTCGGGTATATCTTCCCATTTTGTTCCCGCCGCTATTCCGCTATCGGGGTCGCCTTGCGTTTCATCGTAAATGTATCCGCAAATCAAACATTTGTATTGTTTCATATTTTTTATCTCCTTTATTTTTATTTATTTATTTTATTCGGGCAGTTTTGCCGCGAAATTTCTGCCGTATTCGCGTAATTTTTCCATGACGTCTTCATCGGGCGTCCACATCGTTTTGAAACCTTCGTCGATTAAAGTAAAGCCCGCTTTCGTTAATTCTTCGTTAATCATTTTCACCGACTCGCCGCTCCAACCGTAGCTGCCAAAAGCCGCCGCGAATTTATTTTTCATTTTCATTCCGCGGATAAGCTCCAGTATTCCCGCGGTGGAATACAGATAGCCGTTATTGACGGTAGGCGAACCTACTAAAATAGCTTTTGAGCGGAAAACTTCCGTAATAATATCGGTTTTGTCGATTTTTGACGAATTTAAAAGTTTTATAGTTACGTCTTTATCGGCTTGCTCGATACCGCAAGCTATAGCCTCCGCCATTTTGCGAGTGGAGTTCCACATCGTATCGTAAACGATAGATATCTGGTTTTCCTTATATCCGTCAGCCCACGCCAAATATTTCTTAATTATCTCGACAGGGTTTTCTCTCCAAATCAATCCGTGACTAGGGCATATCATATCGATAGGCAGATTCATTTGCATTATTTCTTTGATTTTTTTCGTCACCATAACGCTGAACGGAGTCAAAATATTCGCGTAATATTTCAAAGCCTCTTCGTATAACTGGCTGGGGTCCACGGTATCGTTAAATAGCGACTCGGTTGCGAAATGCTGACCAAAACCGTCGTTACTGAACAAAATATTTTCGCCGCTCAAATAACTAAACATAGTGTCGGGCCAATGCAGCATCGGCGCTTCAATAAAAGTCAATTCGCTTTCGCCTAAGTTTAGCTTGTCCCCTGTTTTTACAACGATAAAATTCCAGTCTTTATGGTACTGACCTTTGATTGATTTTACAGCGTTCGCCGTGCAGTAAATCGGGGTATCGGGGATTTCGCTCATCAAAGCGGGCAGCGAGCCGCTGTGGTCAACTTCGCCGTGATTTGCTATGATAAAATCGATTTTATTTAAGTCGATTTCTTTTTTGAGTTTACTGACAAACTCTTTGTCATACGGCATCCAAACGGTATCGATAAGGGCGGTTTTTTTGTCCTTGATAAGATAAGAATTATACGACGAGCCTCTGTGCGTTGAAAATTCGTCACCGTGAAATTTTTTCAGTTCCCAGTCGGTTTTGCCGACCCACGTTACTTTGCTAGTAATTTTTTTACTCATAATATTTTCCTTCTATTTGTTTTCTTTTATATACGTAGGCGCGTTTTTTGGCGTTTTTGCTTTTATAACCCGTTGATAATACGAATACGTCATAGGAGTATCTTCCGAAAAAACGTCGGCGTCAATGACTTTGCCTATAAAAACAGTATGTGTGTCCGTTTCCGTTTTGCCTACCAGTTCGCAAATAAAATAAGCGCAGCCTTCGGAAAGAACGGGCATATTTTGTTTTATTTCGTACTCTACTGTTTTGAATTTATCAAAATCCTTACCCGAACGAAAGCCGAAAAGACCTATAATTAGCGGATTGATTTTTTCACCAAGCACGTTAATGCAAAATTTCTTTGTTTTTGCGATACAGGGATTTGTAAAATTATCGTGGTTTATACTCAACGCGATAAGAGGCGGCTCGGAGGTTATTTGCATAACGCTGTTCGCGACGCATCCTGTCGGTCTTTCGCCGTCCAAAGTGGAAACGACGTAAACGCCGTAAGACAAATTGTAAAAAGCTGTTTGATTCATATTTTTTCTCCTTTCACTCTTTGCCGTTTTATTAATTATAACATAAAATTTCTTGGCTTTATGTATTAATGTTACATAAAAAAATAAAAAGACCGCTTAAATATCGGTCTTTTATTTTAATTAGATTTATTATATTTATTCCGTTCTCAAAGCGATGACGGGGTCTTTCTTTGCAGCAATTCGAGCTGGGATTATACCCGCAATCATAGTCAAAATAAAGCTGATTATCACCAATGGCAAAGCGTGATACAAAAAGCTTAACTGCGCGAGATTGCTTAGCAATGGGAACAAGCGGGCTACTATCAAGTTTATCACAAAAGTCAATAGATACGATACGATAACCCCCATCATTCCCGCCATAAGCCCAATGACGAAAGTTTCCGCAATAAAGACGTTTGAAATATCTTTTTTGCGAGCGCCCAAAGCTCTAAGCACGCCTATTTCGCGGGTACGCTCAACGACAGATACGTAAGTTATTATGCCTATCATTATTGATGAAACCACCAGCGATATCGCCGCGAATACTATCAAAACGGTGGAAATAGCGTCGACAACCGTACCCATTGACGATGTGATAAGCGAAGTAGTATCGGAAAAACGGATTTGGTCCTCTTCCGCGAGTCCTTCGTTATATGCCGTCAATATATTTATTATTTCGGTTTTCGCTTCAAAATCGCGAGCGTAAAAAGATATCGAGCGGGGCATATTGTCCGCGCCCAAAAGTTTTTCCACGTTGTCCCAAGATTCGTTCGTTCTTACTACTGTCGTGCCGAAATTAAATATTTCTGTTCCGTCTTTGCTTGCGACTGTTGGATACGTGCCGTTATTTATCACAATAATATCGCTGCTTTCAAGTAAACTTACCAAACTTCCTTCCGATTCCGTTTCGCGAAGTTTATTAGAAAGGTCTTGTGTATAAACGATGCCCGTTTCATAAAAGTCGCTTGTGGCGTCTTCATTCACTCTTAATATCGCTGTAATAGTTAGCGTTATAGCATTTTCACTAGAATATATTGAAGCGTATTCTTCCTGTGTTTTAGGCGTTAACGTCAGCATTTTACCGTAAGGTGTATCGCTCGTAGTTGCGGTATAATAATCTTCATTCGGCACGAGTTTAAATTCCATTCCCAAAAAATCGCTTGCGTCAAAGCCAGCCGAAATCTCTTCGTCGGAAAAACCGAGAGCTAGCAATACGGATTTATCAATCTGATTTTTAGAATTTAAAATCAAAGCAAGCTGATTGTATTCGGTAGGATACGCGCCAGCCAAAACATCGTAATTGTTTTTCATAAATTCGTCATTATCAAGCAACTTGTCCCAGTTAACGCCGCTATGGGTGGACGAATATGATTCGGCATATTGCATAAGTTTTGACATATCCATATTGACCATCATTTCTTCCATCGAATATGTGGGTATGGAAAGTTTTCTTACGGTGCCGTTATTCGATGTGAACAGATTTTCAACAATTCCGTAATTATATTCTATTGAGGTGACAAGTTCTATCGGATCGCCGTCTTCGTCAACGGCGTTTAATATTTTTGAGTTTATATAATCCAAATATTCTTGCGTAAATTTGTTTTCATGCTGCGCGGAAGCAAAATCCTCGTACGTTATCATGGCGGACGCGGTTATACCCGTTTCGTCTAGTGGTAAATATGCGCCTTCATCGTCGCTGGGTCCGAAATTATCCATTAACGAGCTTCTGTCCAGTATAGACGAATACACGGTTAACGGATAAGACGCAAGAGTGTTTTGCTGCAAACTGTCTATATAAAGGTTAAATCCGTTCGCCACAGAAAGCACCAAGGCTATGCCTATTATGCCTATGCTTCCCGCAAAGCTCGTCATAAAAGTTCTGCCACGCTTGCTGAACAAGTTTTTCAAACTGAGTTTTAATGAAGTAAACCAGCTCATGCCTGATTTTTTCTTCGGTTTTTCTTTTTTGACTTCCGCTATATCTTCCAGCGGTTTTGTGTCGTCGACGATTTTGCCGTCCAATAGTTTCACTATTCGGGTTGCGTATTTATCCGATAGCTCGGAGTTATGCGTTACCATAACGACAAGTCTTGTTTCGGCGATTTTTTTGAGTAACTCCATTATCTGAATACTCATAACGCTGTCGACGGCGCCCGTCGGCTCGTCGGCCAAAACTATCGTGGGATTGTTGACCAATGCTCTGGCAATCGCAACACGCTGCATTTGTCCGCCCGAAAGCTGATTTGGTTTTTTATGAATTTGATTTAATAAACCGACTTCTTCCAAAGCTTTTTTCGCGCGTTCAATCCTTTCTTTTTTTGATACTCCCGCCAATGTTAGCGAAAGCTCTACGTTTTCCAAAACCGTTTGGTGCGGTATAAGATTGTAATTTTGAAAGACAAAACCGATGGAATTATTTCTGTATGTATCCCAATCTCCGTCTTTATAGTCTTTTGTTGAAATTCCGTTAATAATAAGGTTGCCTTCGGTGTAACGGTCAAGTCCGCCGATAATATTTAATAAAGTCGTCTTGCCGCAGCCTGACGGACCAAGCACGCATACGAATTCGTTTTCCCGAAAATTAACCGAAATATTTTCCAAAGCCACTACGTCGTTATTATTTGCGACAGGATAAATTTTTGTAATGTTTTTTAATTTTAGCATAAGTTCTCCTTATATTTTATTATTATAACCCCCTTTTGCGAAATTTATATGATAATAAGGAAATGAATTTTTGTATAACTTTTAAAAAAATACTAATTTAATTAAATAAAAAAACGGCGGTATTTATTAACCGTCGTTTTTTATTTCTAGCATAAAAAGGTAAATTTTGCTTAATTATTTGGAAGGATCAGCTTCCTCAATTTGCATGGAATATATTTCCTTGAAGTTTTGCATATCGTAGCTTATCATAACGTTATTAGAGAATACATAAAGCACATTGCCGATATAAAGACCTCTCATACTTCCCCAATACCAGTCATATCCGCCATTTGTCAAATCCAGCGCGGCTAATTGCACAAATCCTTGCTCAGCGTCGTATGAATAAACCAAATAAACATTGTCTGCGGGAAAGGCGATAATATTTCTTTCATAGTTAATCAGTATAGCCTTGTGGTTATATGACGCTTCGGAGTAATACATTCCGTCAATGATAAGGGAATGTTCTTCGGTTACGTTTGTTTTGTCGCTTGTATTGAACATAGAAAGTTTGATATAGCCCGCTCCGCCTGTTTGTTCGTCGGCGTCTCTGCCAAGACCAAACAGCAAATTGTCGCCGTAGTTATGCAAATAGTTGGAAAATCCCGGGATTTTTAATTCGCCCATAATAATCGGGTTTGCGGGATTGCTAAGATCTATGCTGAACAACGGATCCACTTGTCTGAACGTTACGATATAACCTGTATTACCGTCAAATCTTGCGGAATAAACTCTTTCGCCCTGCGCGAGATTTTGAAGCTGTCCGACAACGGTCAAGTTCTCGTTCAAAATATATAGATTGTTATAAGTTTCGGAACCGCTACCAGTCGAAGTCGAACTGCCGTCGTCATTTACCGTATAAGTCCAAGAGTTAATAGTAGTAACTATTCTAAAATATCCGTTATATTCGTCCATTGAAAACTGGTTCAAAACGGTACCTTCCACTTTTGCGCTAGCTTTTTCTTCGATATAACCATTATTTAACGAGAATTTTGTAATCAAAGAATTGTTGCAGGAAGTATATACGTTTCCTTCTTTTTCAATTTCGTGTATTGAACTTATGACGTAGAGATTATCCGTATTCATATAAATCTCTCCGCCGTAGCCAAGCAACGACTTATTTGATAAAAATTCGCCGTTAACTGTATCATAGGCTGAAATAACAACGTAGCTTGCGGAATCCAGATTTTCGTTTACGCAAATATCTTCGGGCTCGACAAGCTGAGTTTCGCCATTGCAAATAATCTTGGGCACAAACGTTTCGGGGTTGTTTTGGTCTATTTGACCATAAATATTATAGTTGCTTACAAGATACAAAACGTTGCCTATCATACGGCTGTTTGAATAATAACCGTCCTGCTCGAATACTCCCACCAAGCCGATATCGGCTTTGTCGGTAATATCGTATATTTCCGCAACCGTGGAGCCGTTGCCCCACCAATACAAACATATTCCTATTTCGCCGTCAATGTTTTTTGTGTAATGATACGAACTTTTAAGAACAATCAGTCTGTTATTTACAACAAATATATCTTGCGTATAAACGCTCATAGCGTCTTCTTCGGTTTCGCTGTTAGTAGCTCTGTCAAATTTGCTTAACACAGTCATTTGACCGTTATCTGTCTCAATTATATAAAGATAATAGTTTGACAAAGCGTAAATATATTTTCCGTCTGTTTTTATAATATCGGCTTCCTGCACGCCCGCGACTTGCAAATTCGTATCGGAATAGTCTTCAAGTTTTTGCGCTGTAGTACCGCTATCAGAACTCGACAAGTCTATTTCGGCAGTACCTGGAAAATAATAATTACCTAAATTTGTTTTTTCTCTAAGTAGCTGATAAATGCCTGCGTAAGTGTGGTCAAAAGGTTTATCTGAGTTTGCTACTTTTATCATTGTAAAAACAAGTACAAACGCCAAACAAAAACAAGCCAATGCGGAAGCTTTTTTGAAAGTAAATTTTGCGCTGGGTTTAGAGTTTTGCGCATAAATATCGTTAAGCTCAACTTTCATAGCCCTTACCTTGCTTTCGTCGGGAGATATCTTTTTCATTTGTTCCTTGTATTTTTTATCAAACATTGTCATCTTCCTCCAAAATATTTTTTAGATTTTGTTTCGCTCGGTTTAGATGGGACTTAACGGTAGACTCCAACATTCCGAGCGTTTTCGCGATTGATTTTATCGACATATCTTCGTAATAAAACATATGAACGACTAATCTTTGATTTTCATTAAGTTTCGCCACCGCGTCCAATATATAATTGTCGGCGACTTGTTCGACCTGCCCTTCTTCGTCAAAACTATCCACTAGCATAGTGCTTTTTTTCCATTTTGACATCAACAAAGTCTTACAGCAGTTTATCGTCGCTCTTAAAAACCACGCTTTTTGATGAACGTTACTGTCAAAAAGGGGTTTTCTTTTTACAAAGCGAACAAAAACTTCCTGCATAATGTCTTCTGCGTCGGCGACGTTGCCTGTGTAAATGTAAGCGAGCCTATAAACTGTGCCGCTATACTCTTTTACCGCATCGTCGATGGAGTTGTAGTCGAATAAATTTGTTTCATTCATAAAAATGTCAATATACAATCTCTTTCACTATAAATACTTCTAAAAATTGGAAAAAGTTGCGTTTCCTTTAAAAAAATTATACAACAATTATTGCTTAAATATAAAAAAATGTTACGCTAAATACAAAAAAATCCCAATTTGCGTTTAAATTTCTTCAAAAATCACAATATTTTCGATTAAAAAATAAATGAGCGAAGTCAAAATGACAAAAACGCAGAACAGGTTATTTATTAAAAACAAAAAACGGATTTAATCAAAAATCCGCTTTTTTAATATTTAATTTTTATTTATCAAACGGAAAAGATTTTTTTGAAGAGTAACACACCGACATAATGCCGTCAAAAAGAGCCTTGTAGTCGTCAAATTCCAGTTCCAAGGTGCGGCTGTCGATTTGTTTGGCGTTAGGTATGGTGGACGCTATTTCCATTTGCGAGCCGTAATTGAATTCCAGCCTTAGCTTATACGGCGATTCGATAATATAAAGCGGTTCGTCTTCTTCCAAAAATTCGTCTATAGTTTTCGCGACCGTTTCCATCGTTTCTTTTCTTAAAATATTTTTCGGTTTGAAAACGGCTGAAAAACGCGATATAGATTCTTTTGTGCAGACGTAATTTACCCAAGGCATCATTTCCTCGTCTTGTAGCTGCTTTTTCAGTCCGCTGTCGCCGATAACAAGCGTCACGGGTACGCCGAAATAACTGGCGTAAGCGGCGTTTATCGTGCTTTCGTTCATCGGCTTGCCGTTAATCCAAAAATTATGTATTGACGTCAGCGAATAGGTATGGTCCATATTTGCGCCTAACGCTCCTATGCCTGCGTGATACCCGACAAAAAAGACCATATCGTAATCGGAGTTAAACTCGGGCATCATATACTGGGGACGCGGCGTTCCGCTTATCAGATAAACTCTGTCGTCAAGCTCGGTTAGTTCGTCCCACGACAAATTCGTGCCTTTGCCGTGCGAATCGGCGATAGTAATTTTTTCGATTTTATCGTTTTTTTCGCTGCTCTGTATGCCTTCTATAACCCATTTTACCTGGTCGTTCATTGCCTTGCGGAATCTTGCGACGTCTTCTCTTTCCTGCGCAAACTCCGTTATGCCCGCAAGTCCTTCCATGTCTACGGATATGTAAATTTTCATAAAAATT
>DAOTGG010000043.1:0-10017 GCA_035446985.1 Eubacteriales bacterium
GCTTCATACTATTGCCCTCCTAAAACTGTCAACTGATAGCAATTATGATGTAATTATATGTATATTTCTCTATATTGTCAAGTACCTTGCTGTATTTTTCATAACAATTAACCAATTTCCTATTTTTATCATATCTCATACAGAATCACATCATCAGTATTTGTGTTTTTCCTCGGTTTGCTGATGCCGTTGAATTGTTTGTATATCTCCCACTGGCCGAGTAGGTCACCGATTGACATATAGAAATCAAACTACTCGAAGAAAAAATGCAGCTTGATATTTCCGATAAATGATGTACAATATGGTGTGTTCACCTTTTCTCGAAAGGTAAAATATAATGCACACTGTATCAAATATCAAGGGAACACATTTATAAGCGGCTGCGCATATGAGTCGCAGGAAAAAAAGAGTGTTTAATGAACACTCTTTTTTTCTTTCTCCTTTTGGCTTGCTGCTCAACTTGACTTCAAGGGCGTGCGAGCGAAATTATGTGACGCTCAAAAACATCGCAGAAGCTCGTTTTTTCGCTATTCCGTCGCTTCGCTCCTTACGAATCCCGCCCTCTCCGCCAGATAAGCGGTTGCGCATAAATAGTCGCAAGGAAAAAGAGTATCTTTTTTCGCACTCTTTTTCTTAACGTTCAATTGGTCAGCCGATTGGTAATTGTTTATGTTTACATAATATACATCATTAGGAATGGTTTCACAAATCGAAATAATGTAATCTGGGCTTGCATATAGAATATCTTCCCGCGTTTCAAGTTTCCTTATAGCTTCAAGAACATTTTCTTTACTATGTGTTTTCAGTTCTATACAGAAAATTCTTCTGAATTGATCTACATTAACTTCAAAGGCAGTATCAGATTTACCTCCATTAAGTAATTTATTCTTTACCATTGCACTAGTTTCTTTAGTTAATTCTTTAATGCTAGCACATTCAATTTCCGCAAAATCACTCAAGGTGTAAGTTTTAAACTCCAAACTTGCTTTGTGGGTTAGTACTATGAGTACTCTGTTATCAGCAAAATCGTCGTCTATCGTCGCTTTGCAATAGATTTTTGCTTCGGTTGTCTCAGCTGCCTCATTGCTGTCAGCAAAGCATATATTGGTGCCATATATTGACAAAATTAAGAAGATAAGACAAATAACTGTAATTTTCTTAAACGTATTTTTCATAATTTCCTCCATTAAATTAATCAATTTTTATGGGCGGTTGATACATATAATTTTGATACAAATCAGGATAAAAATGTTTATGTTTTTCATATATATCGTTTATATTTTCTTTCGACAAAAGCCCCTTTTCGTATGCTTCGGAAAGATCATATCTTTGTCCCGAATTATACACTGTAATTTTTAGTCCTCCGTAAATAAACGTTTTATCAGCCACCTGAACATATCCTATTACCGCAATGTTTGCCCACACATCGCCATAAATCTCGACCACTGCGCTGCCGTTATAGACGCAATAAAAATTTTTTATATTTACATCCGATATAGTAATGTTTGTTGTTTTACCGTTTTCTTCTGCCTGACCAACCCAATAATTGACATAAGCTGTTTTAATTGATAACTCGGTTGTTTCATCCAAAATATACTGAATATACTGAGTTGAAAATTGCTCAGGAGTGCAACCTACGATATTAACATTTACAAATATTAAAATCAGTAAAATTGCTACTATCGTCGTTACTTTTTGTTTCACTTTACAAACCTCCTTATATAATTATATTTTCTCGATCAAGTTTATTCATATACAAATTTTTGCGTGATTAAACTTTTATTTTTCAAACAAAATTAAACCTATAATGTAAATATACTCCTATAATGTATATCATAGATTAATTGAACAGTCAATATATAAATAAAATTAATTATTCTTTTAGTGAGTAGGTTTTAGCGATTAAGTTTCATCTATATGTATTTTAAAGATTCGGTAATTCCGAATCTTTTTTATATTGAGTTAAGGTTAAATATGTGATACCATTTATTTATAAGAACGGAGGGAATGCTTATGAATAAGAAAAAAATCGGAAAGATTGTTTTATGGGTTGTTTTAGCGGTTATACTGCTACCGATACTTGCGTTTGCGGTTACAGAATTTTGGTATCTGCCAAAATATTTAATAAATAAAGAAGCTGTTACGATAGAGCAGGTTACAGATTCGGGTGAAGCGCGAATTATGAGTTGTAACGTCCGTTGTTGGGCTCCCGACGATCTTGGAACAAAAAGCTGGTTTTATAGAGCGGAACTTATTATCAACAATATTGAAGACATTAAACCTGATATAATAGGTTTTCAAGAAGTAACCTGGCTTCATTATAATTATCTTACGGATTCGCTTTATGAATACGACAGCGTTATAACTTACCGCGATGAATCAGTTATGAGCGAGGGCTGCCCAGTATTTTACCGAAAAGATAAATACGATTTGATAGATAAAGGAAGTTTTTGGCTGAGCGAAACTCCTGACGTTATGAGCAAGGACTGGGGAAGCGCGTGTTATAGAATTTGCAGCTATGTAATACTGAAAGAAAAGGCAAGCGGAAAAGAATTGGTTGTTTTCAATACTCATCTTGACCATGTGTCGGACGAGGCGCGCATAAACGGTATTGCCGTTGTGCTTGACAAGATAGCGGAATTTGGCGGAAAACCATCGGTTCTGATGGGAGATTTAAACGCGAAACCGGGCAGCGCAACTTATTTGAGCGCTGCGGGAAGCTTTTTGGATGCCAATATAGTTGCCGCTGTGAGCGAAGACGGAGCAACTTATCAAAACTGGGGATTGATGCTGACTAATGAACGCATCGATTATATTATGGTTTCAAAAACAGGCATAACTGTCGAGAAATACGCAATTGTAGATACGGTTTATGACGGCGTGTATCCAAGCGATCATTTCCCGATTTATGTTGACATAACTTTAGATTAGAAAAAGGAAAAAAATATGAAATATACTGACATTAATTCGAAAATAATTGACAAATGGAACGAGGACGGCTGGATTTGGGCAAAACCCGTTTCGCCCGAGCAAATAGCGGAAGCAAAAAAAGGCGTGATAAAAGTTGTTTTAACGCCAAATAAGCAAGTGCCGCGAAATTGGTTTCCAGCCGAAATGAAAAGCAAAAAGATACTTGGGCTTGCCAGCGGCGGCGGACAGCAGATGCCGTTATTCGCCGCAATGGGCGCGGATTGCACTACTTTTGATTATTCGCAAAAACAACTGGATAACGATATAGCAGTCGCCAAAAGAGAAAACCTGAGTTTAAAAACGGTAAGAGGAGATATGACAAAACCATTTCCGTTTAGTGACGGCGAATTCGACTTTATTTTTCATCCCGTGTCAAACTGTTATATAAAAGACGTGCAAAGCGTCTGGAATGAATGTTTCAGAGTTTTGAAAAAGGGCGGCGTTTTGATTGCGGGTCTTGATATGGGTTTGGCATACGCTTTTGACGATGATGGAAATTTCGACCACAAACTGCCTTTCGATCCGCTTGCGGACGAGGAACTGTATAATGAGTGTATCGAAAAAGGCTGGGGTATACAGTTTTCGCATACCATTGAAGAACAAATCGGCGGACAGCTGAAAGCGGGATTTACATTGCTTGATATTTTTGGCGATACCGACACAGAAGGAAAACTTCATGACTTTAATCTTACGACTTTTTGCGCGACAAAAGTAATAAAATAACAGGGAAAAAAGTCCGTTTTACCGAATAATAAGCACATAAATATCGGCGTAATTACACTTAAAAATTGGTTTAACAAATACGGTAAATCATCAAAAAATTAACTAAAATTAAGTACGTAAACGTTAAAAAAATCGCGTTTAATGACTAATATTTTACGATAAAATTTTGCATTGAAAGGGATAAATATAAGGTTTTATGACTGTTAATTTCGTGGTAAAACGATTACAAAAAACCAAAAAAATTTTCGAAAACTAATTAAAACAAATTCAATTTACTTAATAATTTTCAAATATTTTTGAAAAATGATAATACGAATTTGCATATAAAAGCGGTCATTTTTTTGACCGCTATTTGATTTTTATAAAAATTTCAATAAAATTTTAGATTACTATTCAAATTAATGTAATTATTCTAAAGGCAGTCAAAAAAAGATAAAAATTTTCGAGATTAGTATCGCAAAAAATTTTTTTTGTGCGCTTCTTTTTATTATTGAAAATACGTTTGTAAGAATTTGGAAAACTGGGAAATTAAGGATTGGACTCATTTAATAAAAAACACCAAAAAATCGCTTAAAATAAGGAATTTAGCATAAAAAAATTCGAAAATCGACAAAAAAATTTTCGCCTTGTATTGACTTTGAATTTTGATTGTGCTAGTCTTTAAAAAAAAGTACATCAAATTTACGGTTTTGCGAAAACTATGAATTGATCGACGCCTTGCCGTCGAGTGTGACGGTAAGGCAATTTTTCGCCTTTTTTGACTTATTAAGTTTGAAGCAATTTGAACTTTATATAAAAGCTTACTAGGAGATAATCAATGAATTCAAAAATGGTGGCGTATATTATCAAACGCATATTGTTGGCCATTGTAACAATATTCTTGATAATAACTATTACGTTTTTCGCGATGAACGCGATACCGGGCGGTCCATTTCTTTCGGAAAAGGCTGTTACTCCCGAAGTGCAGGCTGCCTTGGAAGCGAAGTATGGACTGGACAAGCCCATAGGAGAAAGATATCTTACTTATCTTGACGGTATTTTACATTTTGACTTTGGGCCTTCTATAAAAAACCGCGGTCAGACATGCAGCGAGATAATTTGGCGCGGATTTGCCGTTTCTGCAAAACTCGGTTTAACGGCCGCTTTGCTTGCTATCGTAGTTGGCATATGCGCTGGTTCGTTAGCCGCTGTCAAACGGGATTCTTTTTTAGATAAATTTATACAAGTCATCACCACTGCCTTTGTGGCGACGCCATCATTTATTGTCGCTTCGATATTATTGATTTTATTTTGTGTTCAATTACCGTGGTTCCCGGCAAATGGAGCAACAGCCGGCGGATTAATATTGCCTATTATCACCCTTTCACTTTACCCAATGTCATATATCACTCGTCTTCAGCGGTCAAGTATGCTTGACGTGCTTGGACAGGACTACATTCGTACTGCTAGAGCGAAAGGCGTATCAAAAAATAAAGTTTTGTTTAAACACGCATTGAAAAACTCTTTGATTCCCGTCATCACATACGCAGGACCGATGATTGCGTATATTTTGACAGGCAGTTTGGTTGTTGAAAAAATCTTTTCGGTGAACGGTCTCGGACGAGCTTTCGTCAGCAGTATCACAAACCGCGATTATCCGATGGTTATGGCAACAACGATTTTCTTGGCGACACTTGTTATAGTAATGACCCTGGTTTCCGATATATTGTACAAGATAGTAGATCCAAGAATTGATTTTAGCTGAGAATGAGGTGCAAGATAAATGGATAACAACAAAATGCCAAAAAAGAATCCGTTGAGTTTTCAACTTGACATAGCGAAATTACAACCCGCCACGGCGGAAGAAAAAGCAATGCAAGCCAGAATGAGTCCGAGCAGCAGCTTTTTTAAAGATGCTTTAAAAAGGCTTTGGAAAAACAAACTGGCAATGGCTTGTTTTTGGATAATAGTCGTCATCACTCTTATGGTTATATTTATACCTATTTTGTGGCCGTATTCATACGAGCAGCAGCTTGGTATAACGCCAGGTCAACCCGTCGACGGCTCTTATCTGAATTTGCAGCCTTTTGAATACGGCGAGACCGAGCTTGAAAGAATAGCCGCGGGCGAAAAAATATTCCCGCATATTTTTGGTACTGACGAAGCGGGAAGAGATTATTTTATCCGCGTAATTTACGGAACAAGGGTATCATTGTTTGTAGGATTATTCGCGAGTATCCTTGTATTGATTATAGGCATAATCTATGGCTCTATTTCGGGTTACGTCGGCGGTAAAACAGACTTGATAATGATGCGAATAGTCGACATTATCTATTCATTGCCCGATATGCTCATGATTATTTTGCTTTCAGTCGTTTTGAATAAAACATTAGGTCCGGCTTTGCAAGGGACGCTGTTTGAAAAACTGGGCACAAATATGGTAAGTATATTCCTGGTTTTCGGTCTTCTTTACTGGGTGGGTATGGCTCGTCTTGTCAGAGGTCAAATACTTAGCTTAAAAGAACAAGAGTTTGTTTTGGCGTCAAAGTCGGTAGGCGCGAGCGGCGGATGGATTATTAGAAAACACCTTATACCCAACAGTATGAGCGTCATTATAATCAGTACAGCGTTGCAAATCCCCAGCGCGATATTTACCGAAAGCTTCCTGAGCTTTTTGGGACTGGGCGTATCCGCGCCGATGCCGAGCCTTGGCTCATTGGCGTCCACCGCATTGTCGGGCATATATTCTTACGCATATAGATTGTTACTGCCCGCATTATTTATCTTTTTGATAGTCTTATCATTCAACCTTTTCGGCAACGGTCTAAGAGACGCGTTTGATCCGAGATTGAAAAACTAAGGAAGGAGGGAAATTTTTATGAGTATGTTAGAAGTAAAAGATTTAAGAACCTCGTTCTTTACGGTTTCGGGCGAAGTAAAAGCGGTTAACGGAGTCTCGTTCAATTTGGACGAAGGAAAGGTTTTGGGCATAGTCGGCGAAAGCGGAAGCGGAAAAAGCGTCACAGCATATTCTTTGATGCAAATACTGACGCATCCGGGCAGAATAGTCGGCGGAAGTATAAAGTTTAAGGGCAAAGAGCTTGTCGGCTGTACTGATGATGAAATGCGCGAAATAAGAGGCAACAATATCAGTATTATATTCCAAGACCCTATGACGAGTTTGAACCCCGTTTACACGATAGGCAATCAGCTTGAAGAAGCTATTTTGCTCCACACCGAAAGAACAAAAGATGAAGCTAAAGCGCGCGCTATCGAAATGCTTCATTTGGTAGGCATAAACGAACCCGAAAAAAGGGTAAAACAATATCCCTATGAGCTGTCGGGCGGTATGCGTCAACGGGCTATGATAGCGATGGCACTCGCTTGCGAACCCGATATATTAATAGCGGACGAACCTACCACGGCTTTGGACGTTACCATACAAGCGCAAATACTTGAGCTTATGATAAATCTTCAAAAAGAGCTTGGTATGGCAATCATTATGATTACCCACGACCTTGGCGTTATCGCTCAGCTATGCGACGAAGTTTTGGTTATGTACGCGGGCGGTATATGCGAACAAGGCACAGCGGACGAAATTTTTTACAATCCAAAACACGAATACACAAAAGGTTTGCTGCGCTCTATTCCCAGCGGAAGTAAAAATAAAGACAGGCTTATTCCTATCTCTGGAACTCCTGTCGATTTATTAAATCTTCCCGACGGCTGTCCTTTTGTTACAAGGTGTGAAAACGCAATGAAAGTTTGCTTGCATCGTAAACCCGATAGAATAAATATCAATGAATTTCATCAGGCGTCTTGCTGGATGAACGTCAAAGAGGGTTATGAAAAGGGTACTATAAAATTAGTTCCCGAAAAATCTGACAGCGTTGCGGGAGGAACTGATAATGAATGACAAAACCGTTCAAACAGCAAATGAAAACGAATATTTAATAGAAGTAAAAAATCTTAAACAGTATTTTACTATTCAGACAGGAGCATTCAAATACGCTCCGCTCAAAGCTGTAGACGATATATCTTTTTATATTAAAAAAGGCGAAACCCTCGGTCTGGTCGGCGAATCAGGTTGCGGCAAAACAACCGCGGGACGCTCGATATTGAATTTATACAAACCGACAGGCGGCGAAATTATTTATAAAGGTCATCCTATAAAAACAAAAAAAGACATAATGCACTTTCACACAAAAGCGACTATGGTTTTTCAGGATCCGTATTCTTCGCTCAATCCCCGTATGACTGTTTCGGATATTATAGGCGAACCGCTTGATATTCATAAAATGTATGCAAACAAAGAAGAGCGTTACGACAAAATTCAAAAGCTGATGGAAGTCGTCGGATTAAACAGCGAACACGCGACACGTTACGCGCACGAGTTTTCGGGCGGACAACGCCAAAGAATAGGTATAGCGAGAGCTTTGGCCGTAAATCCCGAATTTATAGTATGCGACGAGCCTGTATCGGCGTTGGACGTATCTATTCAAGCGCAGGTTGTCAATATGTTTGAAGACCTGCAAAAACAATTCGGTTTAACTTATTTGTTTATCGCTCACGACCTATTGGTAGTGCGTCATATATCCGACAGAATAGCGGTTATGTATTTGGGCAAAATTATGGAAATAGGTCCTTCGGATGAAATTTGCGACGATCCCAGACACCCGTATACTCAGTCGCTTATGTCCGCTATCCCCGTTCCCGATCCAGTGACGGCTCGCGCGTCTCACCGTATAGTTTTGGAAGGCGACGTACCAAGCCCTCTCAAAGCTCCTAGCGGCTGCCCCTTCCGTACAAGATGCAAATACGCTACTCCTATATGCGCGGAAGAAAAACCCGAGCTAAAGGAAGTCAGCCCCAATCACTTTATCGCTTGTCATAACAGTAAATAAACTTGATAAAATCCGACAAGTTTATAAACTTTTTTTAGGTATATAGCTTGCCAAATCTAGCAAGTAATATAAAATCAAAAAAAATAAGGAGAAAGAAATGAAAAAATTACTGACAATTTTACTAGTAGCAGTAATGGCGTTGTCCGTAATGTTTGGAGTAGTGGGTTGCGCACCGAAAGGAAATCAAACCCTGCCTGTATGCATAGGTCCGGAACCTGATACTATCGACCCCGCTCTTAATAGTGCGGTTGACGGCGCAACACTTATCATTCACGCGTTCAGCGGTTTGGTAGGATGGAGAAAAAATGCTTCGGGTAATTTGGAACTTTACGCTGATTGCGCTAAAGAACTCCCTGAACCCACAACACTTGCAAACGGAATGGTACAATATGTATTCGAACTTCGCGACGGTCTTAAATGGAGCGATGGCTCTGATTTGACAGCAAAAGATTTCGAATTCGCTTGGAAAAGAGCTGCATCAGATGAACTTGCTGCTGACTATTCTTACATGTTTGACGTTATCGACGGTTTCGCTGATGGAAACCTCAACGTTACAGCTTCCGCCGATGGCAAAACATTGACAGTTGTTCTTCCCGTTGATGTACCGTATTTCTATGAACTTTGCGCATTCCCGACTTATATGCCTGTAAAAGAAAGCGTAGTAGCTGACGAAGCATGGGCAACAGAAGCTAGCACTTACATCTGCAACGGTCCTTACACAATCACCAACTGGGAACACGGCAGCATGATAGTTATGGAAAAGAACCCATATTATCACAATGCTGACGCAGTTACAATGAACAAAATCATATTCTATCTATCAGATGACGACGGAGCTCAACTTGCTAACTTCAAGAGCGGCGCTTGGTTGTTTATCGATAGCGTTCCTAACAACGAAATCAATACTTTGAAAGTTGATTATCCTACCGAATTTATCGTTGCTGGTCAAATCGGAACATATTATGCTTGCTTCAATATTAACAAAACCCTTCTTCCCGCAACATCAACATTGACAGGCGTTGCTAAAGAACAAGCACAAGCTGAAATCAGAACAGCATTGTCATTACTTTTGGACAGAGATTATATTGTTCAAAATATTACCGGAAGCGGTGAAGTTCCTGCCGGCTCTTTCGTTCCTATGGGAATGCTCGAACCTAACGGCACAGAATTTTATAAAAACGCGGGCACAAGCAGCGATTATTACGGATACTATAACGCTTCCGCGTCAGGCTTTGCTGCTAACGTTCAAAGCGCTCTCACAATACTCAAAAAATATTACACCTTTGATAACGCTACACAAAAATTCACAAACTTCCCGACAATTGAATATCTTTACAATACTTCTTCAAGACACGCTGCAATCGCTGAATATATTCAACAAGCTTTCGCTGTATACGGAATTGAAATGACCCTCGGCAATCAAGAATGGGGCACATTCCTT
>DAOTGG010000044.1:0-8266 GCA_035446985.1 Eubacteriales bacterium
ATAATGTACGCCAACAGCGGTCCCGTTTACTGCACGGTTACCATAGAAACTTCCGAGGGAACAAAAACAGAAAGTATCTTACTCGTTGACTACGCAGAATATTACGGTCATACAACTCAAAGAATAGAGCAATTTCCCTATACTACCATAGCGGTAGAACAGTTAAGCGGAAACGTTTATTCCAATCATTTAGCTACGCAAAAGAGTATTGATTACAAATTTACCGAAGCGGGAACGTATACTTTCACCTGCTACGCCGCGTTTATGCAATGCGGACAAGGTTTCTTTGTTGAAATGACGCCCGTTGGCAGTATGACCATAACGGTGGTTGAATAAATATACCCCTGAAATTATTTTGGTATTTTGAAACGCCTTTCATAGAGTAAAAATTCAGCGTTTAAAGAGCGTATCTTAGCAATAAGAATGTTACTCATTATTGATAACATCAAAAAAGCTGCAAAATAAATCAAAATAAAAAAAGAGAGAATTTCGCATTCTCTCTTTAATCATATTATTGTTATTATTTTACTCGCAGCAGATATTTTTTATCGCTTTCATATAAACTTTTGTGATTTCCATAAATTCTTCTATATCAACGCATTCGTTGGCTTGGTGAATCGCCGCTGCCATACCCGGAAATTCCGGTCCGAACGCTACGCAGTTGTCGCAATTTCTCGAATACGTGCCGCCGCCGATAGATATAGCGTAAGATTCTTTGCCCGTCGCTTCTTTGTAAGCTCTCAATAATTCCTGTACCAAATAACTGTCTTCCGGCACGAACAGCGGTTCGCTTTCTACTTTGACCGTCATTTTTACTTCGCCGCTTTTTTCTCTGAACATATCTATTACTTGTTTGCATGTATATGTTACTGGATGTCTTACGTCGACTGTGAAAAGCAATTCGTTATTTTCGTAACGCGCGACGCCTATGTTGCAGGTGATTTCGCCGCTCGGCTCGTCGCTTATATTAACGCCCCACGCTTTGCCCGTGTAATCGCACATTTTTTCAGCGGCAAAACGCAAACCTTGATTATTCGGAAATGCTTTATATAAAGCCTTAATCATTTTCCATATCGCATTGTCGCCGTCTTTTGGCAATGAACCGTGCGCGGAAACGCCCTTTGTGGTCAGCAGCCAATAATCGCCGCAGTCGGTTTTTTCTACCGCGCTGTCGATTTCGCCTTTAAAGGTTTTTGATAATTTTACCGTACATTCGTCGGGAACGATGTTTTTTCTCAGTCCCGCATTAAAATCGGTGATTTCATCGGGCAATTTGCCAAGATTGAATACTAATCCCAGCATGCCTTTTTCACGGTTAATTACGGGGAAATTCGCGTCGGGAGAAAACGAAAGAGTAGGATAAGGCATTTTTTTAAAGTAATGCTTCATACATAAGCCGCCCGTTTCTTCGTTGCAGCCAAAAATCAAACGAACTTTTCTTTTGAACTTATATCCCGCGTCCGCCAATGCTTTTACGGCGTACATACACGCAACCATAGGACCTTTGTCGTCCAGTACTCCCCTGCCGTAAATTTTGCCGTCCAATATTTCTCCGCTATATGGCGGCACTATCCACGTTTTTTCCACAGCGGGAACAACGTCGAGATGTCCGAGAATACCAAATATTTCTTCACCGCTGCCGTAATCCGCGTGTCCCGCGTAGTTTTCGCAATTGATGGTAGTCATTCCGAGTTTTTCACATTCTTTCAATGCATAAATCAGACATTCTTTATTGCCTATACCAAAAGGCGCGTCGCCGACGGGCGCCGTTTCTACTGTGTCAAAACGGACGAGCTGACGTATGGTTTCAATTATTTGCGGCTTTAGTTCGTTCAATTTTTCAAATTCTTTCATCTTTTCTCCTTGCTTATGGTTTTTTTTACAAGATAGTACCCTTTTTTATATGTTTATGTTATCATAAAAATGTTATTCGGCGGTTATATTATTTCCGCCTTATACATTATATCAAATTAAATTATTTTTTCAACAAATCTTAGTATATTTAAGGATAAAAAATGGCTGGTATTCATAGCGGTCACCGCGACAGATTAAGACAAAGATTTATAAACGAGGGTTTGGACGGATTTGCGCAGCATGAAGTACTGGAACTATTGCTGTATAACGTTATTCCGTATAAAGACACAAACGCTCTCGCGCACGACCTTATAAATAAATACGGTTCTCTTTCGGGCGTACTGGAAGCGCCGTATGACGAATTACGCCGTTTTGACGGACTAAGCGACGTTTCGGCGGCTAGTTTGGCTATGCTTTATCCGCTTTTTAATTATTATCGCAAAGAACGGATTTCGGGACAAAAACTACTGACCGTCAAGGCTATTCACGCTTACGCCGTGTATTTATTGGAAGATGCGGTATACGAATACCTTTATATCGTTGGACTTGACGCCAAAGGCAAGGTAATCGGCAGACGCGGCTACTGCGACAACAGCACTACGAGCGTGTTTGTCAGCCCCCGTCAAATAGCGGAAACGGCTTTCGCTATGAACAGCAATAATATAGTGCTTATTCATTCCCACCCGAAAGGTCATGTTAACCCTTCGCCGCAGGATTTTCAATTTACAAAAACCATATATTCGGTGCTGCGCGGACTTAATATTTCATTATTAGAACACTTAATCGTTGCGGGTACGAATTATTACAGTTTTTACGAGCAAAACTATATCTCAAAGCTAAATGACGAATACAACTCGACATATAATATCGTTTCAACAAAACAGGAGGAGCTAAAATTAAGCGATGAATAACCAAATAAGAACGAGATTCGCGCCAAGTCCTACGGGGTACTTGCACGTCGGCGGACTGAGAAGCGCGCTTTACGGATATCTTTACGCTAAAAAAACAGGCGGAAAATTTATTTTACGGATAGAAGACACCGACCAAGGCAGACTTGTCGAAGGTGCTACGGAAAAAATACTTGCCGCTATGAAAGAAACTGGGCTTATTTATGATGAAGGTCCCGATGTCGGCGGAAATTACGGTCCGTATATTCAAAGCCAGCGTAAAAACGAATATATGAAATACGCTTTGGAACTGGTTGAAAAAGGCGCGGCTTATTATTGTTTTTGCGACAAAGCGCGTTTGGAAAATCTGCCCGACGTTAACGGCGCAAGACGGTACGACAAACATTGTCTCAGTTTAACCAAAGAACAGATAAAAGCGAAACTCGATAACGGCGAACCGTTTGTTATTAGACAAAATATGCCGACAGTAGGTTCCACCACTTATCACGACTGCGTTTACGGCGATATTACGGTAGCCAACAGCGAGCTTGAAGATCAGATACTGATAAAATCCGACGGTATGCCGACTTATAACTTTGCCAATGTTGTCGATGATCACCTTATGGCGATAAACTGCGTAATGCGCGGAAACGAATATCTTTCGTCGACGCCGAAATACAATCTTCTTTATGACGCGTTCGGATGGGAAAAACCCATGTATATTCATATGCCCGTCATTATGCGCGACGCTCAGCACAAACTTTCAAAAAGAAACGGCGACGCGGCGTATTCGGACTTTATCGAAAAAGGTTATTTAAGAGAAGCGGTGCTAAATTATATCGCTCTGCTCGGTTGGTCTCCCAAAAACAATCAGGAAAAAATGTCATTGATTGAAATGGAAAATCTTTTTTCAATCGAAGGCATAAATAAATCCCCCGCGATATTCGACCCGATGAAAATGAACTGGCTTAACGGATTGTATATAAAAGAAATGGATTTTGACGCGTTTATGGATTACGCAACGCCGTTTATTCAAAAAACAAAAGTTGCTGGAAAATACGATATGGTAAAGCTTTGCAAACTTTTGCAAGGCAGAATAGAATTTTTTGGCGAAATCGGCGACAAAGTCGACTTTTTGGAAGAATTCGGCGAATACGACACGGAATTATATATTAATCAAAAACAAAAAAGCGACAAAGAAATCGCTGCCACAGTTTTACCGCATGTATTGGAAACCTTAAACAGTGTTGAAACTTGGGAAAACTCCGCTTTATATGAAGCTTTGAAAAATTTAGCGGTTTCGCTTGATCTCAAAAACAGTCAGATATTGTGGCCTACTCGGATCGCTTTAAGCGGACGGGACAGCACGCCCGGCGGCGCGACGGAGCTTGCGGAACTTATCGGCAAAGATGAAACGATTAAAAGATTAAAATTTTCTATTGATTTATTAAATAAATAAACACTTTATAAAAAATCATTTTAACAAACTAAAAAACCGAGTGATAAATACTCGGTTTTTGTTTTGTTTTGATTTTTTATATAATTTAGCCAACCATTCTTACGGGTAAAATAAGATAAGTGATTTCGTCGCTTTCGCACGGCTGAACTATACTCGGTGAAACTGAGTTTGTAAGACTTATTTTTATAAACTCGTTATTCATAGCCTTTAAACAATCGGAAAAATATCTTGCGTTAAATGCGACAGTTAAATCTTTTCCCTGCAAACTTATTGTAATATTTTCCTTAATATTACCTATTTCGCTGTTTGACGTTAAGGTTAACAATCCTTCTTTGATATCGAATTTTACAAGATTGTTTTTGTCGCCGCGTGAAAGAATGCTTGCTCTATCCAGCGCGTTCTCAAACTGGGATTTATTTATTTTGATTACCGTTGAAAATTCTGTCGGTATTATCTGACGATAATTTATAAATTCGCTGTTTAATAATTTTGTACATAGATTAGTTTTTCCTAAGTCGACAAACATATATTTTCCATTTATGTATACAGTAGCCACATTATCGTCGTTTTCAAGTAATTTTGACAACTCGGTAAGCGATCTTGCGGGAACTACGGCTTTTAATTTTTCCGCGCTTGTTTCTAACGGTTTTTTACATAAAGCAAGTCTATATCCGTCTAATGCAACAGCCGTTAAGGTATATTCTTCTATTTCAAATAGCGATCCTTTTAAAGCGGGTCTGCTGTCGTCTGTTGATACGGAAAATATAACTTTTTCTATACATTCTCTTAAATATTCTTCCGTGACAAGAACTTTTGGCGCGTCGTCTATTCTTATAAAAGGCGGGTACTCGTTTTGGTCAAGACATTGGATAACGCCTTCGCTGTCGGTATATTTAATAACTATTTGTTTTGCGTCATTTAAAGAAAGCTCAATCTGTTCGTTTGTCAGTTTTCTGACGTACTCGGTAAAAAATCTTCCAGGCACTAAAACTTCGCCTTCGCGCAAAACGTCTGCTGAAATAATATTTTGAATAGTTAAATCTCCGTCTGTTGCGGAAATAATCAAACTCTCGTCTTTTGCGGAAAGTTTTATTCCTTCAAGAGCAGGGGAAACGCTTCT
This sequence comes from Eubacteriales bacterium, assembly GCA_035446985.1. GTDB lineage: Bacteria > Bacillota > Clostridia > Christensenellales > CAG-314 > JAQUSX01. The sequence continues at coordinate 5,321 of DAOTGG010000044.1, forward strand.
TGTAGGCAGCGCTTTTGAGACTTTTAAAACAGCTTCGGATAAATCGAGACCTTGACATATAACTTTCATAAGTTACCCCCGAATCATTATTTTATTTTATATTCTATAAGTGGTATTGGTAGTGGTGTCGGTGGAATTGTTGAAAACCTTAAAGGATATACCGAAATTTGGTACGCTTATATTATATATTGTTTAGAAGAAAAAATCAAGTACAACATATAGTAATATTCTTAATTAGGAGGGTGTGGAAAAAATGTTAATAAAATCATTAGATACGCAAGTTTGTCCACAAAAGCGGTGAAATAAAAAAATAACGCTATTATAAAAAATTGGCGGGCGCGCTTGATTTTTGTGGGCTAAATATGCTAAAATCTAAAACGATTGGAGGAACTAGTAAATGTCAAATGTAAAACAGGTTTGGAACAGCGTTTTAAAAGAGCTGGAATCTCAGGTTTCGGCTTTAACGTTCGACTTGTGGATAAAAAACTTACAGCCTGTTTGCATATACAGAGACAGGCTTGTTTTGGCGACCGAAACGGAAGCGCATCACAATATATGTGAAAAAAGATTCCATGAAACCATAAAAAAAACGTCTCAAAAATTATTTCCGATAATTGTGGACGTGGAAATAATCACATCCGATATGATATCGGCGTTCGAGCAATATAAAGAAGCGGAACTAAACGCCGACGAAGAAGATACCGCGGCGAGCGACGAGCAGGCAACCTTTTTTTCCAGCTACACTTTTGATAATTTCGTCGTGGGTAAGTCAAACGAGTTCGCAGCGGCGGTAGCGAAAGCGGTTGCGGAAAAAGTGGCGAGCGGCAAACCCAACGTAAAATACAATCCGCTGTTTTTGTACGGGGGCGTAGGACTTGGCAAAACGCATCTTATGCACGCTATCGGAAATTACATAAAAGAGCAAAATCCAAAAATAAAAGCTATTTACGTGCCGACGGAAAAATTTATAAACGAGCTACTTAATATTTTCCGTAATTCCTCCGACGCCGACGCGAGAGTCGTTTTTAGAAAAAAATACCGCACGGTGGATATTTTGATGCTTGACGATATTCAATCCATTACCAACCGCGCGTCAACGCAGGAAGAAATATTTTACACTTTCAACGACCTTTATCTGGCGGGCAAACAAATAGTTATTTCCAGCGACAGACCGCCGAAAGAAATAGTGCCGCTTGAAGAAAGATTGCGCACGCGTTTTTGCAGCGGCGTGATAGCGGACATCTCTCAACCCGACCTAGATATGCGAATAGCCATTTTGCAAAAAATGTGTCTTTTTGAAAGAGCGGACATAAAGAAAGAAGTTCTTCGTTTTATTGCGGAAAAAATAACTAGCAATATTCGTGAACTGAAAGGTCTTTTGACCAGAGTAATATCATACGCGAGTTTGACAGGCTCTGACGTTAACGATATGGAAGTTGTGAACGCCGCGCTAAAAGACTACGCGGAAGACGCGAAAGAAGTTGTGACTATTCAAAAAATAGCCGACATAGTCTGCAGATATTACAATCTTGATTTTAAAGACTTGACAGGCAAAAAGAAAAATAAAGAAATTGTCGTGCCGAGACAAATTTGCATTTATTTAATTACGGAATTTTTGTCCACGCCGCTTATCGCAATCGGCGAGTTTTTCGGGGGCAGAGATCATACCACGATAATGCACGCGAGAGACAAAATCAGCGCAACCATAAGAGAAAACAAAATAATAGCGTCCCAGGTAAAAGATTTAAAAGACGCTATACTAAATAGATAATAAAAAACCCGTTTATTTTAACGGGTTCATTTTATATTTTTGTTTAATAATCGCTTGTAAAAAAAGACGAAAGAATAATTTTATATAAAAATTAATCCGCTTGCATAACGTAAGGTTTGATAATTTTTGAAATAACCCTGTAACCGCTCATAGACAAATGCAAACCCTCTATCGTATATTCTTTTTTCAGATTGCCTTGCGAGTCGGTTAATCCGTCCCAAACGTTGATAAATGTATAACCGTGTTTGTCGCAATAATCCTTTTCCAGCATACTGAGCGCGAGAAGTTTTGTGTTCGTTCTAAACAGACAGAAGAAAGAAGTAAAAAACTTCGCCCGTCTATTTATCGGCGTTTGCGATATTACATAAATTTTTACGTTAGGATTGGGCTTTTTAATAAGTTCTATTATTTCATTTATATTGTGCATTATTTTTTCAAGCGGAACCCGCGAGCCCAAGTCGTTCGTGCCTATCAAAAGAAAAAGTTTTGACGGAGCGATGTCGGTTACGTTGTTAATCCGTTTTAATACGTCGGTCGTTTTATCATTGGCAATACCGCGGTTATAGATATGCATGCCTGAAAAAAATTCCTGCACGGGGAAAAAGTCCGTCAGACTGTCGCCTAAAAAGACAATCTGTCCTTTTTCGGAAAAACGGTTCAGGATGTTAAGATTGTGAGCTTTGTTTTCCTGCAAAGCGTGCAAAATCACCATACCCAGAGAAAAGATTAACAAGAGGCTTCCCAGCACGGAAATCATTACTATATTTAAAGCATTCATAAAAAAAGTATACAAAAACGCCGTAAGAATGTCAATAAGCTCTTTTAAAACAAAAATGTTTAAAAAATTATTAAGTATAGACTTCAATAAATTTTGGTGTTATACTTTAAAGTGATATTTTTTAAGGAAGGGTTATGAAAAACACAAACACAGCTTATATTACGAAAATCGTTTTGATTTTTGTTTGTTTAACGTTGCTGCAAGCGGGAACAGCGTATTTTTTGTACGCGAATTCCGCTTCTATTCTCCATGGCGAATACAGACAAATATCGGAAACAGCCTTGGATTCCGCGGCGGAAATAATAGGCGGAAGATTGTCGGAAAATCTTAAAGATTTTGACAGAATCGGCGACACCGAATACATACAGTCAAAATATATAATAAGCGGAGTTTATTT
>DAOTGG010000045.1:0-8160 GCA_035446985.1 Eubacteriales bacterium
CGTACTCGAGCATTTTTTCAATGCTTAACGAAAGCTTGCTGTCGGTTTTGCCGTATTTTTTAATAATGACTCTCGGTTACGAGTTTATAAGCATTGTAATATGCGGAATGATTTATCTGTTTTACGTAATGAATATCGGCGGCTGGCTGCTATTCTTTTTGTCGTTAGCCGTTACTGTAATTTTTTACGCGGTTTATATGGTGTTTATGATGCTCTCGATATGCACCGTGCCGTCTATGCTTTCCGACGGATACCGTTTTAACGTTGCCGTTTCGTACTCCGCTCGACTTGTTTCCACAAAACTGAAAAGCATTATGTTAAAATTTTACGGAACGTTTTTGGTCGCTTGGCTGATTAAAGTGATTTCCAGATATTTATTCACCACTATGGCGTGGTATCCTATGGCGGTTCATATTATTATATCCATACTGTATTACGTATTCTGGTGTATGTTCCTGCCAGTTTTCGCGATGAAAATTTACAACGACTTAACGGAAGGTGTCCGCAACGATATACGGGTTTCGCTGTTTTAAAGGAGAAAATAAATGCATTTTAAAAAAGCTTTAAGATTATCGGTAACGAATTTTCCGCTTATATTAAAAACCATTATGGTACAGCTTATCATAATCTCTTTAATTGTGGCGATTTTTGCGATGAGCGTTTCCGCTACCTTTGACACGGCTGTGGAACTGCTTTCCGAACTCCAATTAAAAGAAGACTTCAACGTTATCGTTTCCGACTTTGCCGCATATTTTTCCGGCGACGAATCCTTTGACTCCAACAAACTTAACGACGATATTTTTAACGTTATTTCAAAACTAAGAGACGCGCTCGACAGAATACAAGGAATGTTTATTTCTTTAAGCTGGGCGGCTGTGGGACTGCTGCTTGGTATAATGGTGTATAGATATCTGTTGGCTTTAACCGATATTCCCGCTGTATCGCATTTGACCGAATTTATGGAAACGGCAAACTCACGTCCTTATATATGGTATTTTTTCAAAAATCTCGGAAAAACGTTAAAATTCAGCCTTTGGCAGATGATTTCGACGCTATGGATGGACGCTTTGATACTTTTCGGTGTTGTGGGAACGTATGTGTTCGTACTTGCGCCGCTTAGAACGGCGGGTATAATTATTTCAGTAGTTTTCTTGTTTTTCGCTTATTCCGCAAGACAAACTATGTTTACTTTCTGGCTGCCCCAAATGATAGTTAACCGTCAAGGCGTACGCGAATCGCTGAAAATTTCTTTCCAAAAAATCGCAAAAGTTTTTTGGACTGTGTTTTGGAAAATTTTCCTTATTATATCGCTGTCGTCGATTTTCACTTTGTTAATAAACTATTTCACGCAGGACCTTACAAAACTTAACTGGGTTTCGATAGTCTTGTCCGCGATAGTCAACTTGTATTCATTCCTGCTTGTAAAATGCGTCGGCGCGGTGGAATACTTTGAACTTGAAGAAAAACCTTATTTCACAAAACGAGTAAAAATCGAGCTTACGAGCGAAACGGTAAAATAGATATAAAAAAATATAAAGAAAAGGGACGTTAATCGCGTCCCTTTAATTTTTTGATTTTTTTTCGGCTTAAATTAAATAGTCAAAACTTTTATAACTCCCGAGACGCTTTCAAGCTCTTTAACGGGAATATTATCGATAAAGTCGATTTTTGCCGCGCCGTAATCTTTTCTTACTTTTATTTCGTATTTATTGGTTTTTTGTTTTGAAGCAAAGCTTTCAACAGCGTCTTTTGCGGAAGCTTTGAATAAAACAACGGCTATTTTGCCTTTGTTTTCGAAAGCGATATTGGGATAATTAACCGAGTTTATAATGTCGCCTTTTTCAAGGAAGTTTTTGATTTGACGCGCAGCCATAACCGCGCAGTTGTCTTCGGACTCGAACGTGCTTGCGCCAAGGTGGGGGATAGTAACGACTTTTTTGTGTCCGACGAGTTTCGCTGACGGAAAATCTGTAACGTATCTTTTGATTTTGCCGCTGTCAAGGTTTTTGAGCATTGCGTCGCTGTCCACGAGTTCGCCGCGGGCGATATTAACCACGCACGCGCCGTCTTTCATTAACGCGATGGATTTTTCATTGATAAAACCGCGTGTAGCGTCAAGCAAAGGAACGTGTACCGTAATAATGTCAGCCACAGCAAAAACTTCTTCGTTAGTTTGCACTTGTTTTGCCCAAGATGGTACTTGCGCGGTATAGAACGGGTCTACAAAAACGATGTCCATACCGAGGCAATGAGCTGATTCCGCGACTTTGCGTCCGATTTCGCCAAAACCTATCAAACCGAGCGTTTTACCCATAATTTCCGTGCCGACATAGCTTTTCTTGCCTTTTTCAACTTGTTGTTCGACAGTCGTTTCGCCGTCTTTTAATCCTTGCGTCCATTGAATGCCGTTAAATACGTCTCTGCCGCAAAGTAAAAGCGCGAGTATGGTAAGTTCTTTAACGCCGTTGCTGTTTGCGCCTGGAGTGTTGCATACTATTACGCCTTCGCCTGCGTATCTGTCAAGAGGAATATTGTTTACGCCTGCGCCAGCGCGAGCGATAATTTTTACTGATTTTGCCAACTCGTAATCTTTCATCTCAAACGCTCTTACCAAGATACCTTCGGGAGCGTTAGCTTCTTTTACAACCGTGTAAGCGTTTCCCAAAGTTTGACCTGCTAAAGGGCTTATTTCAGATAAAGTCAAAATATCTTTCATTTTTATTTTCCTTTTTTGTCTGCTATTTTTTAGGGACGATATTTTTTACCGTCCCGCTAATTTTGTATTTGTTTATTATTTATTTTCCATATCGAATTTTTTAATAAATTCAGCCAAATATTGAGCGCCTTCGTTTGACATTGCGTTATACAAGCTTGCTCTCATACCGCCCGCAGCTCTGTGACCTTTCAGGTAAAGCATACCGTTTGCGGTGGCTTCTTTTATAAATTTCGCGTCGAGTTCTTCGTTGCCCGTTGTGAAAATAAGGTTCATAAGCGAACGGTCTTCAAAGCTCTTAACGGGATTGGAGAAAATCTTACTGTTGTCGATTGCGTCGTAAACGAGTTTTGCCTGATAAAGGTTTTGTTCGTAAATTTTTTCTACGCCGCCGAATTTTTTGAGCCACTCAAGCATTGTTTTAAGCACGTATACGATGTAAGTCGGGGGAGTGTTAAAAATGCTCTTTTTGGCCGCGTGTGTTGTCCAACGGATCATATTGGGGCAGCAGGAAACGATTGATTCTTCATTAAGCAAATCTTTGCGTACGATAACGACGGTAAGACCGGCGCAGGCCATATTCTTTTGTGAGCCAGCGTAAATCACGCCGTAATCGGACACGTTGTATGGTTGGGAGAGAATATTACTCGACATATCCGCTACGATAGGAACGTTTGTATCGATTTTTTTAGAAAAACGAGTGCCGTAAATAGTGTTGTTTGTCGTAATGTGAACATAAGCGGCATCTTTGCGAATGTTAAAGTCGGGGGTATAAGTGTATTTTTTGTCTTCGCTTGTTCCCGCTACAACGCAGTCGCCGTATTTAGTTGCGGCTTTGTAGCTGTTATTTGCCCAATGACCGGTAACGATGTAATCTGCTTTGTTGTTTTTGCCCAGTAGGTTTAGAGGCACGCCCTCAAACTGAGTCGTTGCGCCGCCCGTCAAAAACAAAATTTCGTAATTTTCGGGAATACCCATAAGCTCGCGCAGCAGAGCCATAGCGCCTTCGTTGATTTCGTCATAGATAGGCGCGCGGTGGGAAAACTCCATAGGTCCCATTCCGCTGCCGTGGTAATCCAACATTTCGTCTTGAAATTTTTTCAATACTTCAACAGGCATTGTGGAAGGTCCCGCACAAAAGTTAAATACTCGCATTTTTCTCTCCTTGATAAAAAATATGATATTTTAAAGCGTTTTTCACGCTAAAATCATTATAGGTCATACCTACAAAAAAGGCAAACGCTTTTAATGTTTTCATTCGACATTTTGTCAAAAATAGGTTATTATATAATTAACTTGTACCGCCAAAATTTTTTTAAGACGGTTATTATTTTTGACAAAGGGAGAAATTTAATATATATGAAACTTAAAATAATGTTTTTGGGAGGCGTCGGAGAAATCGGCAAAAATATGACTGTGTTTGAGTACGGCGATGAAATCGTAATACTTGACTGCGGCGTGTCTTTTCCGACCAGCGAAATGCCTGGCGTAGACCTGGTAATCCCTGATATGACCTACCTGAAAGAAAATAAGAGCAAAATCAAAGGCGTTTTACTGACGCACGGACACGAAGACCATATCGGCGGAGTGCCTTTTTTGGTAAAAGAACTTGGCAAAACGACTCTTTACGGCACTCGTTTGACTTTGGCTTTGGTAGGCAACAAACTCCGCGAGCATAATGTGGAAGAAATGGTCACTTACAAAGAAGTGGGCGACAGAACAACGGTAAAACTGGGAAAAAATTTTAGTATCGAGTTTATACACGTTTCTCATTCCGTCGCGGGCAGTCTTGCCATAGCAATCACCACACCCGTAGGCGTGGTTTTTCATACGGGCGACTTCAAAATCGACTACACGCCTTTGCACGGCGAAATAATGAATCTTACACGTATAGCTGAAATAGGCAAAAAGGGCGTTTTGTGCCTTATGAGCGAATCGACTAACGTAGAGCGTAACGGCTACACCATGAGCGAAAGCGTAGTGGCGGAGTCGCTGGACAGTCTTTTTACCGAAAACGCTACAAGACGAATACTGATTACCACTTTTTCATCAAACGTGGACAGACTTCAACAAATGTTTGAAATAGCCAAACGCCATAAACGTAAAGTTGCGTTGTCGGGCAGAAGCATGATAAACGTTGTCGATACTGCGCAAAAAGCGGGATACCTTACGGTGGACAAGGACTGGGTAGTTGACATAAACAAAATCGCCAATATTCCAGACCACAATCTCGTTATTTTCACCACAGGCAGTCAAGGCGAGCCTATGTCCGCGCTTACACGTATGGCAAGCGGAGAATTTAATAAAGTCACCATTGGAAAAAACGATACGATTATTCTTTCGTCTTCGCCAATCCCCGGCAACGAAAGAGATATATACAGAGTAATAAATAACTTATATAAGCTTGGCGCGACCGTAGTGTATTCCGCTATCGACGAAGTACACGTCAGCGGACACGCGTGCAAGGAAGAATTGAAACTTATTTATACTTTGATAAAGCCTAAATTCTTTATTCCCGTTCACGGCGAATACAGACATCTTTCGCAGCACGCCAGCTTGGTAGAGCAGTTGGGACACAAAAAAGGCAAAATTTTTATTCCCGAGATAGGCGACCAGATAGAGCTTGACTCAAACAAGCTTATTTATAAAGGAAAAGTGCCTAACGGCAATATATTGATAGACGGTCTAGGCGTGGGCGACGTGGGCAACAGCATATTAAAAGACAGATTGGCTTTGAGTGAAGAAGGCGTTATTATCGTCACGGCGGCGGTATGGGCCGGCAAGATAGTGGCGCAGCCGCAGGTTATTACGCGCGGATGTTTTTACGCTGGCGATAACACGGGCGGCGCGGTCATTGACGAGCTGAAACGGCTTTCGACCGAAGCGCTCACCAACGTTATGCCAAAGTTTGAGATAAACGCCGCAAAACAAGCTGTAATCAAACAACTGCGCTCGTATTTTAAGAAAAACTTTCAGCGTTTTCCTATGATACTGCCCATCATTATGGTTTGCGACCTTGACAAAACGAGAATTTAAAATAATGTCAGACGGCGAAAATATCAACCTTATCTGTGAAAAATTCTTAGCCGAGTTAAGAATAGAAGCGAAAGCGAATTTCGTTCCCGTACTTAAATCCGATACCGAAACCAAACTTGTCGAAACTTTACTGGAAACTAAGCCTTTAAAAATTTTGGAAATCGGTACCGCGATAGGGTTTAGCGGAATACTTATGCTAAGCGTTTGTCCGCAAGCAGTTCTCAACACTATCGAGTTTGACGAATATAGGGCTGCGGAAGCAAAAAACAACTTTAACATAACGGGCGTAAGCGACAGAGCAAATATTTTTATCGGCGACGCGCGTGAAATCGTGCCGAAACTCACGGGCGAATACGATTTTATATTTATGGACGGACCTAAAGGGCAGTATATTGATTTTTTGCCGCATTTATTAAAAGTTTTACGCGTAGGCGGAATTTTGTTTTGCGACAATGTAGGCTACATGGGTCTGACGCAGATTGCGGACACTCTGCCAAAAAGACACAAGCATATTACGATAGCTAAAAATATGTCAAAATTCGTAAAAGAAATTTCTATGAGAAACGATCTAAGCACAAAAATTTTTTACGACATCGGCGACGGCATATCAATAACAAAAAAATTATCATAACGATTTAGATTACAAGAAATAAATATTTTAGCTTAGCTTAATTGTTAAGGCTATAAAAAGCAACAAAATTAGTTTTCAAAAAAATCGAAAAATCGGGAAAAATTATGAAAGAACGCATCGCAAAAAAATCGAATAAAGTCGAGCTGCTCGCTCCAGCGGGCGATTTGGAAAAATTTTATACCGCTTTGCATTTCGGCGCGGACGCCGTATATATGGCGGGGCAGCGTTTTGGACTGCGCGCTTACGCGGGTAATTTTTCGGTATACAAAATTTCCGAATGCGCCGAATACGCTCATAAATTCGGCAAAAAAGTTTACGTTACCGTAAATATTTATGCAAACGACGACGACTTTACAGATTTACCCGAATATATAAAATCTCTCGAAAGGGCTGGGGTTGACGCCGTCTTGGTTTCCGATCCTGGTATTATTGAGCTTATTCGACAAATTTCGCCCGAATTAGATATACATCTTTCTACCCAAGCAAACGCCACCAACCGTTATGCGGTAAAATTTTGGGAAAAGCAAGGCGTAAAAAGGGTTGTTTGCGCGCGCGAATGCACCTTGAATCAAATAGCCGAGATGAAAAAGTTTTGCCCGCAAACGGAACTTGAAGCGTTTGTACACGGCGCGATGTGCATCAGTTACAGCGGACGTTGTCTGCTTTCCAATTATCTTACCGACAGAAACGCTAACCGCGGCGAATGTGTCCAAGCGTGCAGATGGAAATATTCGGTTATTCCAGAAGACAGAACGGAAGCTCTGCCCGTAACCGAAGACGAGCGCGGAACATATATTTTCAACAGCCGCGACCTTAATATGATTGCGCATATTGACGACCTTATTGAAAGCGGAGTGGCTTCGCTAAAAATTGAAGGCAGAATGAAATCGCCTTATTACGTCGCTACGGTTGTAAACGCTTACCGCAGAGCGTTAGATAATTTTTACGAAGGCAAGGCGGATTTTGCCGATGAAAAATTGAGAAGCGAGCTTGTAAAAGCGAGCCATCGCGCATACACGACGGGATTTTTTTACGGCAGAGATACGGACGAGCCGAAACAGTATTATCCGTCAAGTAAGGCGGAAGCGGAAAGCAAGTTTATCGCCGTGATTAAGGACTGGAAAGACGGAGTCTCTACGGTAGAAATGCGCAACAGATTTGCTGTGGGAGATACGCTTGAAATACTGTCAAGTAATGATAGTTTTGGTCAAAAAATCAAAGTTGATTATATTGAAACATTAAACGGCGAAAAACTAACCGAATGCAAAGTAGTGCAGCAGTTAGTCAAAATCCCGTGTCCGTACGAGGTCGCCGAATACGATATTCTGCGCGACGCCGAAAAAACCGAATGACACTTAAGACCAAAAAACTTAATTGCGCAATTTCAATTTATAAACTGAATTTTTAAAAAACGACTATTTCACAGCCGTTTTTTTATTTAAAAATTTTATTTAAAAAGCGTTTTGCCAATTATTACATAATACTTGGTCACACCTTATTCCGCTTGACAAAAAGGCGGTTTTACGGTATAAATTATATCGTAGAGTCAACCAGACGGTCGCGTGCGGCGTTAGTCCGTACGAGGAAAGTCCGAGCACCATAGGGCACGGGTGCAGGGTAACTCCCTGTGAAGGCGACTTCAAGGAAAGTGCAACAGAAATAAACTACCGAATTTTTTTCGGCAAAGGTGGAAATGCGAGGTAAAAGCTCACAAACGGTTTGGCGACAAACTCGTTCATGTAAACCCCACTTGGTGCAAGAAAGAGGAGAAAACGTTGAC
>DAOTGG010000046.1:0-8076 GCA_035446985.1 Eubacteriales bacterium
TCGATAACTACGCTATTTTTATGCGGGAATTAAATCCCTAACGGGCTTGATAATTTTACGGGACTTTTTTGTTTTCACTATTTAATTTATTCGATAGGTTCCAAATGCGCTTGGAAGTGCCTTAAAATCGGCGGTTCCCAGGTAATGCGGTAACCGTGTTTTATCTTATTCGCACGCTTTTTAATGTTTATTAAAGCATCAGCCATTACGTCAAAATGCGCTTGCGTGTAAACTCTGCGGGGAATAGCCAAACGTGTAAACTCAAATTCCGCTTTCAGCTGTTTTCCCGTATCAGGATCGTTGCCCAGCATATATGAACCGATATCGCAAGAGCGGATACCCGCTTCTTTATATAGCTCGATAGCCAATAGCTGCGCGGGAAATTCGTAATACGGTATTTGCGGGAACATACTTCTAGCGTCGATAAACAGTCCGTGACCGCCGACTGGAGCTTGGTAAACCACGCCCGCGTCGTCGAGTTTTGCTGCCAAATATTCCTGCTGACCTATACGATATTTGAGATAATCGTCATCAATACCTTCATACAAGCCTATTGCCATAGCTTCCAAATCTCTTCCCGCAAGTCCGCCGTACGTTGTAAAACCTTCAAAAGAAATACAGTTGGCTTTGATTTTCATAATTATAGGCGAGTTTCCGTCTTTTACGCCGATAAGACCGCCCATATTAAGTATCGCGTCTTTTTTTGCAGACATTGTGAACATATCGCCGTAAGAAAACATTTCTTTAACAATATCTTTAATGGGCGTGTTTTTATATTTCGGATCGTCGCGTTTGATAAAATAAGCGTTTTCCGCGTATCTGGCAGCGTCTATATCTACGGGGATGCCGTATTTATGAGCTATCGTATAAACGTCTTTTAGGTTTTGCATAGATACGGGTTGTCCGCCCGCGCTGTTGTTGGTGATTGTCATAACGATAACGCCGATGTTTTCTTTGCCTTTTTCGTTAATGATTTGCTCCATTTTTTTAACGTCCATATTGCCTTTAAACGGAACGCGTTTGGTCGGGTCCAATGCTTCGGGCACAACGCAGTCGATAGCCCTTGCGCCCGCGATTTCTACGTGCGCGCGGGTTGTGTCGAAAAACATATTTGAAATGGCGTATTTGCCTTTGCCCAAAAGTATCGGCATAACGACTTTTTCCGCAGCTCTGCCTTGATGCACAGGCTGTATGTATTCATACCCAAAAATATCTTTACCCGCGTCCAAAAGTTTGAAATAGCTTGTTGCGCCAGCGTAGCTTTCATCGCCGAGCATAATGCCGCTCCATTGATTGCTGCTCATAGCGTTAGTGCCGCTATCGGTCAATAAGTCGATATAGACGTCTTGTGAACGCAAATAAAAAACGTTGTAATGCGCTTCTTTAATTTTCGCTTCTCTTTCTTCTTGGGTGAGCATTTTTATCGGCTCTACCATTTTGATACGGAAAGGCTCCGCAATGTACTTTACCGCCATTTTATTCTCCTTTTAAATATAAATAAAATTTACTATTTAATTTTAATTCAATTAAGTTTGTTTGTAAATAGCAAAAGGTTTTTCTTGAGCTATTAAATCAATATTTTTTCTATTGCTTTATCAAGATAAAGCACGTCCAGTTTTTCCAGCTCGCCTTTATCCACCGCGCTTGCGATTTTCGCGTCAAAAGGCAGTCTTGCCAATACTTCCACGCCGAATTTTTTCGCCACTTCTTCGGTTTTTCCTTCGCCGAAAATGTTTATCCTTTTGCCGCAGTCGGGACAAATCACGTAGCTCATATTTTCCACAATGCCTATGACGTTTATCTTCATCATATTAGCCATTTTTACAGCTTTTTCCACAATCATCGACACAAGTTCCTGCGGTGAAGTCACAACGATAATTCCGTCCACTTTTATCGACTGAAAAACGGTAAGCGGTACGTCGCCCGTTCCGGGAGGCATATCTACAAACATATAATCGACTTCGCCCCAGTTTACTTCCGTCCAAAACTGCTTGACCATATTGGCGATTATTGGTCCGCGCCAAACTACAGGATCGGTTTCGTCGGGCAAAAGAAGATTGCTAGAAATAATTTTTATTCCGTTTTGGGTTACTCTCGGCATAATTCCTGAGTCGTCGCCGCTTACTCCGCCCTTTATGCCAAAAGCGCGGGGAATGCTCGGCCCTGTTATATCGGCGTCAAGTATCGCGGTTTTTTTGCCCAGTTTTGCCGCTTTGGAAGCAAGTAAACTTGTGACGAGCGATTTTCCCACTCCGCCTTTTCCGCTTACTATGCCGATAACTTTTTTGATTTTCGCCTGCGGGTGGGGCTTTTCAAGCAGGCTGCGTTCACCGCAGTCTTTGTCGCCGCATGTCGAACAATCGTGCGTACATTCTTTCATTTATTTTTATCTCCGTAAATATTTTCTATTTAAATGATACTACCATATTGGCGCTGATGTCAAACGCAAAAAACCTTAAATCAAGCGTTATTAAAGGCGGCTATAACAAATTAAATATTCCCTTTTTTTCAATGAAAAAAACCTTTGATAAAAGCGATTGACAAAGCAAAAATTTAAGCAGATAATCGTCTCATTAATACGGCGAAAAATTTTTGTTGCGCGGGGGAAAACTTTTTGAAACCGACTCTTAACTTACTGGACGAAAACGCAAAACTTGGAAAGATTTTGTGGTATCTTGCGTGGCCCGCGGTCTTGGAGCAACTGCTCCTTACTTTGGTAAATTACGTCGACACCGCTATGGTAGGCTCGTTAGGGCATAATGCCACGGCGTCCATCGGCGTCGTAATGTCCACTACATGGCTGATTAACGGTCTTTTTGCAGCCGTTGCAATAGGTTTTTCCGTACCTGTCGGACGATATATCGGCGCGGGTAATATCTCTCACGCCAAAAATATAGTTAAACAAAGTCTATTGGGTATATTAATTTTCGGCGCGTTTATCACATTTTTTATTCAGTTAATCTCGCCGCATTTGCCCGTTTGGCTAGGCGCGGACGAAGCTATACGCGCGGACGCTTCGGCATATCTAAGCATAGTCTCGATATCTTACCTGTTTACGCTTTCGGCAAACGTTTGCTCTGGAATACTGCGTTGCTCGGGCGACACAAAAACGCCTTTAATATACAACGTAGCCACCAATATTATTAACGTGGTTCTAAATTTTTTATTTATATTCCCGTCACGCACGCTCACGGTTTTCGGCAGAGAAATTTTTGTCTGGGGCGCGGGAATGGGCGTCAAGGGCGCAGCCGCCGCCACGGCAATAGCGGTAGCTTTTTCGGGCGTAATGCTATTCTTCTCTTTATTTAAAAAGTCTTTTATCGTTTCTGTTACGTTTAAAGAAAAATTTAAGTTCGATTTTTCGGTATGGAAAGAAATGTTTGTGCTTGGCTCCCCCGTCGCGGCGGAAAGAATAACTAACACCTTGGGACAGATATTTATGACCGCATTAGTGACGAGTCTAGGCACAATCGCTCTTACCGCAAATACGCTGGCTATAACCGCGGAAGCTATTACGTATATGCCCGCTTTCGGTTTTTGCGTGGCGGCGACAACGCTGGTGGCGCAGTCGCTCGGCGCGAACAAAAAAAATCTTGCGGTAAAATACAGTAAGGCTTGTATATGGTGCAGCATCGTTTTTATGGCTGTAATGGGCGTGGTGCTTTATTTTGCCTCCGATTCGCTGATGCGTATATTTTCCGACGAATCCGACGTAATTGAGCTTGGCGGAAAAGTCCTGCGGCTCGAAGCCTTTGCCCAGCCCGCCAGCGGTATCGCTATGGTAATCACGGGCACTTTGCGCGGAGCCAAAGACACAAAAGGACCTTTCTTCATCTGTCTTGTCGGTATGTGGGGCGTGAGAATACCGCTCTCGTTTATTTTGCTGCGCGTCACAAATTTAGGTCTTATTGCGGCTTGGATAGGAATGGTCGCGGATTTAACAACTCGCGGCATATTCAGCCTTGTTTTGTACCTAAAAGGAAAATGGAAAAATAACGTCATCGTCCCTGCGTCAACGCAAAAAGACACCGCAATTGTGTCATAAAACCGCTTGAAAGTGAACAAAACAACTATTTTTTTGCGAATTAATTTAATATTCACTTTATTATTGCATTAAAATTTTGGATTTGATATAATTTCGATATGCGAAAGAACACCGAAAAAATGACCATCGAAAAAATCGCCAAAAAACTGGGAGTCGCTACTTGTACCGTTTCTAAGGCTTTAAATAACGCTACCGACGTCAGCGAAAAAACTAGAAAAAAAGTTTTGGATTACGCCGCTAATATCGGATTTAGTCTAAAAAGACGTAACTGCGCACGAAGATTTTGTGTGCTTATCGCTAATTCAAATACGGACGAAAATAACGAATATACGATGCTGAACGGTTTTCAAACCGCGGCGAAAAAAAACCGCACGGAAATAGTGGTGGAAACGTACTGCGGCGAAGAAAATTTTGATTTTGACAATTATTTATCAGAGAAAAAGATAGACGGTGCTTTCATTATCGGCAACATGGACAAAAAACTAGCCGACCAACTGGTTACTTCGCGCTTCCCTGCCGTATTGGCGGATTCGCTGTTACCTGTGGCAAACGTTTCCGAAACCGACACAGATTATGCAAGAGCCATTTCCGATATGGTGACTTATTTGTTTTCGCTCGGACACAGTAAAATAGGCTTCCTTAATCACAATGACCGCGGAGAAAAATTCGGCGGATACGTTGCGGGAATGATATCCAATAATTTAAAAATTGACACAAATACTCTTGTTCGAATAGATACTGATGATTTTGACGGCTATAATGCCGCGAAGACTTTTTGCGGACGCTCGACCGCAGTCGTTTGCGCAAGCGACGACCTGGCGGCGGGACTTATCCGCGGATTAAAAAATATGGGTGTTAACGTTCCCGACCAAATGAGCGTAACGGGATTCGGCGACACAAAAATCGCGGAATTTTTTACACCCAGACTTACTACCTTAAAAATAGATTACTGGATTTTGGGGCAGACGGCTTACAACGTCCTTGCAGAACTCGCGTGCGGCGGTACGCCAAGACGAATCCTTTTGAACGGCGAAATCATACCGCGCGAATCAACCAAAAAAATCGAGTAATTATTTACCCCTTCTTACAAAAATGCGCCAACGCATACATTAAAAAATGCGTCGAGCGTTTTTTTGTTTTTATCCACTTTTTTGTCCGCAAACGCTATTACCGTTTCTAAAAAAATCGAAAACACCGTATCCAATAGCGAAAAACATTGTTCGTCCGTCAAGTTACGGGTAAGTTCCGCATTAAAATAGTCTTTAATAAATTCCGCCGATACGTACGGATTTGTTTTTTCTTTGTATGCCGAATGTCTGTAAGCGGCGCAAAATTTCGCATAATAATCGTTATCCAGCGCAAAAGATAAAATTTCTTCCCAAAAATCCTTGTATTTTCCTTCCTGCAACAAATTCGCGTTAGATTTAAAATTCGCGTATAACTTTTCCAGCGAATATTCGTACGCTTTATTAAAAAGATTCTTTTTCGTTTTATAATAAACAAATATCGTCGCGTCGGTTATATCGCATTTTTCGGCTATTTTTTTTGACGGCGTTTTTTCTATACTTTCCTCCGCCGCTGTTTTTACCGTTTCTATTAAAATTCTTTCCGCTACGTTTACCAAATTACGTCTTGCCACTTTTTTGACTCCTTTTGTTTTATGTAGCGCGGAAAAAATGTCTGAAAAAATCATCTTATTTAGTATCGCCTATTTTAATTTTTCCATATAAATTTTTATTTTTTTAGCAACTTATAGTTGCCTAACATTTTAATAATTAATATTGAAAATACTAGATATTTAGTTTATAATAAATTTATCAGTTTAAAAGGAGTAACTTATGTTTAATTTCAACCCCAACTTTTATTCCGACGTTAGAATCGTAGACAGCTTCAGCACGAAAATAATCTTCAAAAAAGGCGTTATGGAAAATTATAACGTTCAGAAAGAGCTTCGCGCATTTATCCGTGTGTTTGACGGAAAGCTTTGGTATTATACCTCTACGTCGGATGTTAAAAATATCGACAAGGAATTGCAAAATCTTTATAAACAAGGCACACCAAACCCCGATATCGCAAATGATCCTATCGTTAAAAGATTTGAAACTCACATCTGCAACAAAATGATTTTTGACAAAAATTCTGTTCGCAATATCTCAAAAGAACAAAAAATCGAGATTGTACAAAAAAATGCGGAAATTTACAAAAACGATCTTATCAGTTATTTGGAATATTACTATCTTGACAAGAGCGACAATTATCATTTTTATTCCAGTAAAGGCGCGGATATTCAGCACGATTACCAGCATTGCGGCATTGGTTACAACTATTACATAACAAACGGTAAAGAACATTTTAAAGGACACTTCCAGGTCGGCAAAAATTATTTTGACGAAATAGTTTATTTTGAAAAAGAGCAAAAAGAAGAACTTGAAAGAGGTATCGATTTTGCGCTGCACGCGGAGCCGTGCGACAAAGGATATTTCCCCGTCGTGCTTTCACCCGTTGTTGCGGGCGTTTTCGCGCACGAGTCTTTCGGTCACAAGAGCGAATCCGACTTTATGATAGGCGACGAAACAATGCGCAAAGAATGGGCTTTGGGCAAAAAAGTCGGAAGCGACATTCTTTCCATTTACGATTACGGCGGAAATATGGGTTCGGGTTATTGTTTGTTTGACGACGAAGGCACTATGACTCAAAAAACATACCTTATCAGAAACGGCGTGCTTGCGGGCAGACTGCATATGGGCACGACTGCGGCTGACCTTGATGAAGACCTGACAGGTAACGCGAGAGCCATTAACTGCAAATTCGAACCTGTCGTTCGTATGACAAGCACCGTTATCGACGGCGGCGACAAAACTTTTGAAGAGCTTATCGCTGACATTAAAGACGGCTATTATATTCATACTTACGCTCACGGCTCAGGTATGACGCAGTTTACCATAGCCCCCGAAATGGCTTTCAGAATCAAAGACGGAAAAATCGACAAACCGGTAAAAATTTCCGTAATAACAGGTAACGTATTTGAAACTCTCGGACTTATTGACGGACTGTCAAAAGATTCTAAGGTTTGCAGTTCAATCACGGGCGGATGCGGAAAAATGGAACAGTTCCCCTTGCACGTTTCATTCGGCGGACCGTATGTAAGAATTTCAAAAATGAATATTCAATAGGAGATTAGTGAAAAATGCAAAAAGAATATCTTACCAGTACAGTCGTTAAATATACGATAAATGTAGTAAAAAATAAGCCCGAATCTCTGCGTAAAACTATCGAAAAAACCAACACCGTAAGAGTGTACGACAACGGTTTTATCGGCGTTGCGGGCAGTATCGGCGAATCCAATTTTGACGAGCTTGAAAAACAAGCTGTTGAGAATTTGGGATTAAAACTTCCTTATCCTTGCAAGTTACCCGAAAACGTTGTCAAAAAAATGGATACAACCAAAAAAATTATCGATACCGACAACTATATGCAATCCGTAGGCAAAATGCTGGACAAAATTTCCGCAGCCGCGCCGAAATTTATTTTCGGCAATAAGGTTACATACGTTGAAGTAGAAGCAAAATACCGCAATACCAAAGGCTGTGATTTGGAATACAAGGGCAACACGTTCAGTCTTGGCTTGTCAGTAAAATCTTACGGCTCGGCAAATCTTTTCGACCTGTTCTACGGATTTAACGAAGTCAGCATAGACGAAAAAGAAATGGTGAACGACGTAAAATTAATTACTGAGCATTACGGAGACATCGTCGATATTGAACCGGGCAAATATCCCGTTTTGATGGATACTAGCGATATGTTTGGAAAGTCTTTTTACGACCTTATGATAGACCAATACGCTTCCAACGCGTCAATATTCAAAGGCAAACTTGGTCAAAAGATTTTTTCGGACAAATTCTCAATATATTTCGACAGAAAGCCCGAAAAGGCTTACGCAACGCCTTTCTTTGACGATGAGGGTGAAATCGCGCCCGATTACGAACGTTTTATCATTAAAAACGGCGAGTTCGTAGCTTTGATAGGAAATA
>DAOTGG010000047.1:0-7992 GCA_035446985.1 Eubacteriales bacterium
CCCCTTGCATAGGGGCTATTTTTTTATTCCGAGACTTTTTCATTAATCCCTAACTTAACGTAATGAAAAATGCTCGGGTAAAATTAGAAAAACAACTGAAAACTATCAAATTCTTACGGGTAATTTACCCGTTTTTTTATTTTTTTTAAAAACAAAAATTTAATTACATATTTAATGAAATTATTATCGTTTTTTATTTCCATTATTTCTGACCTTTTAAAATTTAACATAACTCAAAATTTCGCAAAAACTTATACGCAAAAATTTCAATAATTCGTAAAACAATATCTTTCGTCTTGACATCCGTCGTTATCGGGTTATAATAATATAGATATAAAAAACCAGCCAACTTATTTTAAGCGAATTAACGGAGAAAAATTATGCCAGACAGAATAGTTATAGGTATAGCGGGCGGAACAGGCAGCGGCAAAACTACGATAGCGAAAAAACTTATCGAGGCGTTTTCGGACGACTGCGCGGTACTGTCGCACGATTTTTATTATAAAGCCAACGAAGGAATGAGTTTTGAAGAGCGTGCGATGCAAAACTACGACCACCCTAACTCATTGGACACGGACTTAATGGTGGAACATCTCAGCGAATTAAAAATGGGGAAAACTATTACTCATCCGACTTATGATTTTTCCAACCACGCGCGCAGAGAAACTTGGCAAACCTTAGAAAGTTCAAATATTATTATTGTGGAAGGCATACTGATATTTGAAAGCGAAAAGCTAAGAGACTTAATAGACGTAAAACTTTTTGTGGATACAGACGCGGACGTAAGATTTATTAGACGTTTAACAAGAGACGTAAAAATGCGCGGACGCACGATAGAAAGCGTAATCGAGCAATGGCTAACGACGGTTAAGCCCATGCACGAGCAGTTCGTCGAACCGAGCAAACGATACGCCAACCTTATCATTCCCGAGGGCGGTCACAACAAGGTAGCCGTGGATATGATAATTAACGGAATTAATAAGATTTTGCGAGAACAAAAAAGCAAAATGAAAAATTGACAAGCGTTTACCGCTTGTCTTTTTTTAATATATATGATATATTCGCATTATTCGCCGCAAGAAGGAGAAAAATACTAGAATGTTTCCTGTAAAAGATACGGACAAAGAAAAAATAGCGGAATATTTGGAAAAATACAAACAACTTCCTTTAAAATACGATTTATTTGATAAAGAAGCAAACTATCCTATATTCGTTGACGATATTAAAAATATAAACTGCGTTGTAATCGAATATAAAAAAAATTTTTATTACGGCGTTTTTGGAACTGACGAAAAAGCGTTAACCGACGCATACGAGCAGTTTTTGACGGACAAAAGAGTCTGGGTTGACGCGTGCGATACGCGCGTTTTTGAGGTTTATAAAAAATACGGTTTTGTATACGAAGAAGTATGCAATATGTACGAATACACAGGAAAACCCGTAAAACTGGAAAATTGTCCGTATAAACTAAGTACCGTAAAGGTAAAAGATTACAAAATTGTAAAATCAAAATACGCTTACCCCGTCACTTTAAAAGAAATAACATATTGCGGTAAAAATTTTCCAACCAGCGCGATATACGACGGAGACACATTGGTATGCTGGTGTATGATTCATAGGAACGGAGCGATCGGTCCTATCTATACCCTGCCCCAATATCGCGGAAAAAATCTCGCAGTTTACGTAACTAATGATATAGTGGCAAAAATGTTACAAAAAAATATGCGTCCGTATTTACTTATAATAATAGGCAATACCGCAAGCGAAAACCTTTCAAAAAAAATCGGATTCAACGCAAACGGAGCGCAGGTTGGTTGGGGATACAAAAAATAATATGGATATAATTTACGCTCTTGGGACTGCCGTACTGCTTTTCGGACAAGGACCTTTTTACAAACTTTATAACCGCAAATGCGTGTCTGTTGGCAAAACCGACGATTTTTTATTTAACGTAATAATTTTCGGTTCGGGACTTATTATACTGACGCCGCTTGCTTTTATTGGAAAATCCGTCGACGTCACAGCTCTTTTGTGGGGTTTTGGCAACGGCGTTCTGTTTTTCTCGATGCTCGTTTTTTACAATAAATCTTTGCAAATCGGCAAAATAGCTTTTGTGAACTTTATGATGTCGCTGGCGATATTTATTCCTCTTATCGGCAGTCTGATATTGTTTAGTGAAAGCATTTCCGTTATTCAATGGGTAGCGTTATCTGTGCTTTTAGTGGCGAGTTACCTAGTAAGTTACGGACAAAAAAGCGGCAAAAACGACGAAACCGAAAGCGAGAATAAAAATAATAAATTACAAGCCAGACTTTGGATTTTTGTTTTACTGGGACTATTGACCAACGGCGGACTGTCATTATTTATTAAATCGGCTTACGTTTATAACCCTGGTATAAATCAAACTCAGTTTTTATTCGGCACGTTTGCTACGGCGTTCGTATTCGCGGCGGTTATCTCGGGCTTTAAAACAAAAGGTTTTACCCAAGCAAAAGAATACGTTCCAAACAAATGGTTTGTGATAACGGGACTTATAATAGGCGTTATAACCGTGCTTGGCAATATGGCTTTTACCATTTTTTCGGTTAGGACTGAAGCGGCGTTGTTTTATCCCATTACAGGAGTTTTACCAATGCTGCTTGCGGCTTTGATTTCGCCGCTACTAAAAGAAAAGCTGTCAAAAACGACGGTATTGGGAATAATAACGGGAATGGCGGCTATCGTTATGTTAAATTTGTAGAAAAGAATGGTTTTTTATAAAAAAACTAAAAAAATTTGTGAAAAATAGTTTACATTTTAGCATTATGCATATACAATATTGCAAAGAAAAAACTAGTTTTGAAGAAGGAATTATTTATGTCAAAAATAACATACATTAAATGTCCGCGTTGCGAACTTAATTACATTGATAGCAGACAAGAGATGTGCGACGTCTGCAAAGCTGAGCTTGGGCTTGCGACAAACGTTTTCAGCGACGATATAGAGGAAGAAGAAGGCGTAAAAATCTGTCCCGTATGCAAAATTAACGTCATAAGCGAAGACGAAGATATGTGCGAAAGCTGCGCCGCTGCCGCAGATATAGAGCCCGACGTGCACGAAGAGGAAGAAGACGACAAATGGAAGTCTTTCCTTGACGACGAAGAAGAAGCCGAAACGGACGAAATTGAAATTCCGCTGGAAGAACTGCAGGACGAAGAATACGAGGCGGAATTTGAAGACGAAAACGACGAGGAAAACTTCAATAATTACGACGATGATTTTGAAGAAATCGGGGATCTGGACGACGAGGAATTTGACGAAGACGACGACGAAGACGATGAAGACGAGGACGACGACGAATAATTAAATATTTTTAAAAAATAAAACCGTTTGAATAAAACGGTTTTTTTGTTTGTATTAGCTCAAATAAGGCAATACTTATACCCAAAGAGGTGAGTAAGTATGCGAAAAGCCGAATCGGGTATAGATAAAGCAAGACAGACGGTGGAAGATTATTTTGGCAAAGAAGTTGCCATAAGATATAATAAAGGCAGAAACCGAATTTGCCATTACAAAGGCAAAATAACTCAAATGTACGATAATATTTTTGTCGTGACTATTTACAATGAGATTTTTGACAGGCTGTCGTGCAGTTACAGCGATATTGTGTGCGGCGAAATCGCTTTTAAAGAAATTTAAAAAATAGCGCTTCTTTTTAACGCGTTTTTCATTTAATCGCGTATTGCCGTAAGATTTCTGAAATAATTAATTTTTTTTACTTTTAAAAAATAAAAATCGCTTTCAAGGGAAATATGAAAGCGGTTATTATTTTTCATTCCAAAACATAAATATAGATTGATATATTTATTTTGGAGGAAGCTCAAATGTTTCAACCGTCATACGATAATATTTTTGTCGATAAAAGAATAGCGGTGACGCCGCAAAACACCCTTTTGGAATCAAGAATCAACAGCAAAGAGGAAATTAAAAAAATATTGAGCGTAAGCTTAAATCCCGAAATTTTGTCGTCGGAGCTGCTTGCGGGAGAAGCATTGCTTACGGGACGCGCCGTCATCAGACTGCTAGCCGTGACCGAAAGCGGCGACGTCGTGGGGCTTACCGCAAACGCCGATTTTACTGAAAAAGTAAAAGGCGACATAACTCCCGCCGCAAAAGTTTTTTGGGACGTGGTTCCGCTGGAAACCAATTATGAAATCACCAACGGCGTGGCGAAAGTAAGCGCGCTTTTGGAAATCAGCGGCGAAGGGGTAATAAGCGAAGAAACGCAGATTTTGACGGGCGGCGAAGATATTTTGACATTGGGCAAAGATATTGAATTTTCCCGAATGGTTATTTGCGACAGGATTCCAACGGTAATTGAGAACGAGCTTGAAGTAAAGCAAAATATTGCTAGAATTTTACTGGCGGAAAGTTTTCTAACGGTAAAAGATTTTTCCGTAACGGATAATATCTTAACTTTTTCGGGCAAAGCCACCGTCAATGTGATTTTTATATCCGATGAAAATCAGATATTATTCAAAATTTTAAGTTTCGACTACACGCAGGAAGCGCCCGTAAACGGCTTTAACGAGGCGACAGCGTTGTCGCTCAGACTAAGAACGAAAAACACAAAGATACACATGGACGTGGTGGAAGACCTGCCAACGACAAGTTTCACGGTGGAAATCGAAGCTATGGCGCTGCTTTGCGGATATGAATCGGAAATGAAAACCGTTACGGCAGACGCTTATAGCATGACTCACGAAACGTCAGTTCTTACCAAACAAATAAAAAGCGCTACACCGATAGGATTGTTTTTCGGAGAAACCGAAACGACCGCAAACGTGCCTATGGAGGGTATGATAGACAAATTTATCGCCGTATCGGGAATAAGCGCGAATGTGATAAAAATCGTTAACGGCGAAGGATTTGCGGAAATCGAAGGCGTAGTCAGCGGAGATATTTTATATGAAAAAGAAGAGTTGACGGATTCCACCCGTTTTGCGATTCCGTTTACATACACGCTTAAAGACGAAATTATCTCAACGGATACTCCGCTTACCGTTTCGGTCAACGTTGCAGACGTGTCTTACCGCCTTGACAGACAAGACGCCGATATAACGGCAAAACTGAATTTGTCCATTGAAGGCAGACGCGAAAACACTTATTCCGCTATATCCGCAATCGAGCAAGGCGAAGAACTTAACCGCGCGGAAGGAGCGATAGAAGTAGTGCTGGCTCATAAGGGCGACACAATTTGGGATGTGGCGAAGTGGCTGCACATGAAACAGGAAGATATTTTAGCTGTAAATCCTGATTTAGCTGCGCCGCTGGAAGCTGACGCGAAAATAGTTTTGTATCACAAACTGTAAAAAACAATAAATTTTTCGAAAAAAAGGATTTGGCAACGAATCCTTTTTTGTTATGCAAAAACTTGACTAACTTGATTAAAATATTGTAACATCTAGTTATGGGCGTAAAAATAAAAACCAACGCAAAACTTAATCTTACTTTAAATATTGAAGGAATGTACGACAACAAGTATCATTCTCTTTCCAGCGTTGTTACTTCTATCGATATTTGCGACGTAGTTACTATTACGGCAAGACAAGACAAAAAAGTCAGCGTGAAGGTTAACGGCGAGTTAGATGAAGGAAATACGGCTTTTAAGGTGGCTAACGCCGTTGTCGAGCGTTTTAATACCGACGGAGTAGATATAATCGTAGAAAAACACGTTGCCGCGGGCGGCGGTATGGGGGGCTCGAGTGTGGACGCGGCTGCGTCTTTGTGCGGTATGCGCCGACTATTCGGACTCAATATGGATGAGCAAATGCTTGAAATAGCGTCGGAATTCGGCAGCGATATCGCGTATATGATACGAGGCGGACTTGGCGTAGCGACAGGCAAAGGCGATAATATCATGTTTGTGGGCAGCGGGAAATCATTTTATTTTGTTGTTTTTACGGGCGAAAGAATGTCCACAAAAGAAGTTTTTGCCGAGTACGACAGACAGCCCGATTATACCCGTTATGATAACGAAGCTTTATTAGCGGCGTTAGCCAGGGGCGACATTACGGAAGCGAGAAAGCTTATGGGCAATAATCTTCAACCAGCTGCTTTTAGACTTTCGCCAAAGCTCAGCAAGATAGTTGAAACTTGCATTAAATGCGGTTTGCCCCAACCCGTCTTGACTGGCAGCGGCGGAAATATGTTTTTGTTGTGTCGCGACATTAAAGAAGCTCAGAGATTCGCCGCAAAAATGAACGCAAACGGCATAGAGTCTATGGTATGCGCTTCCACCGACAGCGGCACCGAGATATTGGAAATTTCCTGAATTAAATGAGCTTTTGCAGTTAAATTCCGCAATATACGACTTTTTACGAGTTGTTTTTCATAATTATCCCGATTATAAATTTTCTGTTCGCGCATAATCTGCGCGAGATTTTTTTTATTCGGGGTAAAAATGAAAGGGTTTATTATTTTTTTAGTTATAGTTGTTGTGCTTTGCTGCGTGCTGCTCATTCCGTCAAACGGACAGACCTACTTTCGCATACATATACGCGCGGACGGAAACGATAATATCAGCCAGTCAGTTAAATACGAGGTCAAAGACGCCGTCGTTGACTATCTTATACCGATACTCGCGGAATGCGACACTTTGGAGTCTGCGGAAAAAGCTGTGAGAGATAACCTAAGGGGCATTGAAAAAACAGCGGACTACGTTTTGGCGCAAAACGGCTGCAATTATACTTCAAAAGCCGAAATAAAAAGCGAAGTTTTCCCTACCCGAACGTACGGTAATATTACGCTCGTTTCGGGAGTATATCAGGCGTTGGTGCTTAATCTCGGGAGCGGACAAGGTGAAAACTGGTGGTGCGTTATTTATCCGCCGTTATGTTTTGTGGGCGGAACGGAAAACGGCACGAACGATATCGTTTACCGCTCAAAAATCCTTGAAATAATAAAAAGTTTTTACGGCTCGGAAGATTAAAAAGTCTTCCGAATTTTATTTGTAATTTTTAATTTAAGATATTTTTCCTAAGCGGGTGTTTTTCCGTTGTTTTTTTAAATGCGGTTTCGCATATTTTTTCAATTAATTTTCGATACTAAAATAAAGAAGCGAATTTTTGGAGGATAATATGTCGAAAAACACAAAAATAAAAATAATGTGCTTGACGCTTGCTATCTGCGTTGCGGTGGCGGCTGCGCTCGTTATCATACCGACTGAAAAAGCGGAAGCGGCGGTAGTCAAGCAAGGCTCGACAGGCACGCTTGTCAAGACGATTCAAACAAAATTAAAAAACTGGGGTTATTACACGGGATACGTTGACGGAATTTACGGTCCGAAAACGGTAGCCGCAGTCAAGTATTTTCAAAGAGTAAACGGTCTTACGGCTGACGGCATCGTCGGTAAATACACGGCGGCAAAAATGGGCGTGAATTTGAGTACGGCTTCGTCCAGTTCAAGCGGCGTTAGCTCGTCGGATTTGTATTTGTTATCTTGCTTGGTGTACGGCGAGGCGCGGGGTGAAAGCTATACGGGCAAAGTTGCCATTGCGGCAGTCGTGCTTAATCGGGTAAAGAGCAGTACTTTTCCTAATACCATAGCGGGCGTTATTTATCAAAGCGGAGCGTTTACCGCTGTTTCCGACGGACAAATAAACCTTGGAACCAATGACGAATGCACAAAAGCTGCGCAGGACGCTTTGAACGGATGGGATCCGACGTACGGCAGTTTGTTTTATTACAACCCCGCTACGGCGACTAATCAATGGATACGCAGTAAACGAATCATTGTCACCATTGGCAGTCACGTCTTCTGTGTATAGCAGGTAAGGAGAATAAAATAAAATGAAAACAAAAAACGTATGGATAATATTTTTGAGCATTGTGGCGGTATGCGCGATTTCTTTTGGCGTGTATTCCGAAGTCACCGCCGAAAACAACAAAACTTATGTAATGAAAGAAGACGACCATAAAACCACCTTGGAAAACTATTACAGACAATCTATG
>DAOTGG010000048.1:0-7465 GCA_035446985.1 Eubacteriales bacterium
ACGACCAAACGCATTTATAAATTTCAATCCACGCACCCTACGCGGGGTGCGACCCTAATTTAAAAAAAATAAAAAAATTTAAAGAAAAAATACTATAAAAATAAAGAAATATTTATTTATTAGTAATAATAACATATAAATTCTTAAAAAACAATCTCTGACACAAATTTTTAAGCGAAATCACCTTCGGTTCGCAAATCATATAATTAATGCATCTTCAGGATTATACGACTCCTTTACGCCATAATGTTCGACCTTCTTTTCCCATTTATTACCTAAATGATAAAATCGTAGACTGTCTTTTTTTGAGTCTATAATTTGCAACAGCCGCGCTTTCAATTTCACAACTGTTCCATAATCTGTATTTATTTCAAATACAGAATTTTGAACGCGTTGTCCGTAATTTTGACATGCCTTGGCGATTTGCCGTAGTCTTGTCTTGCCTGCTGCATCAACAGTAGTTACGTCATAAGTTATTAATATTAACATTATTTCAATAAATAAGGAGGATATTCCTTAATCTCCTTTCTAAGATATTTTCCAAAAAGTGATGCTTGCACGAAAGGCAATAAACCAAAAGGTATTTTTTCACCCAAGTACTGATGTTGTATGGTTTCTTTCTTCTTTTCCTGCCATAGTTTTATCAATTTTTTTCGTCCCTCATCATTTAAAAATACAGTCCCGCCCAGTAAATAATCAAAATCTTCTTTTCCTAGCTGTTTCAAATTAAATACACTAACAACAAACCTATCAATAATTGCCCTAAATTCTTCTATCATATCCAGCGCCAATGACTGCCTTCCCGAACGCAACGTATGAAAATATCCTATATACGGATCAATGCCTGCCGTTTCTAATGCTGATCCAATGACATTTGATTGCATCGTATATAGCAGCGATAAAACAGCGTTAATTTCGTCAAGCGGCGGTCTTTTGCTTCGTCCGTGAAATGAAAATTCGCCCACGCGAAAAAATCTGTCGAATAAATTGAAATATATATGAGAAATGTTTCCCTCGATGCCACGCAAAACATCTATATCTGCTTCTTTATATAATTGCTTTGTAAAGTGATTTATATCTTCCATCAATTTTGACAGACTTCGGTCTTCGTCTATTTCGGGATAATCTCTTAAAGAACGTGAAATAAAAAATTTCATATTGCAAAATTTCGCGCCTATTGTGTTTCTAATTAAATTTAGGCGTGAATCATTATCTTCAAATGTTTTTATTTGCGCGACTCTAGTAAAAACGTTACCTTTTGTAACTCCAACGATTTTTGCTAAAAACTTGCCATTTGGCGAGAGAAAAGAAAGAGCAATATTGTTTTCAGCGCATTTACCCATAAGTTTTGGACTGCAACCTTGATAATTAAAACACACTATCTCTTCTATTATACAAAGCGGTAAACGAGTTTCTTTTTCATCCGTTTTTACTATAATATTTTCGCCATCTAATGATAAAAACGCATTTTCGCTGGTTATATATAGTGTATTAAGTAATTTTTTCATTTTGTTCTAAAATCATATTCTTAACCGATTTATCTTTAGCGTAGCACTTAGGCAAACATACGTCGGCAAGCGAACAGCCGCCGCAGCTTTGGTCGGATTCTTTTTGCGGTATAATGTTATTAGATAAAGCGAAAATAACTTCTTGATATACTTTAAAAAATAAATCGTGAAGTTCTTTGTTTACGCTAACGTTAATTCGCTTTTTAATATCGCAGTAGTATAAAATCATTTTCGCGTCACAGCCAAACATTTCGTCGACGCAAAGTTTTTGTCCGTACATTTGAATGGCGTCGTCCATTCCGTAATCGCCACCGATTTTGGGTTTTGCCTTTTTATATTCAATAATGGCAAAATCAAATTTGTCTCCGTATTTGGAAACGTATAAGCCTTGGGGAGAGCGGGTCAGCTCCAAGGCGTCTATTTTTCCGACAAGTTTATAAAAATCATTATAGACCGCCACCGCCCGCTCTGTTATTTTTGTTTGCGTATTAGTGACGAGTTTCATCTCGTCAACACGAGTATGTATAACGTCGCCGATAGCCACTAAGGCATTGCTTTGCCAATCGCAATTTATATTCATAAGCCCCCAGCGTTTTGGACAATACAAATAATGTTGCAGATTACGCAACTGTATGTAGTCCAAATTATCTGACTTCGACTTCGACATTTTGCGGAACGTTGTCAATTGTGACTTCATAATCACCGTACTGACGCGCGGGACCTTCAATAAGTTTTTTAATTTTTACGGATTCAAAGACTTTATGAGACGGCGCGTTGCCAAGCTCGCTTTGATGCTTAAATATAACAAGCTTACGCATGCAAAGTTTCCCGCGTAATGAACTGTGGTCATGTTCAAACATATTTTCTATTGCTTCCCAAAGCAAAGTTAAATCATTGTCGTCAAATCCGGTTTTGTTTGCGAGCAATGCGGAAACATAACCTTCGGCACGATACAGTCCGTAAGGAACGATGTTTTTCTTGCCCATCGTATTAGACTTATCTTTCATATCTTCTTCCGTCGTCAAAGCTTGGCGCGTGATTGTCAATTCCTGCGGGAAAATCGGGTTTACACTTTTCGCAAAATTAAGCTGTACGGGTCCTCTTACAATGCCGCACTGATCTTTTCCAGTACTCATAACGAAACCGAATGTACGCACGTCATAATAATTTTCGCACATATATTCCTGCGCTTTTTTTACGTCGCCTTTATTTTTACCTTCTTTTCCAGTTTCGAGATCTAAAGCTTTATAAGCAGCCGTGAATTTTGTATTTAACGCTTGATCGTTTTTAACTAAAATATTATATTTTTCTTCGCCTTGCTTAACGATTTCAACATAATTACGTATTTTGCGTTTCAGGCACACGTCTGTGACTATGCCAAGGTTTGATTCCACGTCTACGCGCGGCATATTGCCCGCGTCGGGATCACCGTTTGGGTTTCCGTTTTCCACATCGAAAAGAATTACAAATTCATATCTATTTTTTAGTTCGCTCATTTATCTATCCTCCTTTTTTGTATAAAGATCTTTGTTTTGCTGATAGTAACCTAAAATAAATTTACCTTGTTCTTCGATATCGAGTTTTTTGGGAAAGCTGTCGTTAAGACTACCCATTATTTCGCTCATAATGCTTTCCAAAAACCCCGATTTTTCAAGTTTTGTTATATGATTTTGCGCAAGAATTAATAGTCTTGGAAAAACCATAGCTGGAGTCGTACACGCTGACGAAAAATATCTAGATTTTATCCCTGCATTTACTCCAGGTATAGCTTCCGACTGCAACTTTTCTAGCACGGCAAACAGTCTTCCACATAAATAAGCAGGATTGACGTTAGTTTTGTTTAAACTCATTGTTACTTTTTCTCCTTTATTTAAAATTCTTTGACTGCGACTAAGATACGCTTTTATGATTGAAATTCGCGTTTCGTTAATTTTGACAAATTTACTTTTGTCGGTATCCTGATCCGTTTTTATTCTTCGAATAATACCCGACAATAAATTTACTGGATACATTGCACCGTTTTGTATTGCCGAGAACAATCCGCTAACAAGCGAAGGATTAGGGTCTTTATTTGTGCTATTAGGGGAAATTGTTTCATAAATAATTTTTGAAACCGACGGAATTTTTTGATCATCATAAAGCCTTAAATCGTCATAATGTTGTTTAATGTTATCCAAAGTTTTGCCGAAAGTATTGACATAGAAAAATTTAATAGTAAGCCTGCTAGCGTTTGGCTTTATTCCTAGAACATAAAATTTTGTATCCAGTAAAGTTAACGCCGTTTCATCAAACTGTTTTCCCTGCCGAATATAATCTAGACAATTTTTTACAGTTTTACTTGTCTCCTCGCTTTCTTCGATAAAATTATTCGCTACGGCGTAAGACTCGGCGATTTCTAATGGACTTATCTCGCTTTCCGCCCAAAATAAAAGTGTAACGTCGCCCAAATAAGTATGATTATATGGACTTATGGTTAAAGCATTAAAAGCGGACGTGTATTTTTTCATGATATCTACGCTTACACTCGCCACTTTACCTTGTTCCATATCAAAGGATTCTTCCGCGGGATTATTAACACATACTATATTTGTACCGACCGACATTCCGCCTTTTATACCTTTTAAATTATCATGCAATCTTGCTATCGGCAAATACTCACCGCAAATAGAACAATAAGACAAATATTCCGCATCGCTTTCGTTTTGTTTTTTATTTAATTCATTCCATAATTTAGTAATTTCTTTGTCATAGCATGCCAATAAGTTGATGTCTGATTCCAAACAATAAGTAAATTTAGCGGACGCATACCCCTTGCCTAATGAATTTATAAGCGAATTATTTAATTCATTTTCCGATCTCCATTTAGTCGAAAACTTATAAAGCGCTTGAGCCATATCGCTTTGTATATTTGCGAATATCTTTGCTTTTTCTTGATAATCAGAAAAAGATTTTGTTGATTTATCGGTAATATAGAGTTGGTCTTTATCAAATTCCATTCCGAAAATATAAACAGGTCTATGCTCTAAAAAATTCGCTTTTACTGAAGTCGCGTTTATTCTCTGGGGTAAAATTTCTTTTATAGGGACTTCTTTAGTCTTGTTTTTTTCAACTATCGATTTTGTGTGCGGCAAGATATTCACCATTTCGCCTTCATTATTCAATACGATAACGTAATCAATATCTACTTTTGAATAGCCCATAGGCGGCAAAGGGTTATTGGGTAAACTTTTTAAGCAGTCATAATAGCGGCTTAACGCGTTTATTATCATTTGTTCACCCCCGTCTTTTCAAAACATTCGGCTACGTCGATTATGCCGTCAATCATTTTTGGTCTATACCAAATCGGTTCACCCTTGTTCGACCAACTCCCATCTTTATCTGATGGTGGAAATTTTAGGTCGTAGAGCATAAACCCCAAATCTGCTTCACCAATAAGCGGACTTTTTGGAATTTCTTCGACGTATTCGAATTGCGCCGGGAATTCCCTGCATCCAAGCACGGGAACTTTTACATACTGACCGTTTTTCATTCTTCGCGCGGCTATCGCGTAATGCTTGTCCATATCCTCGCCATCAATGACGTCGAAATGCGCTTCAATGCCGTAAGCCACGTCTGCAAGTATCAATGCTCCTCTTTGGTTGATATTATCTCCGCCTCGGTAAAGGCTGATATCCACTTCTGGGTCAGTCATTTGCTGTTTTACCTTGCTTAACAAAAGTTTTTCTTTCATTTCGTTGCGCCGAATATTCGAGTATTTTATCGGATTTAAAACGTGAATTTTATCGATTGACCATTTAATTTGCGGTTTCCAATAAATACTTTCAATCACGCCTCTCATGGCGGACGGCGTCGGCACATCATAACTAACTCGTTCGACTTTCATTTCCGGGCGGGTAAAACAAGCGTAATCGCCTTTGATTAGCAATTTAATTCCGTACATTTTTTCCTCCTTTTTATGTAGTTATGTAATTGTCTTTGTTTTCTAGGTCGAATATTAACCCCAACTTTTCGTCGTAATACCGCCTATCCGCAAGACAATGAATACCGTCTTTTGTCTGAGTTACGCAACCGTTTGATATGAGCTTTTTCAACTCGTATTCGTAAATCGAAATAACATATTTTTGCAAAGCTCTTTTTAAAACGATTGTGGGATTATATTCCATTTGTTTTAAAATTTTTTCACTATCGCTATTCTTTATTATTAGGTCCACGGTCGCGTTATCTAAGTAATTAAAATCCTGCGCGTAATCTGAAAATCTCACACTGAAAAATGGGATTTTTTTATCTTTTATGAGAAGTTTCGTTTTATCAAAATAATTTGAAAAATTAAGCGTGGTAATGGTATCGATTTTATTTTCAAATAATTTTTCAAAATATTTTTTGCACGGCTCAGGTTGGTCTATATCGGCAAATTTATTTAAAAGATTTTTGGTAATTTGAATTTTTGTCACAGTTTCACTATTTTTCACGTCGTCAATATCGCTTAACCAGAAAATTTTTGTGTCGCCGTAATTCCTTTTGCCCTCTCTGTTGCATCTGCCAGCACATTGTAAAATTGAATCGATGCCGTTAATCCATCTGTAGGCGTTTTCAAAATCCAAGTCCACCCCCGCTTCCACCAAAGAAGTTGAAACAACCGTGATGGGAATATTGCATGATAAATCGCTTTTTATTTCGTCTATAATGCGTTTTCGATCATACGGAGTAAGCCATGTGGTCAAAAAATATTTTTTTGCGTCTACAATGTTTTGGTATATAATGCGCGCTTGTTTTTTTGAGTTTGTCACAATTAAATTTGATTTTGTTAGGTCAAGTTGATTACAAAATTCGATAAGAGAAATTTCGCCAATGTTTGAAATTTTACTGCGTTTAAATAATGAATAGTCTGATTTATCATCAATCAAATCTTCCGCTTCGCTCAAGATATTTATAAACTTATCGGGATTAGGCATAGTCGCGGTCATAAATACAGCGTCAGTGCTGTAGTCTGACGTGAGTATTTTAATCGCGTCATAGCACGGTTTGAGGCATTTTAGCGGTATCGTCTGTAGTTCGTCAAAACAAATAACGCTGTCGCGTAAATTATGTAATTTTCTGAGCCTACTGTTTTTATTAGCGTAAAAAGATTCGAAAAATTGTAAATTAGTGGTTATAATTATCGGCGCGTCCCAGTTTTCCGTAGCGAATTTGTATTTTTCCTGTTCTTCCGGAGTCAATTTTTCCAAGTCAAAATTTGAATGATGTTCTATTACGATTTCTTCGCCGAAAATCTTTTTCAGCTCTTTTGCAGTTTGGTCTATTATACTTGTATAAGGAACAACATAAATGATTCTTTTTTTGTGTTTTTCTAACAATCTATTTAGAGCAAACCTTATAGAAGTCAGCGTTTTTCCGCTCCCCGTAGGCATATCGAGTTTGAAAAGAGATTTTTCACTTTTTATATGTTTTATAGCTTGATTGGAAAAATTTTTTCTTGCCTTATTTATTGGCGTATCGGCGGAAAATTTTGATAAATAATCATTAAGTTTATTTAATAAATGAATAAAATCAACTTCTATTCCCCTGTCTTGTTTCCCGTTACTGAAAGTTTCGGAATCAATCCAATCCGCATCCACCAAAGCGGATAAAAGCATTCGGATTTTTGTTGAAAAACGCAACGAAAAATATTCTCGGTTTTGATAATAGTCGTCTACTGTAAGTTTTAAATTATCAGTTATTTTTTGCGTATCTTCAAGTTTCGCTTCTTCAATCATTTTCTGATATGCTTCATTGGCATCAAATTTCTTTTTCAATCTTGCCGCCAAAGTATTGTTCTCTATATCAACCGCGTTGCCTC
This sequence comes from Eubacteriales bacterium, assembly GCA_035446985.1. Taxonomy (GTDB): domain Bacteria; phylum Bacillota; class Clostridia; order Christensenellales; family CAG-314; genus JAQUSX01. The sequence continues at coordinate 7,345 of DAOTGG010000048.1, forward strand.
CGTTATTTAAACCCGTATGATGACTTGCAATAACGTAAGCCATAATCTGGGATAATAAATTTTCGGGCTGTCTTTCAATCGCGACTTGCGCGCCAAATGTAGCGTGATCTACACTTATATT
>DAOTGG010000049.1:0-7193 GCA_035446985.1 Eubacteriales bacterium
TATTCGGTCAAAACCCGCCCGCAGTTTATTCCGGCAAAAAATTTTGGCGACCTTATTTACGTCGCAATGCCGCAAATGGCGGGTAATCCCGAATTTGTCAAAATGATCGAAAACGGTATGATGCTGCCTTGCGAAATGGAAAACTATACTGCTTACGGCGATTTACTAACCAACGCGGGAATTAAGCTCAATCAACAGTTTTCATCAAGCGGATATAATCAGTCAACCAGAGTAATGTTAGACTTCGGCAGCCGTGTTTATACCGCAGACGAAATATCTAAAGAAGACGAATAAATTCTATATAAAAAAATAATAAAAAGCCGCCAAACAACTGGCGGCTTTGATTTTTTAATATTAAAACAATGAAATTCTTATTACTATCCAAACGACTGCCCAAAGACAAAAAAGTCCCAAACCTATTGCGCTGTTTATTCTATTCGCGCGTTCTTTATAAACGTTTAGACCTACTATACCTAACACAAGACCAATTAAGCCCCCCAACGCGCCGAATATAATCGCGCAGATGCCTATAGCCTTGCCTTCTTTAATAATTTTTGTTGTCGCACAGCCGCAATTAGGACATACTACGGCTTCGTCTTGGATTTCGCTTCCGCATTTTTCACAGTATTTCATAAATTCTCCTTATTTTTAAAGTTAATTAGATTTCAAAAAACCATGAGAACGGATTGGTTTGTAAGCCTATTATAGAAATGAACATCACTATGTATAAAAGAATAAAAGCTATTGATAAGCCGAGTCCTACTTTGCAGTTCCTTTTGTTTTCGGGCTCTTTGTAAATAGACAACCCGATTATGCTAAGTATAAAACCTATAACACATTGAACCACGCCGAAGATAATAGCCAATATTCCCAACGCTTTGTTTTCGGGTTTAACGCAAGCGCTTGGCACAGCTCTGCCGCAATGCACGCAAACTACCGCTTCGTCAAAAATTTCCGCACCGCAATGAACGCAATATTTCATAATCAATTCTCCTTATAGTATAATTATATATCGCGTTCACAATTAAATCAATAGTAAATAATAAAAAAACGGACCAATTTTGTCCGTTTTTTAAATTATTTTTCGCTATTTAAAAATTATATTTTAAGGATTTTTTCAATAACATCTACGATTTCAATAAAGCTTTCCTCTTCAAAAGGCGATTTCAAGCCCGCGCTTTCGACCAATTCGGTAAACGGTTTCGTTCCGCCTTGAACCAAAAACGCCATATAAACTTCCTGCGCCTTTTTGTAATCTTTTTTGGATAATGCCAAAAATTCGAATGCGATAAACTGCGCCAGACAGTAATCAATATAGTAGAAAGGCGATTCAAAAATATGAGCTTGACGCTGCCAGCGTCTGCCTTCGCCGTAAAACGGTATGCCCTCGTCGTGCATATGAGGCAAAAATTCTTTTTCGAGTTTTGTCCAAAATGCGTTTCTTTCAGCGGGCGTCATATTGGGATTGTCATAGCATACTTGTTGGAAATAGTCCACAGTCGTTCCGTAAGGAATAAACGAAAGAGCTCCGCATATATGGCTGAATATATATTCGGGAGTTTTGTCGCCGAAAAACATTTCCATCCAAGGATAAGCCAAAAATTCCATACTCATGGAATGAACTTCCGCTGTTTCCATTGCGGGTTCTCTTACTGCGTATTGCGGTATTTTGAAAGCTCTGTCAGCAGCCAAAGCATGACCGAACTCGTGAGTCAATACGTCGACATCGCCCGCGCTTCCATTAAAGTTTGCGATAATAAACGGAGTTTCGTATTTGTCTATTGAAATACAATAACCGCCGCCCCATTTGCCTTCGCGTGAAAGCGGATCAAACGCTTCTATTTCGCACATTTTCGTAAAGAGCTCATAGCATACAGGCGACATTTCGCTGTACATTTTTTTGCCAGCGGCAAAAATTTCTTCCGGTGTGCCGATAGGTTTCGGCTCGTCTTTTGTATAAACGTTTTCATCGTAAATCATTACTTTGTCCCAGCCTTGTTCAACGCGGATGCGTTCTTTAAGCTTGGATACCAGCGGAACGAAATATTTTTTTACATTTTCCCTAAAAGCGGCTATCTCTTCTTTGCCGTAACAAGTACGCTTCATATTAGCGTAGCCAATGGGACAATAATTTTCATATCCCATTTCTTTGCCTTGTTCCGTACGATTTTTTACAAGCTTGTCGTAAATGTCGTCAAGATTTTGATTGTACTCGCTGTATTTTTCGCCCAGAGCGAACATAGCTTTTTTGCGCAATTCTTTGTCGGGATTGCTCATATATTTGCCCATACCTGACGGTGGAAGTTTTTCGCCGTTGAAGTCTATCAATAAACTGCTCATAAGTTTGGTGTATTCGGAAGTTAGTTTATTTTCTTCAATTTTGAATTTCAAAATTCTTTCATCGTTGGCTTTCATATCCAGTTCAATTATTTTGAATAAAATCGGCGGATAAACTTTTCTCAGTTCAGGGGAAAGTGGCGACGTTACGTACAGTTTTGTAAAGTTAACGTCCGCAAGCTGCAATTCGGGTATAAACTCGTCCCAAAAATCTTTTTCATCGGCGTAAAATTTGTCTCTTGTGTCTTGCGTAAAGCGTATGTATGACAAAACAAATTGAGTCGATACGTCGATTTTCAGTTCGTCGTGTTCTTGAATTACCTTCTTCGCTTCGTCAAGTGTTTTTGCGTTTTCAAATCTACGGGTTAAGTCGGCAAATTTTGCTAAAACTTCGGCTTTGTCAACCCGTTTGTAAGGCATCTGGGATACTTTCATAAATTTCCTCCATTTGTGTTGATTTTTATATCAAAATTTTTTATTAACTCTTTATACTTGTCTTGGTTTTCAGCAAAACTCATAGCGTGTTTTGCGTTGGGTGTCAAATACAATTCGCTCAAAGGATTTGACGATTGCTCATACATCTGCTCCGACATATAACTGGGTATAAATTTATCCGCCTTGCCGTGAATGAATAAAATAGGCTTATCTGTGTTTTGTACCGCTTCTATTGGGTTTACGTTTCGCGGCCAAAATCCGTATCGGATTTTTGTCCAAAGACAAGCTAAATCCGTAATCGGAAACGATGAGAAAAATAACGTCGTTCTTCTTGTAACGTAACGATAGAGCTTTTTACAGCGGGAAAACGAGCAATCCGACACAGCGTATATAACCGAACTGTCGGTCTTGGGCAAAGCGAGTAATACCGTCGCCGCCCCCATAGATTCGCCGTGCAAAACGATTTTTGGATTGATAAACTTAGTTTTTACAAACTTTATAACTTCCAGTAAATCGCCGCTTTCACGATAACCCATAGTGCAGGAGTCGCCCGTGCTTTGACCGAAATATCTTTGGTCAAACGTTACGATATTGTAACCGAGATTGTAAAAAATCTCGCCGTATTTTGCGCAGCTAATTACGCTTGCGGTAAACCCGTGAACGATAATCGCCACCTTGTCGCTCTTTTTTTCGTTATAAATAATATAACCTTTTATCAGCGCGCCGTCCGTATTCAATTCAAAAGTTTCTCGGCTTAGTTTATCGAAATTCGTCGAATCAAATTTTATTAAATCTTTTTCGCGTTTAATACATTCTTCATCAGTAAATTTTTTCGGTCTTGCGCTGTAATGAGCCATAGTAAAACTCGTTAATAACGAATAAATAAACCACAACCCGAACACGCTTAAAATTACAATCCAGTACCACTGCATATCTATACTCCTACACCTATTTAAAAAAGTCAATAACCTATTTTTATATTAGTTAAAAAATTTTACGATTTTTGACAAAATTTTTGCAAAAACGAATAGTTTTATATAATTAATCCGCCCGAAACCGTCAAGTCTATTCCCGTGATATATTGAGTTTCCGCTAAAAAGAATATTGCGTTCGCCACGTCAATTGGCATACCTATTCTTTTTATCACAGCGGATTCGACAAGCTCTTGTTTTTCTTCTTCCGTTAAGTTGCCGTTCATTTTTGTATCAATTAGTCCTGGGCAAACGGTATTAACTTTTATGCCGCTAGTGCCAAGCTCTTTTGCCAGAGATTTTGAAAAAGCGTTAACGCCGCCTTTTGTCAATGAATAAACGCTCTCGCAGCTGCAGCCGTCAAGGCCAAGCAACGATGAAACAAAAACAATATTGCCTTGCTTTTGGCTCACCATATACGGAATAACTGCTTTTGCGGCGAAAAACGCGCCTTTTAGATTGGTATCTATTAAAAAATCAAATTCGTCCGCCGTTACGTCGTTTATCATATTTTGTTTTGCTACCCCCGAGCAAATTACCAAAACGTCAATGTGTTTAAATTTTTTTATAATTAGCTCGACTGCGGAACTAACTTGCTTTTGGTTGCGAATATCGCATTTAACCGATAACGCGCCCGTTTTTTCAGAGATTTTGTTTGCCGTTTCTGCGGAATTAAAGTATGTAAAAACTACCCGGTAACCTTTTTGCGTAAAAAGTCCCGTCGTCGCTTCACCTATTCCGCCCGTTCCGCCGAAAATCAGCGCGGTTTTTATCGGCATAAAAATCTACTCCTTTGGTCGTTTATATCAGTAATTCGGCAAGCTTTTCCCATTCCGCAATTAAAGAATCAGTCTGTTTTTTCAGCTCCGCCAGTTCTGAACATTTTTGCGACAAAAGCTTGTAGTCGCTCGCTACTTCGTTGGAAGAAATCTCTTCTTCTAATACTGATTGTTTTTTCTCTAATTCCTCTATTTCTTTTTCAAGCTCTTTGTGTTTTATTTTTGCGTTAGCAAGAGCCTTTCGCTCTTTCGGGTTCAAATACGCCGTAGTCTGTTTTTTTACTACAACGGGAGTTTCGACCGTTTGAGTTTCCTGCGTTTTTAACAGCTGATTTTCCGCTATATAGTCGTCAAAATTACCCTTATAAACGTTAAATTTTTTATTTTCTATTTCCACTATTTTTGTGGCGATTTTATTAATAAAATATCTGTCGTGAGAGACGAACAAAACGGTTCCGCTAAAATCTGCGAGAGATTCTTCCAAACTTTCACGGCTGGTCAAGTCTAGGTGGTTTGTCGGTTCGTCCATTACGAGCGTATTGCCTTTTTCGATAACCATCATAGCCAGACCGAGTTTTGCCCTTTCGCCGCCCGAAAGCTGACGGACTTTTTTGTCAATATCTTCCTGCGAAAGTAACGCCTGCGCCAAAACTTTTCTTACGTACGTTTGAGTGAGCCGATAGTGTTTTTCCCACACGGCTTGCAAAACGGTGTCTTCGGGATTAAAGTTCAAATTTTCCTGGTCGTAATATGCTAAAACAACGCCTTGGCATAGCCTGACGGAAGCGTAGTCGTCGTTCACGGCTTTTACTACTTTTTTTATAAAAGTGGATTTTCCCGCCCCGTTCGGACCGATAAGCGCGACCTTGTCGCCGCGCGTTATTTCCAGCGAAACGTCTTCAAGCAATAATCTTTCTCCGCCTTTTAGAGTCAGATTTTTTACCGTAATCGGCGTTTTGAGCGACGGCGTTTCAAAGGTAAAATCAAATCTTGGCACACGTCTTTCGACGTACGGCTTATCGATTTTTTCCATATTTGCGACTTGCTTGAGCCGTGACTTAGCGCTGTTTGACGTGCTTGCCCTTGCGATATTACGCTGCGCGTAATCGAGCATCGACGCTATTTTATTTTGCTGACGCTCGTATTCCTGCTGACTTCTGAGTAACGCCGCTTCTTTGAGCTGTTTGAATTTTGAATAATTGCCCGTAAACTCGGTTACGGTAAAATTTTCTATTTCCCAAATTTTGTTTACCAGCTTGTCCAAAAAATACCTGTCGTGCGAAACGAGCAGCAGCGCGCCTTTATACGAAGCCAAATACCCTTCCAGCCATTGCAAGGTGGTAAAATCCAGATGGTTCGTAGGTTCGTCCATTATAAGTAACTCAGGTTGAGTAAGAAGCAGTCTGCATATAGCCAGACGTGTTTTTTCGCCGCCGCTCATTGTGTTTATCACTTGATTGTAGCGGTCGGTAAATCCCATTCCGTTGAGTATCGTCTTTATTTTGACTTCGATATTATAGCCGTCGTTGGCTTCAAAAAAAGCGTTCTTCGCGTTGTATCTATTTAGTTTTTGCCGATATTCTTCGCTGTTGTGGTCAAGGACTGATATTTCGTTTTCCAATTGACGCATCGCTCTTTCAGCTTCATGTACTTCGGCAAAGACCGAATTCATTTCGTCGTACACGGTTTTATCGGAATCCAGACCGCTGTTTTGTTTTAAATAACCTATTCTGAGATTGCTTTTATGAGACACTTCTCCGTCTCTTAGTGCGTAATCTTTGATTAACGCATGAATAAGAGTGGTTTTACCTTCTCCGTTGCGTCCGACAAAACCTATTTTGTCGTTTTCGTTTATTTGCAAGGAGACGTCTTCAAAAACTTTTTTTTCGTTATAAAAAAAAGTTCCGTTCGTGATTTGTATAAGCATTTATATATTTTCCTTAATTTTTAAAAAATGTTAGTTAGCGGACTTAAATCCGTTGAATATTTTGTACAGCACAAGATACAGCGGCGCGGAGCCGAATATCGTGGCAAGCAAGAGTAAAACTTCTTCTCGATTAAGCGCAACGTAATCGAAAAATCCGCCGAAAAATATCGTTCCGAATACGAGCATAACAGCGATACCGATAAGCAGATAAACTTTCCACGGTCTTGTCGGTTTGCACGCCATATACAGAGCGTAAAATCCGCAGAAAGTGTACGCTATCGCAGCTATTGTCACTAGGCTTTCCTGCGTTGCGGGTAATCCGCTTTTTGCTTGGAAAGCATACAAAAACATAGTGACGGTGAAGAAAGTAATACTTGCGGGCAAACTTCGTTTAAATACGTTCACCAAAAAATGCCCTTTGATAACGCTTGTATTTGGCTGCAATGACAGCATTACGCTCGACAGTCCCACTATCACCGTTTCGAGCATCAAAATATTAGTCATTTTGTACGGATAATAATAACTTTTGCTAAACGCCATGTCCATTATGATAATAAACATCATTAGCGCGATTGTGTAAACAGTCTTCATAAAGAACATTGAAGAAGCGTTTTGTATGTTATTGACCACGCGTCTGCCTTCCGCAACTACTTTCGGCAAACTCGAAAAATTGTCGTCCATAAGCACTAGGTGCGAAACGTTGCGGGCAGCGTCTGACCCCGACGCCATAGCGATAGAAGTGTC
>DAOTGG010000050.1:0-6971 GCA_035446985.1 Eubacteriales bacterium
TTATTGTGATATAATCTAAATTGGACATTTGCTTGGAATTTAAGGCAAACAAAGTCGGGAGGCAATATTGTCCTCCCGACTTTTTATTTCTTTGGAAACTTTACATCAGATATGATTTTAAAGGAGAAACTATGAAAAACAAACAAGACAAAAACAGCGTCGGTGATGTAATAATCAATATAATTGTCGTAATTATTTTAATTTTTGTTTTTATAATGACGCTAAATATCTTGCTGTCAAACGGAAAGGGTTATATCAGCATGTTCGGAACGTCGGCAATAGCCGTGAAAACAGACTCGATGAACGGCGATCAGGCGGACAGTTTTGCACAAGGCGATTTGATATTTATAAAAATATTGGAAGGCAACGAACATACTATTGAAAGACAAAATTTGCAAGTTGGTCAAATAGTTGTATATATATCTGACGACGTGGACGGCGACGGCAGACAGGATCTTATTTCTCATAGAATAGTCGATACGGAAGTAGGCGCGGACGGCACTGTTATGAATCTATTGGTTAAGGGCGATAACCCAATGGCAATAGAAACTACCAAAATTTCCACTGCTGCGGTAATCGGCGTTTATACGGGAAAAATTTCCGGTCTTGGTAATTTCTTCATCTTCATTCATCAGCCTATGGGATTTGGTCTTGTAGTGGTTTTGCCTTCGGTATTAATCGTGGTTTACTGTGCGTACGTTGTTATTAAAAACATCAAAGACACCAAAAAAGCAACGGAAAAAACCGTGTTGACCGAAGAAGAAAAAGAAAAAATCCGCGCTGAAGTAATAGCGGAAATGAACAGCAAAGAAAACGGCGAAAAATAAAAATTAAAAACATTAGGATTTTTACAGAGATATAAATGGGTGAATTTGCTACATATTATGTTGAATTTCTAAAACAGGTCGGAATCAACATCTGGAACTTTATAAAAACTTTATTTGTGGACGGGATCTATCAGTTTTTGGTATTGGACGTTATCGGATACTTTAAACAACTGATGGAAGTATTACCAAGTTTTGATATGCTTGGCTGGATAATGCTGATAATAACCAGTCTAATCTTATTCACCCTTATTTTCTTCCTTATCTACAGGCTTGTGCAGCTTATACGGCGATATGTTATTTTTCGCGCGAAAGAAGTTGACAAAGACAAGCTGATGGAAGAAATCACCCGTCTAAAAATGCAAGCCAACGAACTGTCGGAAGAAAAGAAAAAAATATTCGCTTTGAAAGTAAACGGCAGAGTAGGCGGCGGGGAAGGAGAAGCGGGCAACTCCGATGCAACCAGCGAAGCGAACTCGCTCAAACCGCTGAAAGATTCCCGATTTACAAAACTTATTAACCTTGATGAAAGATACGAGCGCAATCCCATTTACATATTCATGGAAGAAGAAGATATGCTGTCGCTCGATCAGATAGTGGATAGGTTTATAAATTACGCTGCGTCGCAGCTAAAACTTTATTACAACCACCGCACAGTAAGACAGTTTTTCGCGGGGTTGGCTACCAGTAAAATTATTATTTTGGAAGGTATTTCAGGTACAGGCAAAACGAGTTTGCCGTACGCATTGGCAAAGTTTTTTAACAGCAATGCCGCTATATGTTCCGTTCAGCCGTCTTTTCGTGACCGTTCGGAATTATTGGGTTATTTCAACGAATTCACCAAAAAATTTAATGAGACTGATTTTTTGAGCAGTTTATACGAATCCACCTTGCGGGAAGACCCGAACTTTATCGTTTTGGATGAAATGAACCTTGCCCGTATAGAATATTATTTCGCTGACTTTTTGTCCATTATGGAAATGCCCGACGTCGCGGAATGGAAAATCGACCTTGTGCCTACGTCGCTGGCATCGGACCCGAAAAACATAATTTATGGAAAATTACTCGTTCCGCAAAACGTATGGTTTATCGGCACAGCAAATAACGACGATAGTACCTTTACCATAACAGACAAAGTTTACGACCGCGCGGTCGCGCTTGAATTAAACACAAGAGCGGGATATTTTGACGCGGAAATGACGCAAACGCTAAATTGCACGGCTTCTTACTTGGAAGCTTTATTCGACAAAGCGCAAAACGAAAATCCCATAAAACCCGAAAGTTTGGCTCTAATAACCGAGCTGGACAGATTTGTTCAGGCAAAATTCAAAATCAGCTTTGGTAACCGTATTTTAAAACAAATTAAACTTTTTGTTCCCGCTTACGTCGCGTGCGGAGGCGATGAAATGGAAGCAATAGACTTTATGTTAAAAAGTAAAATCTTGCGTAAATTTACATCTTTGAACCTGCCGTTTTTGACCAATGAATTAGCGGAGCTTATCGTGTTTATCGACAAGAAATTCGGCAAAGGCGTAATGAAACTTTGCGTGGAGTACATAGAACATCTGCAACACACTAATTAGCCCGTAAGTAAAGGAAAATGAAAGATTTTCTAAGAGAATTTGTATCTCTAATAAATCCGCCCGACAGACTGCAAAATGTAAAAGCGGCCGTATTGGGCGGAAAAAATAATATTTCGCACAATTATGTATCGGAATCGATTTCGCTTGACTCTAAATGGATAGACGAGATCGAAGCCGGCATTTTTCATATAGAGAAAATAGTAAAAGAACCAAAAACTTTTATAAAAGACGAAGAATATATCATTGACGTGGAAAGAGCGAAAAAAACAAGTTCCCGCACTATCCGCCACCTTGCTTCGCACACCCGTAATATAGCAAACGTCGAAAACGACGAAGTCAAGCCCAAACGCGTACTAACCATAGAGAACGAGGAAGACCTCGGTATCTATGAAAACCGTTTTATAGCTGCGTTAATCGAAAGACTGCAAATTTTTGTTGAAAAACGATTTAAAGACATTAATGATAAAATGACGCGGCACGAAGTCACGTCGCTCACCATGGACAGCGAATTTGCTTTCGGCAAAACAGATATAAAATATAATCTTTCGCTTGTAATGAAGCAGCCGCCCATTGAAAACGATGAACTGCGTACAAATCTGGAAAATATCGACCGTATAGATAAGCTAAGAAAAAGACTACGTATAATGACGAATACAGAGTTTTATAAAATGCTTTCACGTTTAAAGCCCGTTCGTCCGCCTATCGCAAAAACCAATATTTTAAAAATGAACGTCGATTACAATTCGGCGTACAAGCTGTGGCTGTATATTTCTTCTTATACGTTACTCGGTTATAGCGTCGAAACGAAAGATAAAAGTCTTCCCGTAGACAGCGATTACTACGACGATATTATTATGATTTCGTCTTTGTCGATAAAAAATCTATTGGACAACGACAAAAAAAGACAAGACATTTATGACAATATAATACCGAGTAAACCAAAAAAGAAAAAATTCAAACTTCTTAAAAAAGTCGATTTGAAACCGAGTTTCAAAAAAGATGATTCAAAACTCGACGACGACGCGGTCAACGAATATTATTACAACCAAATTAAAGAAGCGTTAAAACAAGCGCTCGAAATACCCGACGACTATGATTTGGTTGAAAAGAAAGAGCTTGATTTAGGTTTTGCAAAGTTTGTGCGCACGCTCGGACAAATAAACTTCGAGATGTACGAAGAAATCATCAACAAACAGTCTTACGCGTTGACAAAAAAAGAAGGCGACTCGCCGAAAAGCAAGGCATTTGCGATACGTCAGCAAGAAAAAATTTACAAACGTTATTTGATGCTTAGCAATTTGAAATCCGAAGAATTGGAAACGGCATTGCGCGCCGAAAGCAGAGAATATTTGAAACTGGAAAAAATGAAAGCGGAAGAAGGCGTCGACGTAGTGGACGAGATTGTCGAAACGGAACCCGACGTTGAAGAACAGCCGCAAAAACCGATAGACAAAATCCAGATACTCAAAGAACGCGCGGCAAGAACGGAAAAAGTAAAAGAAGACAAAATAAACGCCGCAAAGAAAAAAAGCGAAGCAATACTCCAAAAGAAAATCACGGCCTCTCACAAAAAAACGAGAGATTTCAAAGCGGAACTGTATTTGAAAGACCAGCAGCGTCTTATCGATATTTCCGAAGATAACAAAATAAGAAAAATCGAGCTTCAAAAAAGAAGATTTTTAAGAAAATAAAAACAACAAAACCTTTTTAAAAGACACGGAGAAAATTTTTTATGCAAAATAAAACCGCGGCAAAAATAGTCAACTGGATATTAACGATAGTAATATTATTGTTGGCGGCGTTTGTAGTTGTGAACGTTATAATAGCGAAAATCAACAAAAAGCCCGTGTATTTATTTGGCTATATGTTTATGATAGTCGCCACGGATTCGATGACTCCCGAGTTGCAGGTAGGCGATTTTATTATAGCGCAATATGTCCCGATAGAAACGGTACATGTCGGCGACAACGCTATATTTTTAGGCTCGGAATGGAGCGGAATGGAAGGGAAACCGATAGTTCACAGAGTTATAAAAACCGAGTGGATTAACGGCGTTTATACGATAACCACGCAAGGGCTGAAAGCGGGAGCGATACCTGATACTCCCACAACAGCGGTAAGATTTTTGGGTAAACAAGTTTGGCATTGCGCTTTTGATTCTATCAAACACATCATTTTCGGCAGTATCGTCGTGGTACTTTCAATTTTGATTTTTGTAATTTCAAAATTTATTTTAAGGACGTTGAAAAAAGAAAGAGAAAGAGCAAAGGCAATAGCGATAGGGCTTGAAAAAGCGCGGATAGAAAACGAAATAAGAGCGCAGGTAAGAGCGGAAAGACTGGAAGCGTTAAAAAGAGAAAAAGAACAAAAAGATAACGATAAATAAAAATAAAAAATATAGAAGGAGCAAAAAGTATGAAAAAAGCTATCAGCGCGGAAAACGTGTCAAAAGCGATAGGACCTTATAGTCATGCGGTAAAAACAGGCAATATGATTTTTACCAGCGGACAAATGGGCGTAACAGTCGACGGAAAATTTGTCGAGGGCGGAATTGCGGAGCAAACGGTTCAATGTTTGGAAAACGTCAAAGCCGTATTAACCGCGGGCGGATTTAAAATGAACGACGTAGTAAAGACGACGGTATTTATTTCCGATATGAATAATTTTGCTCTTATGAACGAACAATACGCCAAATTTTTTGACGGGGCGTTTCCCGCTCGCAGCTGCGTTCAAGTAGCAAGACTGCCAAAAGACGCCTTGGTGGAAATAGAGGCCGTAGCGGTAAAATAATAATTAAATAATAAAATAAAACAGCGTTTTGCAAAATCGATGATCGGCGATATTTTATTTGCTTTTGAGTTAGATTTTGTTAGATAATCCCTACGCATTTTTAAGAGAATTTTGTAATGCAAAAAAATCAAATTCGTAGAAAAAATGATGACTTAAAAATGACTGCAATGAAAGCTAAAAACGCTGTTTTATTTGCAAAATACCATACGCAAAATCTCGACAATAATATTTGACACGGCGGAGAAATCATCCGTGTTTTTGTTGTGTACGGGCGTTTTTTAAAAATAATAGTAGTTGACATTAAAATGGCTTTATTCTACAATTAAGACGAAATTAACTATATACGAGGCATAAATATAATGGAATTTGTAAAACGGTGCTGGGCGGAAATCGACCTAACAAAAATCGTTTACAACTATAAACTTTTTGAAGATAAACTAACAGATGAAAAAAGCGAAATTATCGCCGTCATCAAGGCGAACGCGTACGGACACGGAGCGAATGAAATAGCCGCGGAATTAAGCAAAAACGGCTGTCGTTTTTTTGCCGTAAGTAATATTACGGAAGCTATTAATCTAAGAAAAAGCGGTGTAAAAGAAAAAATTTTGCTGTTGGGTTATACGCCCGAAATTTACGCAAAACAGCTTTTTGATTACAACCTTATTCAAGCTGTATATAGCTTGGAATACGCTCAAAATCTTAACGCTCAAGCTCAAAAAAACGGCGTAACAAATGAAATATACATCAAAATAGACAGCGGAATGGGGAGAATAGGCTTTGACGCGTTTGACCCCGAAAGTGCGCTGGAAGAAATAAAAAAAGTCGCTCTGATGCCAAACTTAAATATCTGCGGCGCATTCACGCATTTTGCGATTGCGGACGCTCATACCGCGGAATCGATTCGCTATACCGACGAACAAGGCGAGCGTTTTGCTGATTTAGTTGAAAAAATAAGACAAAGCGGCATAAAAATACCTGTGGAACTTTGCTGCAACAGCGCGGCGGGTCATTACCACCCCGAACTAATTATGAACGGCATAAGACTGGGCATATCGCTATATGGATTAAGCCCGTCAAATAAAGAAATTAACGGTTTGCCCTTAAAGCAGGCGATGACTCTTAAAACCGTAGTTTCAATGGTAAAAACTTTACCGAAAGGACGCAGCGTAAGTTACGGCAGAACATATATTTGCAGTAAAGACACGAAAGTTGCCACCGTCAGTATGGGTTATGCGGACGGTTATCCGAGGATTTTGTCAAACAAAGGTTTTATGTGGGTGCAAGGCAAACGCGTTCCAGTTATTGGCAGAGTTTGCATGGATCAAATAATGTTGGATGTTACTGGTCTTGACGTACATTACGGCGACGAAGTCACCGTTTTCGGCGGCGAAAGCGATATAACGATTGACGAAATCGCAAACGCTACCGATACGATAAATTACGAAATCACTTGCGGCATATCTGCAAGAGTACCTAGAGTTTTTGTCAAAAACGGCAAAATCGTCTCGGTTAGAGATAATACCTATTAAAAAAACGGAGGAGAAATGGGAAACATAGTTAACGTAAAAAGCGAAATCGCTCCGCTAAAAAAAGTACTGCTTCATAGACCTGGAAACGAGCTGACAAATCTCGTTCCCGATTATTTATCTGAAATGCTTTTTGACGACATACCTTGGCTTGCCGTCGCGCAAAGAGAGCATGACGCTTTTGCCCAGACTTTTAGAAATTTGGGTATCGAAGTGGTATATCTGACGGATTTAGTATGCGAGTCAAT
>DAOTGG010000051.1:0-6605 GCA_035446985.1 Eubacteriales bacterium
AGGACCTTCAAGATGAATACCTTTGATAATATCGTATTTTTCGGCGGCTTTTGAAATAATTTTTAGCTGTCTTACGATAATTTGCCAGTCGTCAGTCATAACGGTTGCCAAAATTCCGCCCACGCCGTTTGAGTAATAATATTCTAAAATTTTCGGTAAATTGGATTCATCTACCGTGTTAAAGTCGTATCCGTTTGCTCCGTGCGTGTGTATGTCAAGTAATGCGGGCAAAACGATACAATCGCTCAGTTCGACCGTGTTTCCAGAGTTTGCGGTATCAAAATCAAATTTGCCTTGATTCACGCAAAAATCAGTCTTAACGGCTTTGCCGTCAATGCACACAGTCGCGTTTAAAAATGTAGTTTTCATACCAGTCATTATAGCATTTATTGAATAAAATTAAAAGAAAAAAATTATTACCGCGTCATTTATGTTGACAATACCAACGCAATTTGATGTAATAAATTTATGAAAAAACAGTCAACATTAGTAACAGTAACGACCGCTATGCTCGTTGCGTTGGGAATACTGTTTCCCCAAATTTTTCACTTGATACCCGACGGCGGAACGCTGTTTTCCCCAATGCACATACCTGTGCTTTTGTGCGGTTTGATATGCGGAAGTATGATGGGCGCATTGGCCGGTCTATTGATACCGGTTTTATCGTGTCTGATATTTCAAATGCCGCCTTTCCCGATGCCGCTTATCCCAATGACGGCGGAGCTTATCGCGTACGGCTTTTTAGCGGGAATGTTTATGCGGTTATTTGACAAATTTAATAAAACCGCCAAAATTTCTTACATACTCGCATTGATTTTGGCTATGATATGCGGAAGAATAGTTTACGTTATCGCAAGAGTGATTTTACTGACTATTATTATGCCGTCGTTTGATTTGGGCGTTTTGATAGCCGAGGCAGCGGCAAGCGCGTTTATCGCTACTTGGGCGGGAATAATAACGCAAATTATATTTATTCCTTTAGTTATGCTTGCGTTGAAAAAAGGACATATTCTCGAAAAATATCCTTATACGGAAAAATTAGCTAAAAGTACTAGTAAATAAAGCCGAAAACGACTATTTGACTATTGACAAAAGCTAGCTTTCGGGAGTAATATAGTTACGGAAAATTTAATACGTCTTAATAGGTCGCGTAAAAAGTTTACGCGTTAAAAGGGAATTTGGTGAGAAACCAAAACAGCCCCCGCTACTGTATCGGCTACAACTCCGACAATGCCACTGTATTTATTACGGGAAGGGTCGGACAAGGCAAGAAGCCGTTAGTCAGGAGACCTGCCATTAAGATAATTATTACCGCTTCGGAGGGAAGTAGCGTAAACGACGGTTTTCGTCATTTATCGCGCCGCTAAAAAATATTTTTTTTGGTGGTGTTACTTTTCTCCTTTATGAATGAATCAAATAAAGGAGATTTTTTTATGAAAAAACGCATCTTAGTTATCATTTTAGCTATCGTAATGGTATTTACCGCCATGTCTTTCACGGGTTGCAAAGCCTCGAACGAAACGTGTCAAATCACCGTTATTATCGGCGACAATACTTACAATCTCGAGACTGACTGCCGCACATTGCACGAAGTGTTGCAACAGCTTTACGCCGACGGCACGATAGCGGCTTACGATTATTCGGGAACGGAGTTTTCGCCTTACGTTACAAAGGTTGACACCGTTGCGGACACTTACGCTGTTGATGCCCATTACATCGCTATTTTCCACAATATCGACGAGATGGCTTTGCAGACATTTAGTTCGGTCGACTATAAACCTATTACCATTGAACATAACGGCATAACGTTTTATTATTCTTACGTCGGAGTGGCGTTGCTACCCGTTGTCGACGGAGCCGTTTATTACATCTTCGCTACGACGGAATTTTATTATTAAAATTTATGCAAAATCCTATCGGTGAAAACAAAAATCACAGCGCAGCGACAAAAATCGCTTACATCGCTCTGTTTGCCGCAACTCTTACGGGCGGCAAGCTTGCGCTGTCTTTTTTACCGAATATCGAAATTGTCACTATTTTGATTTTAGTTTACGCAAGCGTTTTCGGTCTTTGGTACGTGTTGCCCGCCACGGTGGTTTTTTGCGTAACCGAGACGCTTTTGTATGGTTTCGGCACTTGGGTGGTATCTTATTTTATATACTGGAACCTTCTCGGAGTGCTGGCGTCGTTAGTTTTGAAAAAGCGCATTATGTGGCAGGCGTTGGTCTTAGCCGCCGTTTGCACGATATTTTTCGGCGTTTTAACGACGGCGGGGGACGTGTTGTGGGTATGTATAGGGCAGCAGGACGCTTCGATTTTTTTAAAACTTTTTGCCGCTAAATATACGCTTGGACTAACGTTTTACGCTTTGCATTTGGCGTCGTCAGTCGTTACCGTTTTGGTGTTATACAATCCTTTGTGCAGACTGCTCGAACGCATAAAAAACAAAACGCTATCCTAAGCGAAAAATAATCTTAAATAAAAA
Organism: Eubacteriales bacterium; assembly: GCA_035446985.1. Taxonomy (GTDB): domain Bacteria; phylum Bacillota; class Clostridia; order Christensenellales; family CAG-314; genus JAQUSX01. Next base: position 2,486 of record DAOTGG010000051.1, read on the forward strand.
ATGAATCCGTATTATCAATGAATACGGATTTTTTTATTGCATACTTTTGGACAATAGGCATTGCTTTGTACTTTAAACTATGTTATATTAAACTCAGTTATTTTAGGAGGAATTATTTATGGTTAATTTTTTCGTTTCAACGGATAGCACTGCGGATCTTACCGCCAAAGAAGTCAAAAGTTTGGGCGTGGGTTTTTTGCCGCTCACTCTAACTATCGAAAGAAACGGGCAGTTAGAATTTTTGCCCGACAACTTTCAAACAGAGCAGGATTATAAAGATTTTTTTAATTTACTAAGAGACGGAGTATCTATAAAAACGTCAATGAACAATCTTGACGTGCATCTGAATTATTTTACAAAACTTGCCGAAGAAGGTCACAGAAACGTATTGCACTTTACTATTTCTTACGGACTTGCGCCCACAATGGACGTTGCGCATAAGGCTATTGAGATAGTAAAAGAAAAATACCCCGATTTTTCCGTAAGGGTTGTTGAAAGCCATACCACCACGGTAGGACAAGGTATTCTTGTAAGAGAAGCATGCAAAATGCGCGACGAAGGCGCATCGGTTGAGCAAACGGAAGCATATGTAAACGAGTTAAAAATGCATATTCAGCATTACGTCGTCGTTGACGACTTGTTCCACCTTAAACGCGGCGGCAGAATTAGCGGCGCGGCTGCGGCAATAGGCACTTTGGCTCAACTCAAAGTCATCATTAGCTTTGACAGAGACGGAAAACTTCAAGTTACAAAGAAAGTAATGGGCGGCAGAAAAAAAGCGATAAAGGCGATAACGGACGAATTTGCGAATTTCACGACCAAAAAACCCGATTGTCATTGTATCGTTTGCCATACAGATAATGAAGAAGGGGCAAAAGAACTTGCGGCAGAATTGCACAACCGTTACGGCATAGACAGCGAAATCCGTATGATAGGACCTACAATCGGTTGTCACGTAGGACCAGGAGCAATCGCTTACATATTTGTTGCGGACGAACTACGTCCCGAAATCATTAAATAATATAAAATGAAAATTTATTTTTGCGGTTCGATAAAAGGCGGCAGAGACCTTGTCGAGACTTACGCCGTTATAATAGATTTACTCAAAAAACACGGCGATGTTCTGACGGAACATATCGGCGACAGCAAATACGCGCTGAGCGGATACAGTCCGTCGCGCCAGGTTTTTTTACAGGATTCGGATTGGCTGAAATCCGCGGACGTCGTTGTCGCGGAGATTACCACGCCTTCGCTCGGCGTAGGGTACGAGCTTGGTTTAGCGGAAGCATTAGGCAAAAAAGTTTTTTGTCTTTACCAAGCCGATAAAAAAGAAAAAATTTCTTCTATGATTTTGGGTAACAGTTATTTTAAGGTTTATCCGTATGAAAAGACCGACGAACTGCCAAAAATCATAAATGAAATTATCTCGGGGGAGATTTAATGTCACGACTTTATTTTAAATACGGCACTATGGGCAGCAGTAAATCCGCCCAGGCATTGATGGCAAAATTTAATTACGAGCAAAAAGGAATGAAAGTTTTGCTTTTAAAACCGTCTTTGGACGACCGCGGCGACAGCGGCAAAAAGCATTATGTTCGTTCCCGTATCGGGTTAAAAAGCGAATGTAATATTTTTACGCCGTCGACTTCCATTATGAATTTATACAAAAAAATGGTTGAGCAAAACGGAAACTACGATTGCGTGATAGTGGACGAAGCGCAGTTTTGCACGCGCGAGCAAGTGGACGATTTTAAAACTATTACCAAAGATATACCCGTTTTGTGTTACGGATTGTTGACGAATTTTAAATGCGAGTTATTCGAGGGCAGTAAAAGAATAGTGGAACTTGCCGACTCTATGACGGAAATAAAATCCGTTTGCCGCTGCGGTAAAAAATCCACCGTAAACGCCAGATTTATCAACGGCAAATGCGTGGACGAAGGTCCTGTGGTGTTTATCGGCGGTGACGAATCGTACGAAAATCTTTGCTACTGGTGCTGGCAAAAAGAGCTTGAAAAAGTGAAAAACCAAAAATAAAACAACCTTTATTTAATAAGAATTACTGTGCAAAAATCAAAATTACCGCCAAGACTTTGGCGGTTTTTCTTATATTTTTTTCGATTAATTTTCTAAAATTCTATAAAAAATTTTTCAAAATTTTCACATTGTCAAAACTAAATAGAAGCAATTTTTTTAAGTATTTTTTTGTAATCTGTAAATATTTAAAAGAAGTTGTTTTTTACCTTATTTTACCGCATAAATTTATTTATTTAAGCTCAAAATAACAAGCAACATAAGAAAAAAAGGAGCGAAAATGTCAAACAAAGTCGTTATTTGCGGTGTGGACACATCGTTGTTACCAAAAATCACAGCTGCCGAAAGTAGAAAACTTTTGCTTGAAATCTCCAAAGGCGACAAAACCGCCAGAACAAAATTTATTATCAGCAACCTCAGGCTCGTGCTTTCGATAGTCCAAAGATACAGCCAGCGGGCGAAAAATATGGACGACCTTTTCCAAGTGGGTTGCGTGGGATTAGTAAAATCGGTCGACAATTTTGACGTGACTTTGAACGTTTGTTTTTCCACTTATGCCGTGCCTATGATTGTGGGAGAAATACGCAGATACTTGCGCGAAAGCAACAGTATGCGGGTGTCTCGAGGCATACGCGACGTAGCTTACCGCGCAATGCAGGTGCGTGAAGAAATAGAGCAGCAAGGAAAAGCCGCCAAAATAGACGATATAGCGGTCGTTTTGGGCTTACCATCGTCGGAAGTGAGCTATTGTATGGATTCAGTCAACGAACCCGTTTCATTATTCGAACCCGTATTCAACGACGGCAACGAAGCGATATTTTTTATGGATCAGCTGGCTGACAAAAGCGAGTCCGAAGAAATCTGGACGGAAAACGTCAGTCTTTCGCAAGCTATCGGCAAACTCAGCGAAAAAGAACTTAATATATTGAAAAAACGTTATTATGAAGGCAAAACCCAAATAGAAGTGTCGAACGAAGTCGGCATATCCCAAGCGCAGGTTTCGCGCCTTGAAAAAAACGCCGTGGAACACCTTAGAGAAAATATGTGACGTATATTGTCCAAGCCTTACGCCGTATAATAATTTTTGAGGAAAGGTATGAACGTCACCTTCTGTGAATTGCGTTCAAAAGACGTTGTGAACGTTATAGACGGAAAAAGACTGGGGCGAGTGGTCGACCTAGTTTTTTGCTGTAATACTTGCCGTGTTTTAGGCATCGTCGTGCCGAACGAAAGGCGGCTGTTTAGATGTAAAGATGAAATCTTTATTCCTTGGAGCCATATTCAAAAAATAGGAACGGACGTTATTTTGGTGAGTCTTATGCCTGTAAATCCGCCGTGTCCTGGCGGAAAAGGCGGCGGTGGCGTCGGAGGTATGGGTGGCGGCAAACACAACGCAAACTGCGATTACATAATAGAAGACGAATATTGATATAATTATATTCATTGTTTGCCTTTTAACCTTTATTAGTGTATAATTACCGTATGCTACAAGAAATTATCGTTAACAGCAGTTGTACATTGTACGAACTGCTTTCAAAAGAAACGGACTTAGGTCATTTTCAAATATTGAAAACTATCGACAACCGCAACGTAAAAGTCAACCGCATTCGTGTGGGCGACGACGTTGTCGTAAACAGTGGCGATATTGTTCACGTTTATGTAAAAGACCGTGAAAAAGACGCCGTGGAAATAGCTTTTCAGGACAAAAATATTCTTATCGCCATAAAACCGCAAGGCATAGAAGTGCAAGGGGAAAATTCTCTTCAAAGCAGATTAACCGAACAGCTTGACGGTCCTCAACCTGTCGCGGTTCACAGGCTTGACCGCAACACTTTCGGCTTGGTGGTTTTCGCTTTAAACAGACAAACCGAATGCGAAATGCTAAAAGTTTTCAAAGACAGGGATATCGACAAAAAATATCTTACTTTGGTGACGGGCAGCCCAAAAACAGGCGGAAATATCGTTTTGAAAGCGTTTTTATTCAAAGACGCGAAAAAAGGACAGGTTTATATCTCTCCGGTTGCTAAACAAGGTTATCTGCCTATTGAAACGCACTATAAACAGATTAAAAAAAGCGGCGAAGTAA
>DAOTGG010000052.1:0-2230 GCA_035446985.1 Eubacteriales bacterium
ATCGTAATCGACTAAATTAAAAACAAGCCGCTTAAAAACTAAGCGGCTTTTTGTTTTTTTTAAGGAGACAAGGTTATGTACGAGAAAATTTTAAAAAAATTTGTGCCTATACCAAAAATAGAAAATTTTGAAAGATATTTGTTTATAGGTCCGCATCCCGACGACATCGAAGTCGGCTGCGCGCCTTTGGTTGCAAAACTTATAAGTAAAGGTAAAAAAGTGGCTTTCGTTATCGCAACGGACGGAAGACTAGGCACGACCAATCCCGACTTGGTCGGCGATAAACTCGTTGAAATACGCCGCAAAGAAGCTATAGCGTCCGCCGAGCATCTCGGTGTTAATGACGTAAGTTTTCTCGGGTTTTTTGACGGAGGACCATATGGCGTTGACGAAATGTCAAAATCTATCGGCAAGGAAATAATCAGGTTCGCGCCCGACGTGGTTTTTACAACAGATTGTAAAACGCGTTCCGAATGCCATTCCGACCACATCAAGGTTGGAGAAGCGAGCATAAAAGCCGTTATGATGAGCGGTTTTTGCGGCTGGACAAAAAGTTTTTCCGAAAAAACACATAGCGTAAAGGCTGCGGCTTTGTATTTTAGCGACAAGCCGAATGCGTATGTAAAAATAAAAGATTTTTGTGATAAAAGAAAAGAATGTTTGAGCATTTTTTCATCGCAGTTTAGCGAAAGCGACATAAAAACTTTGTCAATGTATTTTAATCTAAGAGAAACAGGTTTAGGATTGAAAAGGTGTTCGGGACGAAGCGACGGATACCGAGTGCTTGCCGCCGCGCATATGCATTGTTTGCCCGAAGCGTCAAAATGGTGATTTAACCTGCCTTTAAAAAATAAATAAATTAAATTTTTAACTCGTGTAATAAATACACAAAAAATGTTAAATAAAAAAATCTCTTTTACAAATAATAATATCAAAAGTATTTGAAAAACGGGATTTTTTTATTTCCCGAAAAAAGAGGTTTTTATGAACGAAACGGGAATTGTTAGAAGAATAGACGAGCTAGGAAGAATAGTAGTACCAAAAGAAATACGCAGCTCCATGCGGCTTGCGGAAGGAAGCATGTTGGAGTTTTGCGTATCGGGCGATAATCTGGTTTTGAAAAAATACAATCAGCTGTCGGTTGTCAACGAAACGGTCTACGCCTTGGCAAAAACTTTGTCGTCTCGGCTTGACGTCACCGTGTGTTTTATCAGCGACGGCGAGATATTTGCCGAAAGCGGAAAAGAAGAAATCGAGACCGACAATTTTGACTCCGATAAAAGAAATCAGTATGTCGCTAGCATTCAAACAAACAACGGCAGAAAAAACGGCATAGTAACGCCCATTATCTCAGGCGGCGATCTCGTGGGTAACATAATTGTGCTTGACGAGTCGCAAACAGCGAAAGAACTGTCAAATTTTGCGGCGGATCTGGTAGCGTCGTATTACGAAAATTAGAGTTAAGAATGGCATATTAAAAAGTGCTTTTCTTAAACAAATTAGTACAGTTTTATAATTTATAAATATGAAAATCAAAAAGCGTCCGCAGTTTATAAATAATTGCGGACGATTTTCATTTATTTTCCGTTAGTAATGTAAAGGCTTATTTTCACTAATTGTGCAAAGAACGTAACTTATAAAATTACGTAAGTCTAAAAAATCAAAAATTGGTTAAAGGGTTTTAGAGGTCGGCGTTGTTTTTTTACCGCTGTTTTACATACACTATAATTATGAAGTTGAAAAATCAGACGCAACACAACAGTTTTTTGGCGGGCGCGCTTATCGTAAGCGTCGGCGGCTTAATATCGAAATTACTGGGAGCGATATACCGCATACCGCTGACGAACCTTATCGGCAGTTTTGGTATGGGGCTTTATCAACTGATTTTTCCGCCTTATATACTTATTATGACTCTCGCTACAGCGGGCATCCCCATAGCCGTTTCAAAGCTTGTAGCTGAATACAATCAAAAAAACAGAATAGACCAAAGCAAAAAGGTCTTTTATTTTTCGCTTTTTTTGCTTTTATTATTCGGCTCGCTGGGCAGCATTTTGCTTTTTACTCTAAGCGGTCCGCTTGCGCAATGGCAAGGTAATCCGCAGATAGCGATAGCATACAAAATCGTTTCGCCTAGTATTCTTTTTATCACTCTTACCGCAGGGTTTAGAGGATTTTATCAAGGCAATATGAATATGCTGCCCGTTTCGGTTTCGCAAGTGGGCGAACAGAT
>DAOTGG010000052.1:2330-6462 GCA_035446985.1 Eubacteriales bacterium
GTAATTAACGAAAAATTTAATCAAGCGTTTAAACTGACGATTTTATTAGCCTTGCCCAGCGCGATAGGAATAGCCGTATTGGCAAAGCCTATTATATCGCTGCTTTACGGCTCTTTACCTGCCGCAGAGATAGAAATAGCGGCAAATCTATTAATAGCATCGGCGGTTTCCATCATTTTTTTAAGCGTTTTACAGACCGTAATAGCCACGTGCCAGGCTTTGGGCAAACCGTACGTTCCCGTTTTTTTGTTAATTGGCGGCGTCGCGGCAAAATTTATTTTTAATCTTGTTTTTCTGCCTATGGCAAAGGTAAACATCTACGGAGCCGCTATATCGGAGTCTATGTGCTATCTTTTTGCGGCGACAAGTGGTATAATTTACCTGACCGCAAAACAAAACTTGAAGATAGATTTTGTCGGCACAATACTAAAACCGCTAGCTTGCTCGGTTGTTATGCTTACTGGATTACTCGCGCTGACGATAGGCGCGACGCAGTTCGTGCATACGTGGGTGGGCACGCTTATCGCTATCGCTCTATGCGCCGCGATATACTTTTGCATGGTGTATCAATTAAAAATTTTCAGCGACGGCGAGATTAACAGAATTATCAAAAAACGAGGAAAAACGAATGGAATTGAAAAGCAGCTTGAGTGAAGACGTAAAAAAGCTTTTAAATAAAGATAAATATAGTTTTGACGACGTAGTTTCAATTATGCGGATTTTGCGCGGCGAAAACGGCTGTCCGTGGGACAGAGCGCAGACAAGCGAAAGCATACGGGCAAACGCAGTCGAGGAAGCGTACGAACTTGTGGATGCGATAGACAATAAAGATATTATCGGACAAAAAGAAGAAATCGGCGATTTATTGCTTCAATGCGTTTTCCATACCGTAATGGCGGAAGAAAACGGCGATTTTGACTTTGACGGCGTTTTGGGCGGACTATGTGAAAAACTTATATCAAGACACACTCATATTTTCGGCGCGGACAAGGCAAACGACGCAACAGAAGCGTTAAATACCTGGGAGAAAAACAAAATAAAAAAATACAACGTCGGCACAACCACGGAGTATATGAAAAAAATTCCAAAATCAATGCCCGCTTTGGTGTACGCTGAAAAAGCGCAGAAACGCGCGGCGAAAGTCGGCTTTGACTGGGATGAAATAGATTCGGTTTACGACAAAATTAACGAAGAAATCGACGAAGTCAAAAACGCGGGAACAAGTGAAGAAATAGAAGACGAACTGGGCGATTTGCTTTTTGCCGTCGTTAATCTTTGCAGATTTACTAAAACCGATCCCGAAATAGCTCTTAATAAGGCGAACAACAAGTTTGTACGCCGCTTCGAGTATGTGGAAAACTCATTGCTAACTCAAGGGAAAAAATGCGAAGAATCCACCCTTACGGAAATGGACAAGCTTTGGGAGCAGGCGAAAGAAAAAGGGTTGTAAAATTTAAATGAAAATCACCAACCTATTTGAGAATAAAATTTTTCTTGCCCCGCTCGCAGGTTTTACCGACGCGGGGTTTAGGTCGTTGGCAAAAAAATACGGGTGCGGACTGACGGTAACGGAAATGACTTCCGCAAAGTCGCTGGAAATGAACAATCCGCGCGCAAAAGAGCTTTTGGTTACGACAAAAAATGAAAAACCCGTCGCGGTTCAGCTTTTCGGACACGAGCCGAAAGTCTTTGAAAAAGTAGCCCAAAGCCGATATTTAGAAAAATTTGATATAATTGATATAAATATGGGCTGCCCGATGAAAAAAATCATAGGCAACGGCGACGGTAGCGCGTTACTTGATAATCCCGCTCTTGCGGAGAAACTAATAAAAGCTGTGAAAAAAAGCGGTAAGTTTGTTACCGTTAAAATGCGCGTAGGTATCAAAGACAGTAACGGAGCGGAAGATTTTGCGAAAATATGCGAGGACGCGGGCGCGGATATGATTACGGTACACGGCAGAACTCAAAGCCAAATGTATTCGGGTAAAGCCGACAGGAACGCTATCGCGAGAGTGGTGCAGGCTGTAAGAATACCGGTAATCGCGAACGGCGACATAACCGACAAACAGTCGTATAAAGATATTTTGAACGTGACAAATGCTTACGGCGTAGCTATAGGACGCGGGTGTCTGGGCAAACCTTATATTTTTGCCGAGTTAAGCGGCAAAGATTACGAGTTTGATATTTTAACCGACGTAACGGAACATATCAACGTGTTAAGCGAATATCTGCCCGAAAGAGTGGTAGTTAACGAAATGAAAAAGCACGTTTGTTACTACGTAAAGGGTATGAAAAACAATAATTTGTTCTGCGTAAAATTATGCAACGCAAAAAAAATAAACGATATAATCTCTGAACTAAGCCTTTTTTTAGAAGGCTGTAAAAAATTGACGGAAAAAAGCGACAATGATATAATCAAGTAAATAAGCGCAAACAAGATTTTTTTGGAGGAAATTTTGTCAAAAATTACTTCTACCGAGATAAACGCTCCGTATTTTGAAAAACGCAAAAAAATATGGATATATCTGCCCAATAATTACGACGCGGGTGAAAATTTCCCTGTCGTTTATATGAATGACGGACAAGATTTGTTTTATGACAATCTTGCCAAACGCAGAGTTTCGTGGAGAGTTGCCGAAACTATGGACGAGCTGTATCACAGAGAAAACATATCGGCAATTATTGTGGGAATAGAAAGCGACGACCGCCAAAAAGAATTTTTGCCTTGGAACACCGCCAAAAAGAAGCCTTTTTTCAAGGCGGATGACAGCATAAATTACGGACAGGAATACGCGGATTTTTTGGCAAAAATTTTAAAACCGTACATAGACAAAAATTACAAAACGGATGAAAGGGCGTGTAATACGGCGATAGCGGGAGCGGATCTAGGCGCGTTGTCGGCGGTTTACACGGGACTGAAATATAATTATATTTTCGGCAATATTTGCTCTTTTTCCTTAAAAGCGGACGCGTGTAAAAATAAGCTTGAAAAATTTGTGTCGGAAATAGAGTGTGAAAAAACCCCGTCTTTTTATATTTACTGCGGCGGCGCGGAATCCCAGTCCAACGCGGAAAATAAAGAATTTTTAAAAAACTCGGCTTTTTTGTCGCAAACTATATTTAAAAGAAACGCGAAAATAAGACAAACGCTGGATTCAACAGGGTTAAACCATGAAAGCCGCTGGGGAGAAGAATTTTACGGGTTTATGCGTTATTTTGCTTCACTATTGCAAAAATAAAATAAACCTATAAAAAATAAAAAAACACCGCAAATTACTAAATAACGGCGGCTCAAAAAAATAATGTCGCATGAATGATTATAGAGAGGTGAATTAGGTATGAAAAAAAGTATCACAGACGTTAACGTACAAGGCAAACGCTGTTTAGTGAGGGCGGATTTCAACGTGCCGCTGGACGAAAATAAAAATATTACCGACGACAACCGTATAACAGCGACTTTACCAACGATAAAATATTTGTTAAGCCACGGCGCGAAAGTCATATTGATGTCGCACTTGGGACGTCCGAAAGGACAGGTTAACCCAAAATATTCCCTTGCGCCCGTAGCGAAAAAACTCAGCGAGCTGCTTGGTCAGGAAGTATTGATGGCAAAAGACGTTGTCGGCGAAAGCGCGGACAAGCTCGTAAAAGAAGTCAAAGACGGACAAGCCGTGTTATTGGAAAACCTTAGATTTTGTCCCGAAGAAGAAGCGAACGACCCCGATTTTAGCAAAAAACTGGCGTCGTACTGCGATATTTACGTCAACGACGCTTTTGGAACGGCGCACAGAGCGCACGCTTCAACGGCTGGCGTGGCAAAATTTTGTAAATCTAACGTCTGCGGTTTTTTGATTCAAAAAGAACTCGATATAATGGGAAAAGCGCTTGAAAACCCAGTAAGACCTTTTGTGGCGATACTCGGCGGCAGCAAGGTTTCGGACAAAATCGGCGTTATCAAAAATCTTATCGATAAATGCGACAGTTTGCTTATCGGCGGCGGCATGGCGTATACTTTTTTCAAGGCGTTAGGTTACAATATCGGCACTAGTATCTGCGAAAACGATAAACTCGATTTAGCAAAAGAACTTGTTGAAAAAGCGAAGAGCAAGGGCGTGGAAATGCTTTTGCCCGT
>DAOTGG010000053.1:0-6428 GCA_035446985.1 Eubacteriales bacterium
GGAGTCATTTCATTTACAGGAAGAAAGTATGAAGAAGTATCTGATATCTTGGATGGTTGTGATGTTGTACTTGATGGTCCTTACATAGAAGAACAAAGAGAACAAACAAGAAAAGTTCTAGGATCAACAAATCAAAGAATAATCATTCTTTCAAATAGATATCTAGATTGTGAAGAATGGTTTTTTGATAATGCATCAAAAGAAGTAGAGATTAATGTTGGAGACTATATAGTTGCTAACGGAGATGCAATACTATAAATGGGAGTGATAATTTGTTAAATAAAGAATATATTGAAGCAATTTTAGAAATACTTAACGAAAAAAATGATACGTTTGATGGGAATTTTTATTCTTTTTCTTACTATCCTAAAAATGTAAAAACAGAGGATCTGAATAAGAATTTTCCTAGACCAACATATACGATAACAGGAAATGAAACGATAAAAAAATATAACGATTTGTTTAATGGATTATATAAAAATATTGTTGGAAAAAAACGAATGACCTTTAAAGTATTCAAAGATAATACTCAAAATTTTATTTTTGAAAATAGGTTTAATGAAAAAGAAATAAAAAAATTCGTTGATGAAAAGGAAGAATATACAACAAATGATATATATAAAATTTATGGATTAGAAATGGAAACAAACGTTGTCTCTTATGGAAAATATACGCTTGTAAAAAAAGAATATATTACTTCTTATTTGGATAATACCGTCGAATTAAAAGACACAAAATTCAACGAACTAGAATTGAATATTTTAAAAGCTGATTCAAGCAGAGAACAATTGAATTTTATTTATATTATTACTCAGCATAATACAATTGATAATTTGTATTCTACTCAGCTAATGCGAGAAGAATTACCTAAAATTGTATATACTCTTAGATTTATGTCATGCATAAAATGGAATAGAGCTTACATTGATTCAACACCTTTTATTTCTTATGAAATGTCTCATTTTCAGTATATAGGTGATTGGATGACTAGTGGACATAATATTGTTCGTAAGGATAAAGCAATTCCTATTGATAATGAATGGTTCTATGATGAAGAAAAGGGACATAAACGTTTGTGGGAACTGCTTGATTTTGAGTCACCTAGAAATGAGATAGAAGAAAGGATTATGAAAAGTATTGAGTGGGTTGGTAAAGCTTATGGTGAAGAAGATGAGAGCGTTGCTCTTTTAGAAATATCTTTTGCATTTGAAACATTGTTAAAGAATGATGAAAAGGCGATTATTAATTCTAGTATTGTTGCTTCTCTTTCAGAATCATATGCACTTATAAATGGTAGAAGTGTAGATGAACGAATACGCTTAGAGTCAGAATTCAAAAAGTTTTATAGTGAGAGATCTGGAATGGTTCATGGCGGAAAAGAAAAACTATCTAATACAGATATTAATCCATATGAGATGATTACCAAGACTATTCGTAATGTTTTAGTTAATCCAAATTTTTGTGATTGTAAAAATATGAGTGATTTAACAGCATTATTTAAGAAAATGAAATATTCTTTGTCGGAAGATGTTAATCAAATCGAATAAGTGTCACAACTGTCACGTCTGTCGCGTGTCACATAGGGGTAAGTACTGAAAAGCAATAGTTTGAGGGTGCATTCATAGTTTTAGAGGGTGCATGTATCAAATAGACTTACCACACACATATTATAACCGCGGTATCGGCTTATGCTTATACCGCGGTTTATGTTTATTCAACAACAGAAAGATTATTACAAAAAACGTTTCCGGTAAAAATTGCTTTTCGGCGATTATTATTTTTAAAACATACAAAAATTTACTTCGCTTTTTTATAGTCAAAAATATGGGTGAAGTTTTATTTTTATTATCATTGACTTTAAACGTAGTTGTATTGTATAATTTATAAAATGGTGTTGAAGTTATGAAAAAAAGACTTTTAGTGATTTTTTCCATATTAATAGTGGTCGCTATTATCGTAGTTTTGGGCAGTACAGTCTTTACTTTACAGACCGCGGAAATTTTGCTTTACAGCGAAGAAGGTAATCAGATTTTGGACACGAGCGGCGTTGACGCTACCGAACTGATATCGGATTTTGCAGGCAAAAATATATTTTTTCTGCCCGAAAGTGAGATAATCGACAGCATCCACTCAAAGCAGGAATATTCTTCTTGGAAAGTTATTGAAATTGAAAAATTGTTTCCCAACGGAATGATACTCAAATTGACAAAACGTTTGAGCATTTTCTTTTTGTCCAAAGGCGGAGTGAATTACGCTGTGGACGTTGACGGATATGTCATTGGGCTTATTCAAGGCGACGCTTCGCGTTACATAGATATTTCGCGGTTTGCCGACAGCGCAAACGACGTGACTATCGCTTCCACTTTGACTTGGAAAACTGAGTCCGCGGAACAGGATTTTGAGATAATCAAAACTATGACCAAGACTATCTGGGAGCTGACGTATAATTACGACCAGATTTATACTTTGCTCGATTCTTATCAGATTGCGGGCGGCGTTTTGACGTTAAACACCCAAACGGGCGCAGAGATAGTCATCATTGACGCGAATATAAATTTGCACGATAAACTTATATCGGCTTACGGCGTTTATTCCAACACGTCCATAGATATGACAGGCTCGGGCGTTATTATTACCGTTTACAGCGACGGCAGCATCAAGACGACAAATAACAATTAAAAAAAATATACCAAGGTGCTTCTAATGAAAAGAAAAGATGTAGCGATTTTGGATTTTGGTTCTAGTAAAATAATATGCGCGGTAGGTTGCATGACCTCGGACGGCTTTGCGGTAAAAGCCCTCGGACAATGCTCATATGACGGTTTTTATCAAGGCGAATGGCTCGCTCCCGAAAAAATATCCGACAGCGTGGCGACGGCGATAAAACAAGCTGAAAAAACTTACGGTAAGGCAATAAAGGATTTATTCATAGGCGTGCCGGGAGAATTTACCCGCGTATCTACGGGTCAATATGAACTGAATTTTAAATCGAAAAAGAAAATAAATAACGACGATATAGCTGAGATTTACGCCAGGGCGTGTCCGAATGAACAACTAGCTGCTCTTACGCCGATAAGTCAATCGGTAATTCATTACATAATCGACGACGACAGGCAGACGGTTGATCCGTTAGGTTGCCAAGCTACCAAGCTTTTCGGGTTAATCTCATATATCTATGCAAGCGAATATTTTATCGATTGCGTAACTCCGATAGTAAATGCGCTTGGAATAACTCAAACGATACTGGTTTCAAGCTGTCTTGCGGAAGCTTTGTTTTTGATTTCACCCGAAACGCGCGACAAACAAGCGATACTTATCGACGTCGGTTATATCACAACAAACGTTATGCTTGTGGGCGGCGACGGATTATTGTTTATGAAGTCTTTTTCGGTGGGTGGTGGACATATATCCGCGGATTTATGCAAAGTTTTGGAAATTTCATATAAGTCGGCGGAACAACTGCGTCAAAAAATAAATCTCAATTTGGAATTTAAACCCGTTGAAAACTATATTTTGTCCGACGGAACGGAAATAAAAGCCGAACAGTCAAACGAGATTGCAAAAGCCCGTATTGAAGAAATTGGCGAATATATTATTAAATGTTTTGATAGTTACAGCGAAGAAATACCGCTATATACGCCCGTTTATCTCACGGGAGGCGGACTGACTTACCTAAAAGGCGGCGCGGAGTTTTTGTCAAGAGTTTTGCGTAAAAAAGTGGAAACGGCAAAAACCTTGGACCCTTTGAAAAACAAACCCGAATTCGCTTCGGTGTACGGTCTTGTGGAATTAGCGGTAAAACAGCGCGCGAACAAAAGATTATTTTAGCTTGAACTCAGGGAGGATTAGATAAAAATGGTAGACGAATATCAAGCGGTTGCGAGAGCTGCCGATATAAAAGTTTTGGGAATAGGCGGCGGCGGTAACAACGCGGTTAACCGTATGATTCAATCGGGCATAAAAAGCGCGACTTTTGTCGCTATAAATACGGATAGACAAGCCTTGTTTATGTCGCAGGCTTCAAATAAATTACAAATAGGCAGCAAGCTCACCAAAGGTTTGGGAGCAGGCGCAGACCCCGAAATCGGAAGACAAGCCGCGGAAGAAAGCCGCGACTCTATCGTTGAAATACTCAAAGATACAGATTTGGTCTTTTTGACCGCGGGTATGGGCGGCGGCACAGGCACGGGAGCCGCACCAGTTATCGCTTCAATCGCGAAAGAAATGGGTATACTTACGGTTGCGGTCGTTACAAAACCTTTCTCTTTTGAAGGAAGAGTCCGTATCAAAAACGCCGAGATGGGTATAGAAAATCTTAGAAAATACGTAGACACTCTCGTCGTTATTCCAAACGATAAACTTATGCAAAATTTCCCCAAAGATATTACCGTTGTCGAAGCGTTTAAACGCGCGGACGAAGTTTTGCGTCAAGGCATACGCGGCATAAGCGACATTATCGTGTTCCCCGCGCTTATCAATCTCGACTTTGCCGACGTAAAATCTGTAATGCGTAACAAAGGTATGGCGCATATGGGCTTGGGTGTCGGAAAAGGCGAAAACCGCACTTTGGACGCTATACGCCAAGCCGTTTACAGTCCTTTATTGGAAACGACGATAAAAGGCGCGACGGGACTTATTATCAATATTACGGGCAGCGTAGACCTGACGCTCGGCGAAATTTACGAGTCCGTTGATTTGGTCAAAGAAGTAGTGGATGAGCAGGCGCAGATAATATTCGGCGCGGATATACGTGAAGATATCGAAAGCGAAGTTCAGGTTACAATTATCGCCACAGGCTTTGATATGCAAAAACAAGAGCAGCAGATTCCGCAAAAACCGAAAACGCAATCGTTTTTCGGTGAAAGAACCGAACGCTCGGACAACAGTAATTTTGCTAAAGAATTGTACGGCACCAGAATGGATAAACCGCTTAACAGCGAATTTAAACCCGCTGAAACGGTTAATGAACCCGAACAATCGGCGCAAAATCAAGTAGCGGCGGCTGAAACGTCTAATATAAAAGTATCTGAAGACAACGACGTACCCGCTTTTTTACGCAGACTAAAAAAATAAAAAAATCTAAAAAAAATAAATTTACGGTAAATATATGAGAACATTATTAAACAGTTTATACGAACAACAACAATTATACGACGGTAAAACCGTTACTGTGAGCGGATGGGCGCGTACTATCCGCGACAGCAAAGTTTTCGGTTTTATTGAGCTTAACGACGGCACGTGTTTCAAATCCGTGCAAGTGGTTTTTGTCCGCGACGAAATAGAAAATTACGATGAAATAGCGCGTCAAAACGTCGGCTGCGCTTTGACTGTTAATGGCGTCGTCACGCTTACCCCCGAAAATAAACAGCCTTTCGAGATAAAGGCGAAATCTATTACGGTGGAAGGAAAATCCACGCCCGATTACCCGATGCAGAAAAAACGCCACACCGTTGAGTTTTTGAGAGAAATCGCGCATTTGCGTCCAAGAACAAATTTATTTAACGCCGTTATGAGAGTTCGCTCAAAAGCGGCATTTGCTGTGCATAGTTTCTTTAATGAGCGCAACTTTATTTATGTTCACACACCGATAGTAACCGCAAGCGACTGCGAAGGCGCGGGCGAAATGTTCCAAATCACAACGTTCGACCTTAATAACGTGCCGAAAACCCCTAACGGAGAAGTGGATTACTCAAAAGACTTTTTCGGCAAAAAAGCGGGCTTAACCGTTTCGGGACAGCTTGAAGTCGAAACTTACGCTATGGCGTTTTCCAACGTATATACTTTTGGACCGACTTTTAGAGCCGAGCACAGCAACACGCAGCGTCACGCGGCGGAATTTTGGCAGATAGAACCCGAAATAGCTTTTGCCGACCTTGCCGACGATATGAACCTTGCCGAAGATATGATAAAATACGTCGTCAAATACGTTTTAGATAACTGCAAGCAAGAAATGGACTTTTTTGACGAGTTTATTGACAAGGGACTGAAAGAAAGACTCAACAATTTAGTAAAAAGCGATTTTGTCCGCATTAGTTATACGGAAGCGGTGAAATTACTCGAACCGCATAACGACGAGTTTGAGTTTAAAGCGCGCTGGGGCGAGGAACTGGCTACCGAACATGAAAAATATTTGACCGAAAAAATATACAAAAGTCCCGTTTTCGTTACCGATTATCCAAAGGATTTCAAGGCGTTTTATATGCGCTTAAACGACGACAAAAAGACCGTCGCCGCAGCGGATATGCTTGTTCCGGGTATCGGCGAGCTTATCGGCGCGAGTCAAAGAGAAGAGCGTTACGAGGTACTGGAACAAAGAATGCGCGAACTTAACATGAACACCGAAGAATATTGGTGGTACCTGGATTTACGCCGTT
The DNA here is from genome assembly GCA_035446985.1 of Eubacteriales bacterium. Classification (GTDB taxonomy): domain Bacteria; phylum Bacillota; class Clostridia; order Christensenellales; family CAG-314; genus JAQUSX01. Next base: position 6,375 of record DAOTGG010000053.1, read on the forward strand.
ACGGCGGAAACAAGCACGCCGGTTTTGGTCTTGGTTTTGAGCGTCTTGTAATGT
>DAOTGG010000054.1:0-6291 GCA_035446985.1 Eubacteriales bacterium
CCGTCCAAGGGCAGTTGAGCAGGAATGTGCCGCCGTCTTTGGCTTTTGAAAGCATATCGTATTGTTTGAGATAGCTTGCTTTGTGACATGCGATAAATTCCGCGGAATCAATTAAATAACTGGATTTAATGGGGTTAGGTCCAAAACGCAAGTGGGAAATCGTCAAGCCGCCTGATTTTTTACTGTCATACTCAAAATAACCTTGAGCGTAAAGGTCGGTGTGGTCGCCGATAATCTTAATGCTGTTTTTGTTTGCGCCGACCGTGCCGTCGCTGCCGAGACCGTAGAATTTGCAACGGGTTGTGCCTGGTGTAGCAACGTCGATAATTTCGTCGATAGGAAGAGACGTATGCGATACGTCGTCAGTAATACCAATGGTAAAGTGTTCAACGGGTTTTTTGCTGTCAAGATTGCGGTAAACAGCCAACACCATAGAAGGAGTAAATTCTTTACTGCCAAGTCCGTATCTGCCGCCCACTAATGTGTCGATTTTTCTGCCTTGCTGAGTGAGAGCCGTCATTACGTCGAGATAAAGAGGTTCGCCAAGGCTACCAGATTCTTTCGTTCTATCAAGAACGGCAATTTTCTTAACGGTTTTGGGAATAGCTTCGATAAATTTTTCAGCAGAGAAAGGACGGTACAAGCGAACTTTGATAGCGCCGACTTTTTCGCCTTTTGCCGATAAATATTTAACTGTTTCTTCAACGGCGTCAGCTCCCGAGCCCATCAAAATTATGATTTTTTCAGCGTCTTTCGCTCCTACGTAATCAAATAAATGATATTCTCTGCCTGTAAGTTTGCTGACTTGCGCCATATATTTTTCTACGATTGCGGGAACTGCTTCATAGTAAAGGTTTGCCGCTTCGCGGTTTTGGAAATATATATCGGGGTTTTGCGCGGTGCCTTGAAGTTGAGGATGTTCGGGGTTAAGGGCTCTTGCGCGGAATTCGTCTACGAATTTGCGGTCAAGCAGTTTGTCCATATCTTCATAAGAAATTTCTTCTATTTTGCTGACTTCGTGGCTTGTGCGGAAGCCGTCAAAGAAATGAAGGAAAGGTACTTTCGCTTCCAAAGTTGATAGGTGCGCTACCAAAGCCAAGTCCATAGCTTCTTGTACGGAAGCCGATGACAGCATAGCAAAGCCTGTCTGACGGCAAGCCATAACGTCGGCTTGGTCGCCGAAAATAGACAAAGCGTGAGTAGCCAAAGCTCTTGCCGATACGTGGAAAACGCAAGGAAGCAATTCGCCCGCGATTTTGTACATATTCGGGATCATAAGTAACAAACCTTGACTAGCCGTAAAAGTGGAAGTAAGCGCGCCCGCAACCAAAGAACCGTGAACCGCTCCCGCAGCTCCGCCTTCGGATTGCATTTCAGCGATACGAATAGTTTGTCCAAACAGATTTTTTCTTCCGCCGGCAGCCCATTCGTCCGCCACTTCCGCCATTGGCGAGGAAGGGGTAATTGGGTAAATAGCCGCTACGTCCGAAAAGGCGTAAGCAACGTGAGAGGCAGCGGTATTACCGTCGATAGTAACTTTTCTCATACATCTTCTCCTATATAAATTAAAAAAATATAACGTTTTTCGGCGATTTTGCTCGCCATTTGCATTATACATTTTAGACGACGTTATGTCAATGAACTGACGCTTTTAATTAACCCAAAAAGGATTTTTTGCTAAAAAGATATCTCCTTTTTATTTATGTTTAAAAAGGGAAAAATCATAACGAAAAATGAGATTATATTTTTCAGGCGGCAATCAAAAGGGTTAAATAAATTGTTATTTTTAGGAAGGTATGTTACAATTTTAACTAATGAATGAAGCTATAAAAATCACCGATATGACGTATTTTTACCGCGGTTACGACGACAGCGGTCTGCCTGTTATCACTAAGGGTGTGGAAAACGTGAGCCTTGATATTTTTCAAGGCGAATTTGTCGCGCTCGTAGGGCATAACGGAAGCGGTAAAAGCACGCTTGCCAAGCTACTGAATGCTTTGCTTTTGCCCAGATCAGGTAAAATAGAAGTTTTTGGAATGGATACGTCAGACAAAAAAAATCTGTTTGAAATCCGCAAAAGCGTTGGTATGGTTTTTCAAAATCCCGACAACCAGATGGTTGCCAGTATAGTTAAAGAAGACGTGGCTTTCGGTCCCGAAAATATAGGAATACCGCAAAAAGAAATAGTCACGAGAGTAAATGACGCTCTTGACGCGGTCGGAATGGCGGAGTACGCCGACCGTTCGCCGCACAAGCTTTCGGGCGGACAAAAACAGCGTATCGCAATAGCGGGCGCGCTTGCCATACAGCCGAAAGTACTGGTATTGGACGAGTCCACCGCTATGCTTGACCCATTAGGCAGACGGGAAGTAATCGAAATCGCAAAAAAACTTAACAAAGAAAAAAATATGACGATAATACTTATTACCCATTTTATGGAAGAAGTATTATATTCCGATAGAGTTATCGTGCTTAACGACGGCGAAATAGCTATGAATGGCTCGCCGAAAGACATTTTTAGAAGAGAAGCCGAACTTAATAAAATTGGTTTGCGCGTTCCGCGCGCGGTGGAATTGGCCAGAAAACTAAATTCCGAGGGTTTTGAAATAGACCCCGATATTACTGATGAAAAAGTTTTGGGAGATAAGTTATGCCGGTTGTTGTAAAAAATCTTAATTACACTTATAATCCCAAAACGCCTTTCGCTAAACAAGCTTTACTTGACGTAAACCTGACGGTAAACGACGGCGAGTTTATAGGCATAATCGGGCATACGGGCAGCGGAAAGTCCACTTTTGTGCAGCACCTTAACGGATTGATAAAATTAACTGACGGCGAAATTATCGTTAACGACATCAATCTTAACGATAAAAAAGTGGATTATCTAAAACTCCGTTCGCTTGTCGGAATGGTGTTTCAGTACCCCGAATATCAGCTTTTTGCCGACACGGTAAAGGCTGACATCGCATTCGGACCGAAAAATATGAAACTTCCCGCCGAAGAAGTGAATACCAGAGTTTCGGAAGCGTTAAAACTCGTAGGTCTTAACGAAGAAGAAATCGGCGAAAAATCGCCTTTTGACCTTTCGGGCGGCGAACGCAGACGCGCGGCTATTGCTGGCGTACTTGCAATGAAACCGAAAATATTGGTGCTTGACGAACCTACGGCGGGGCTTGACCCGATGGGCAAACGCGAGATTTTGCAACTTATGGCAAAAATCCGCGCCGAGCAAAACGCGACGATAATTATGATAAGCCACGATATGAACGAAATTTACGAAAACGTCGACAGAGTGGCGGTTTTTGTTAACGGCACGATAAAGCACGATATGCCTACTGAAGAATTATTCCAAAAAGTAAAAATAGAAGAATACGGGCTGGAAATGCCCGCAATGGCTGTTATAAAAAAGAAACTTTCCAAAATAGGCGTGGTTATTAATGGCAGAACGGTAACGGAAGTTTTTAACGAAATCGTGAAAGCCAAAGGGGGTAAAAATGTTTAGAGACGTGACTCTCGGGCAGTATTACCCCGCCGATTCTTTTGTCCATCGTATGGACCCGAGAATAAAAATTTTATTAAATATTTTGTATCTGGTCGGTATTTTCTTTATCAAAAGCTATTTCGGTTTTGTGATAGTGCTGCTGTTCCTTTGCGTGGCGATACTTTTTTCAAAAGTTCCCGTGGGCAGCGTTATACGCAGCGTAAAAGGCATTTTGGTATTAGTAGCGATTACGGGCATATTAAACGTTTTCTTTTACACGGGCGAAACGGTGCTTTGGTCGTGGTGGATAATCGTAATCACAAAAGAAGCGTTGATTTTTTCAGGTCAAATGATTTTGCGTTTGATATTTTTGGTTGTCGGCGCATCTTTACTTACTTTGACCACAACGCCTGTGGACCTTACTCACGCTATCGAAAGTCTGTTAAAACCCTTGACCTTGATAAAATTCCCCGTTCACGAACTGGCCCTCATTATGTCGCTCGCTTTGTCATTTATTCCGACATTGATTGAAGAAACTGACAGAATAGTGCGTGCGCAAAAAGCGCGCGGAGCGGCTTTTGATACAGGCGGACTGGTAAGCCGCGCGAAAGCTTTTATTCCGATACTCATACCGTTACTCGTTTCGTCATTCAGACGCGCGGACGAGCTTGCGCTTGCTATGAACGCGCGTTGTTACGAAGGCTCGACGAACCGCACAAAAATGCGCAAACTTACTTTGTCTTGGCGGGACTTGGTCGGAACGCTGGTTACGGCTGTTTTTTTCACGGCGATATTTGTGCTATATAGTTGGATAACGAGCGCGGCGCCGCTTATACCCGCATTGCCGTATAGCTGGCTGTATATATAAAAAACTATGGCGCGAATAAAACTAAAAATTCAATACATCGGTACCGCTTACAGCGGCTGGCAGTTTCAAACGAACGCCGACACCGTTCAAGGTAGGCTGCAGGACGCTTTGGGTAAAATTTTATCGGAAAGCGTAACGCTCTACGGAGTAGGACGTACCGACGAAGGCGTACACGCCGAGTGCTACACGGCGCATTTCGATACCGACAAAAAAATCGCCTTGGGCAAAATCGTTTTGGGCGCGAATAGATACCTGCCTCCCGATATTTCCGTTTTGTCGGCAAAATATGCGGACAGTAACTTCGATTCCCGTTTTGACGCCGTCAGCAAAACTTATGTATACAGACTTTATGTAAATTCCGCCCGCATACCTATGCTAGACATCAATCATACGCAGATTTACAAAATGCCCGATATAGAATTGATGAAAAAAGGCGCGGCAATGCTAGTCGGCGAACACGACTTTAAGGCATTTCAGTCAACAGGCAGTAATCTCGTCGGTACGGTTCGCAAAGTGTACGACGTTTCTATTGTTGTTGAAGATAATGAGATAGAAATTTTTGTAACGGGCAACGCATTTTTATATAATATGGTTCGCAATATCGCGGGCGTTTTGCTTTGGCTGGGGCAAGGAAAATTAACTTTAAGTGATATCGAAACAATGCTTGAAAAGGGTTTTCGACCAAAACATTTTAAAACGCTCCCGTCAAAAGGCTTGACGCTCATAGGGGCTGAATACGACAAATAATTTTTGCGTTGATTTTTACAAACACGAATTTTGTTCTTTTCGTTTTGGCACCAATTACCGCCTAACGCAATTTATAAAAACGCAGTTAAAAGGCTAAAAAAGGCATTTAAAGAGTTTTTCGTTTGCAAAATCATATATGAGAAAATAAATTATTAGACCGCATTCGCTTGACAAGAAAATGCGGTTTTTATATAATATTTAGGCTGCGAATAATCGATTGGTAATTAAGCTCTGCCAATTTTTTTCCTACTCCACGGGGGTTGTTCGGTCGTGACAGCAAATAATCTTAACATTTTTTTGGAGGACACAATGAAAAGTTTTATGGCTAAGCCTGAAACGGTGGAAAAGAAATGGTACGTCGTAGACGCAGACGGTATGGTTTTGGGACGTTTGGCAAGTCAGGTCGCGTCTATTTTGCGCGGCAAAAATAAGCCTACTTTTACTCCGCACGTTGACACGGGCGACCACGTTATCATTATAAATTGCGACAAAATCGTTTTAACCGGCGATAAACTCAATCAAAAATTTTACCGCACACACAGCGGCAGAGCTGGACATATGCACGAAACAAGTTACGGCAAATTAATGGAAAACCGTTCCGATTTCGTTGTTATGCAAGCTATAAAAGGTATGCTTCCCAAAAATTCTTTGGGCGCGGCTATGCTCAAGAAATTAAGAGTTTACAAAGGCGCGGAACACGAACAGCAAGCGCAAAAACCCGAAACGCTTGTTTTGGGCGACTAGGAGGAAATGATTTATGGCAAAAGTTGCATTGAAAAAGAAACTTCAGTTTTGCGGAACAGGCAGAAGAAAAAAATCTATCGCACGCGTTAGATTAGTTCCCAACGGAAGCGGCAATATTACTATCAACCAACGCGGCATTGACGAATACTTTCCGCTTGACACGCTCAAATACATCGTTCGTCAACCCGTAGAGCTTACAAACACATCTGCAAAATACGATATTTTCGTAAACGTTCTTGGCGGCGGCACAACAGGTCAAGCAGGCGCGATCAGACACGGTATCGCAAGAGCTTTGGTTTTGGCTGGCGAAGACAAAACGGCTTTGAAGAGAGCGGGATTTTTAACCCGTGATCCGAGAATGAAAGAAAGAAAGAAATACGGCTTGCACAAAGCTCGTAAAGCTCCTCAATTTAGTAAACGTTAACAAAATGAAACAAAGGGCGGATATTTA
>DAOTGG010000055.1:0-6220 GCA_035446985.1 Eubacteriales bacterium
ATTTATTGGCATTTATATGATTACTATGGTTTCGGTCCGTCCGCGCACGGCTTTGCAAACAACAGACGATACGCTAACGTCAAAAATCTTACTAAATATTACGGAAAAACCGCGATTGGTATTAAACCCGAAACGTATTCCAAAAAGCAAACTTTTGACGACAATATTTTTGATTACGTTATGCTAGCTCTTAGACTTGACGAGGGTTTGGACGAAAAGGATTTTTCAAGCCGATTCGGTCAAAATTTTACAGATAAATATCCAAAAATTATTGATATGATAAGCAAAGGTATATTTATTAGGGGCGGCGATGAAATTAAGGTTGCGCCAAAATACGTTTACGTTTTGAATGAAATACTTGTCGAGTTGTTGTTCGACTAACCGCAATTATCGGCAAAAATTGTTTTAAATATCAAGAATAAAATAAAAAAACCGCAACATAATAACATCGTAACACCGCGAAAATCAAATGGAAAATTGTTTGAGAGTTATCAGCTAATTTCGTTGATTTTAAGTAAAAAAGTTGGCTAAAATACTTGACACTTTTTTATGGCGGTGTTATCTTATTATTAGTGTTTAGCACTCATAGCAAAAGATTGCTAGCACTAATGTAAATGTATCTGCGTAAGGTGAATATAATAAAAAAAGAAAGAGGTAATTTATGCCGCTATCTGAAAGAAAAAAGAAAATATTAAAAGCGGTAGTTGACGGATATATCGAAAGCGCAACTCCGATTTCCAGCAAGGAAATCCAGGAAAAGCACTTGCCCGACTGTTCGTCCGCCACTATTCGCAACGAGCTTTCCGCGTTGGAATCGATGGGGTACTTAGTACAGCCGCACGTTTCCGCGGGACGCGCTCCAAGCGAAAAAGCTTTTAGGTTGTATGTTGACGAGCTTATGGAAGCGGGACCGCTGACGGAAACGGAAATAAGAGTTATCGACAATTACTTTACCAAGCAAATCGACAACATCGAAGACGTTGTCGGAAACGTCGCGAAAGTTTTGTCCGAGATAACCAACTATACTTCCGTTTTTATCAAAGAACGTGTTAAGACCGAAAAGGTGGAAGGCATAAAACTCGTGCAGTTAACCCAATCTTCCGCACTCCTAATTATAGTCACCGATAATAACGTATTTAAAGACAACATTATAGATTTACCCGAGCATCTTGACGACAAGGGCGTTGACAAAGCTCAAAAATGGCTGAACAAGCTGTTTGCGGGCAGAACGCTGTGCGAGATAGCGAGCGACAAAAATGAAAAACAAGCCATAGCCGACGAGTTTTCACTTTACCGCAGACTGTATGAAAAAGTTTTGGAGTTACTGGTAAAACTTTCAAACTGCGCCGACAGAGAAGTTATTACTCAAGGCGCGGGCAAAATACTGGAATACCCCGAATACAGCGACCCCGAACTGGCGAAAAACTTTATCGCGGCGATTGAGCAAAAACAGCAGCTTGCAGAAATGTTTGAAGACGAAGGCTCAAATGAAAATAAAGCGGAGTTTTCCGTCAAAATAGGTCAGGAAGACGAAACTTTGCCCGAAGGCTGTTCGGTGGTGTCGGCGCGAATAAACCTTAACGACAAAATTCACGGTTCTGCCGGAGTAATAGGACCCGTCAGAATGAATTACAAAAAGGTTGTATCTGTGCTTGATCACATTAGTAAATTACTTGACAATATATTGGGAGATGACAAAAAGGATGACTGAGAACGAAAAGATGAAAGAAAACGAAAAGCCCGCTTGCGAGAGCGTAGAAAAAGAAGACGCGCCAAAAAAAGAAGAAAAGACGGAAACTATCAAAGAAGAAAATCAAAAAACGGACGAAACAAAAGAAGAAAAAGACGAACACGTAAAACTGGAAGATTTATCAGTAGAAGAACTCAGACAGTTTGTAATGTTTCAAAAGTCGATTAACGACGCTTTGACAAAAGAAAACGAACAGCTTATTAAAGAAAAACAGGACCTTGCGAAAGTTATTTCAAACAGCGACAAATACCTTGACCAGCTAGTGGCGCTTAAAAACGATTTTTCATCGTATAAAGAGCGTATCCGCAGCGATGCTGACCGCAGTCGCGACGAAGGCAAGGTAAACGCGCTGGAAAAGATTTTACCGTTAATCGATACTCTTGAAAAAGCGAGAGTGGACATAAGCGACGGTAAAGCTTTTGAGCTTATATATCGCCAGTTTACAAAAGCTTTGTTTGAAATAGGCGTGGAAGAAATAGAAGTAATAGATTTACCGTTCGACCCGTTGGTTGCAAACGCTGTTACGAATAGAGAAGTACCCGACGAGCAAAAAGGCAAGGTTGTTGAGGTTTATCAAAAAGGATATAAATACAAAGATAAAGTGCTGCGTTACGCGCAAGTTATCGTAGGAAAATAAAAAATTTAGTTATAAAAGGAGATAAAATATATTATGGGAAAAATTATAGGCATTGATTTAGGCACGACAAACAGTTGCGTCGCAGTATTGGAAGGCGGCGAACCTGTCGTTATAGCAAACAGCGAAGGAAACCGCACGACTCCGTCTGTTGTAGCTTTTACAAAAGAAGGCGAAAGACTTGTAGGTCAAGTCGCGAAAAGACAAGCGGTAGTAAATAGCGATAGAACTATTTCTTCAATAAAAAGAGAAATGGGCAGTAATCATACAGTAAAAATAGACGACAAAACATATTCGCCCCAAGAAATTTCGGCAATGATTTTGGCAAAACTCAAACAAGACGCGGAAAGCTATCTTGGTGGCAAAGTAACCCAAGCGGTTATTACGGTACCTGCGTACTTTTCCGACGCTCAACGTCAAGCGACCAAAGACGCCGGCAAAATAGCGGGACTGGAAGTATTACGTATCATCAACGAACCCACAGCGGCTGCATTGGCTTACGGACTTGACAAGGGCGAAAATAAAAATCAAAAAATCTTGATTTACGACCTTGGCGGCGGCACATTCGACGTTTCTATTCTTGAAATCGGCGACGGAGTTTTTGAAGTACTGGCTACAAACGGCAACAACCGTCTTGGCGGCGACGATTTTGATAACGTCGTTATAGATTACCTGGTTGAAGAATTCAAAAAATCAAGCGGTATAGATTTGTCAAAAGACAAAATGGCTATGCAAAGACTGCGTGAAGCGGCTGAAAAAGCAAAAATCGAGTTGTCTTCAACACTTAAGACAAACATCAATCTTCCGTTTATCACAGCGGACGCAACAGGTCCTAAGCACCTTGATATAGACTTAACAAGAGCAAAATTCGATTCTTTGACAAAATTCTTGGTTGATAAAACAATCGAGCCTATGTCACAGGCATTGAAAGACGCGGGACTTAAAACAAGCGACATTAACAGGGTTATTTTGGTTGGCGGTTCCACACGTACTCCCGCCGTTGTTGAAGCGGTTAAAAACTTCACGGGCAAAGAACCTTATAAGGGCATTAACCCCGACGAATGTGTCGCAATCGGCGCAAGCATTCAAGCGGGCGTACTTGGCGGCGAAGTAAAGGACGTATTGCTTTTGGACGTTACGCCGTTGTCACTCGGTATCGAAACCCTTGGCGGAGTTACCACAAGACTTATCGAACGTAACACGACTATACCCACAAGCAAATCGCAAGTTTTCTCAACTGCGGCTGATAACCAGACAAGCGTTGATATCCACGTATTGCAAGGCGAACGTCAGATGGCGGCCGACAACAAAACTCTGGGCAGATTTACTTTGCAAGGCATCGCTCCCGCTCCGAGAGGTATACCGCAAATCGAAGTAAAATTTGACATCGACGCTAACGGTATCGTACACGTTACGGCAAAAGATCTCGGCACTCAAAAAGAACAGTCCGTCACTATCACAAGCTCGACCAATCTTTCCGAAGCCGATATTGATAAAGCGGTAAAGGACGCGGAAAAATATTCTGCAGAAGATAAAAAACGCAAAGAAGAAGTTGAAGCGAAAAACGGTCTTGACCAAATGATTTTCTCTATTGAAAACTTTATCCGCGAAAGCGGCGACAAACTTCCCGCTGAAGACAAGGCAAAACTTGAAGAAGAAATCAAAAAGAGCAAAGAAGTTTTGGAAAAAGGCACAGTAGAAGAAATCAAAGCCGAAACGGACAGAATCGCAAAGGCAAACGCTGAAATAATTCAACGTTTCTACCAGGCTAACGCTCCGCAAGGCGGCGCGGAAGGGGCAAACCCTAACGGCGCAAACGGCGCTGACGAAGCTAGCTACGACGTAAAAGACGCCGACAACAATTAATTTTTACTAAATAAAGGAACACCGCCGAAGGAAACTTCTTTCGGCGGTAAAACGATAAAATGCCAAAAAAAGATTACTACGCGGTTTTGGGAGTTACTAAAAGCGCGACCGAAGACGAAATAAAATCCGCTTACCGAAAAATGGCTAAGCAATACCACCCCGACCTGCACCCAAACGACAAGGCGGCGGCGGAGAAATTTAAAGAATGCAACGAAGCGTATTCCGTCGTGGGAGATCCCGAAAAACGTAAAAAATACGACAACGGCACGCTTGATTTTGAAAATTCGTTTAACGGCGGCGGAAGCGGTTTCAGCGGATTCGGTCAAGGTTTTTCCGCGAGCGGTTTTGACGACATATTCGATATGTTTTCGTCCTTTATGGGCGGCGGCAGCAAACGGACTTCTTCCAGAGCGTCGGTCGGCGCGGACATATCGCAGACGGTTGAATTAACGTTTATGGAAGCGGCTTTGGGCGCGAAAAAAACGATAACTTTTACCCGCCTTGAAAAATGTTCGACTTGCAACGGAACAGGCGCGAAAGACGCCGCGAGTTTCGTAACCTGCGACAAATGTAAAGGCACAGGCAGAGTTACTTATCAGCAAAGCACGCTTTTTGGCACACAGATTGTGCAAGGCGTTTGCGATAAATGCGGCGGCAGCGGCAAAATAGTTACTAATCCTTGTCGCGATTGCGGCGGAAAGGGCGTAAATTCAAAGAAAAAAGTAATAAACGTGACTATTCCCGCGGGAGTGGAAAACGGCTCGGTAATGCAGCTTGACGGCGAAGGCAACGCCAGCCGTACATACGGCGGAAGAAACGGTAATTTGCTTTTGGTAATAAAGGTGGAAAAAAGCAACGTCTTTACACGCGACGGAAACGATATAGTGGTGGAAATGCCGATACCGTTTTCGGTTGCGGCTTGCGGCGGCGATATAGAAGTGCCGACTCTTAACGGCATGCAAGTACAGCATATCGACGAAGGCACGGCAAACGGCGAAATTTTCCGTTTTCGTGGCAAAGGCATACGCACGGCAAGGGGTACGGGCGACTTGTATTTAAAAATAAAGGTCGAAGTTCCCGTGGGTCTTGGCAAAAGCGAAAAGCATACCTTGGAACAGATGGAAAAAGTTTTAAGCAACAAAAATTATCCAAAACGCAAAGCCTTTTTAGACGAAATCAGCAAACTTTACAATAAATAGTTTTATCTGAAAAGAAACAAAAAAACGTTTTATTAAATATAAATCATGCAAAATTTATTTTAAAAAATAAATCCAAGAAATAATAAAAGACGGTTAATAAAAACCGCCTTTTTGCTTTTTAAATTTATTATTCTTTTTTGTCGTTTTCGTTAACTTAACATAATTAAAACTACTATTCATTTTTTTCGCCTGTTTCATTTGGAGTGTCTATTTGTTTACTTTTTTTCTTTTTCTCCGCATAATAAAAAATAATTAATACAACTACTATTATAATCGCTCCGAAAGATATGGGTGTTCCAAATCCCGTAAATAAATACAATATTCCCGTAATCAGTAAATACAAAAATAATTTTGATCCTTGTTTTTTGCTTTCAATCATCAGATCAAAATAATCATTTAATAGTTCAATATCCATACCGTCAGAAAAAGCCAGATATTTTTCATCTTCAGATAAAGACTGGTTGTAATCTTCTAAATATAAAAGAACCCAACAGCAAGTTTTTATACCTGTCGAATTATCCGAATAAGTTACAACTTCGTAATAATTTTCTGGTATGATTATTTTGTTGTCCTCGACAGGAAATAAAGAAATTATTCTTGTAGAATCAGCGTCATAATCATAATCATAACATATAAGACCCTCGTCCGTCTTATCTGCAAAGATTAGGGCGTAATTATTTGACAGAACAAAATCCACACATTCGCTTGGAACAAAAAAATCACCTGAAAAACCTTCAAGATACGTTTGTAAAACATTTACTTTTATTTGAG
>DAOTGG010000056.1:0-6110 GCA_035446985.1 Eubacteriales bacterium
GTCGTTATAGCCAATGAGTTTGCCAAAAGCGTAAAAAAAGACGAAATTGTGGAGAAAGTCGAAGCGGTAAACGGATATTTGAACTTCTTTCTTAACCGTGAAACAGTCGGCGAAAAAGTATTAGGCGAAATTAAAGCCGCTAATGATTACGGAAAAAGCGATATCGGCAGCGGCAAAACGATATGTATAGATTATTCTTCCATTAATATCGCAAAGCCTTTTCATATCGGACACCTTGGCACTACCGCGATAGGAAATTCGTTAAAACGTATTTATACGGAACTTGGCTTTAAAGTGGTGGGAATAAATCACCTTGGCGACTGGGGAACGCAATTCGGCAAACTTATCGTGGCGTACAAGCTGTGGGGAAACACCGTTGATATCGACGGCGGCGGACTGAAAGAACTGCAAAAGATTTATGTGCGTTTTCACGTTGAAGCGGAGAAAAACCCTGCGCTCGAAGAAGAAGCGAGAGAGTGGTTTGCAAAAATCGAACAAGGAAACCGTGAGGCGTTGAAACTTTTTGAATATTTCAAAAAAATAACGCTCGACGAAGTAAAAAAAGTTTACGAAAGACTGGATGTAAAATTTGACAGTTGGGACGGCGAAAGCTTTTTCAACGACAAAATGCAGCCGTTGTTAAAGGAATTAAGAGAGAAAAAAGTCACCGAAATATCAGACGGCGCGGAAATAATAGACTTGTCGGCTTACGATATGCCGCCTTGCTTATTAGTAAAAAAAGACGGAGCGTCGCTCTATGCCACCAGAGATATGGCGGCGGCTGTATACCGCAAAAAAACGTACGATTTTTATAAATGCCTGTATGTAGTCGCGTTGCAGCAAAACCTATATTTCCGCCAGCTTTTCAAAGCGTTGGAGATAGCGGGGTACGAATGGGCAAAAGATATGGTTCACGTCGCGTACGGAATGGTGTCGCTGGAAGAAGGCAGTATGTCCACCCGTAAAGGCAATACCGTGTGGCTTACGGATGTGCTTGATAAAGCTGTGGAAAAAGCCTTGAACACGATAAACGAAAAAAGCCCCGATAAAGAAAACAAAGAACAGATAGCCGAAGAAGTGGGCGTTGGAGCGGTTGTTTTTTCCGCTCTATGCAACAATCGTATGAAAGATATCGTTTTCAGTTTTGATAGAGTACTTAATTTTGACGGAGAAACGAGTCCGTATATTCAATACACGCACGCAAGATGCTGTTCGGTTTTGGAAAAAGCGGAAGAAACGAAAACCAAAAAGCCCGATTATTCGGTATTTAACAACGAAGAAAGCGTGGTTTTATTAAAACTCCTTAATATTTTCCCCGAAAAAATCAGCGAAGCGGGCGAAAAATACGAGCCGTCAGTAATAGCGAATTATCTTATCGACGTGGCGCAGGCTTTTAATAAATATTATTTTGAAAATCGCATTTTGGGCGACGATAACGACAAGCAAGCGGCAAGACTAATGCTGGTACGTTCCACAAAAGATGTTATCGCAAAAGGATTGTATCTATTGGGTATTAAAGCGCCGCAAAAAATGTAAGGCTCTTTTAATAAATAAATTGAAAACAGGTATTATAAAAACAAAAGATAATATAAAATTGAATTGTAATCGATAGCGCAGTCACAGCAACTAACGGTTGACAGTTTTCGGGGGAATTAAGCGTTTTAGTTCCTCCTTTTTTATTGTGCGGAAATAATTATTATGATATCATACGCGTATATGAAAATCTTAAAAGAATATTTGAAACCCTACACAGGGAAAATCATAGTTATTGCTTTGCTGTACGCTTTGTCTATACTCGCAATGATAATAACGCCAAAGATAATGTCAAACATTATCACATTTGGTATAGCCGTGCAAGATATGCATTATATCTGGACACGCGGATTGCTGATGATTGCGATAGCGACGCCCACTCTATTGATTATACTTGTTATATCAAAACTCAAAGCTGATTTAACAACGGGTTATATAGCTGACTTGAGAAAAGGAATTTTCAAAAAAATCAATTCCTTAACCGCGGAAGAATTTGCGTCCAAAGGCACGGCAAGCCTGCTTACGCGCTCCACCGACGATACTTGGTTTATGCAAGAAGTAGTAGGTCAAATTATTTACGTATTAGTGTCCACGCCGTTATTGTTTATCGGCGGTATCGTAATGACGTTTATTGCCGACTGGATTTTGGCTTTGATAATGTTAGGAATTTCCCCCATTATTTTATTCTTTATTTGGTTAATCAACAGAAGACTGTTCGGTTTATACGACAACAGCGAAAAATATATGGATATTCAAAACAAAGTAATGCGTGAAAGATTAAAAGGACTACGCGTAATCCGTGCTTTTAACAAAGAACCTTACGAGCACGAAAGAGTGTCTGACGCAACCAAAACTATGGCTGTATATATTATAAAAGCCAACGTTTTGACAAGCATAGTTCAACCGATTTCCGCTTTTCTGCTAAATATCGCAACGGTTTTGATTTTGTATTTCGGCGCGATGCGCATACAAACGTCGGTATTACTTACGGCGGGCGACGTAATCGCTACCATACAGTACATAGCTCTCATTATGTCTTCATTGATGATGGGTTCCGCGCTGCTTTTATATATGCCGAAAATCAAAGTTACGCTGAATAGACTGGGCGAAATTTTCGCTATGGAAGGTTCGGAAGCGGATGCGGAAGAATCAATAAAACTTGCGGGCGATATAAAAATTGAAAATATGGATTTTTGTTACCCCGATTCGCAAACGCCCGTGCTGAAAAATATAAACGTGGACGTGCAAAACGGTCAGGTGGTCGGTATAATCGGCGGCACAGGCTCGGGGAAAACAACGTTAATGAAGTTGTTAATGGGTTTTTACAGACCGAATGAAGGCAATATGTACATAGGCGGAAAATCCGTGTTTGACCTAAACGCTGGCACTATTCGCGACAACGCTTCGATAGCGTTGCAAAAAGCGATGATTTTCCGCGGAACGATAGAAGACAATATCAAAATGGGTAATCAAAACGCTACCGAAGAACAAATAAAAGAAGCGGCGGAAATATCTCAGTTAAAAGAACTGATTTCGGGGAATGCCGACGGCTTAAAGCACGAACTCACGCAAGCTGGCGGCAACATAAGCGGCGGACAAAAACAGCGTATCAATATCGCCCGCACCATTATTAAAGACGCTTCGATATTCATTTTTGACGACAGTTTTTCCGCACTAGACTATCTTACGGAATCAAAATTGAGAAAAAAAGTCAACAAATATTTGTCGGGAAAAACGCAGCTTATTGTAACCCAAAGAGCGGCTACGGCAATGCGCTGCGACAAAATTTACGTCATGGATAAAGGCGAAATAGTAGGCAGCGGCGCGCACGAAGATCTACTGAAAACTTGTCCTATATACAAAGAAATATACGATTCGCAGCTGGGGGGTGTGATTAATGGCTAAAAAAGAAAAAAAGAAAAATCTTACCTTAAAAACGCTGCGCCGTATGTTTGTCGACGTTAAACCTATTTTGGGCTACTTGCTTTTGGGGTTTTTTATCTGCTCGACCAGCGTAATATTAGCTCTTATCGCTCCCATAGTATTGGGCAGAATTACAGATACGATTTACGCTTATTGGGAAAGTAAGCAGATTATAGGCGGAGCGGCGGTCCTGGAAAAAGCGGCCTTATTCAAAGACGCCGTAACCCTTGCGATAATATACCTCGGCTCCGGCGTTGTAGCGGTTATGAATTTTATTGTAATGAACAACGTAGTATCGAAATTTTACGCCTGCGGAATGAGAATAAAAATGTCCGACAAAATCACGCGTATGCCGATAAAATACGTGGACAAAACGCCGAACGGAGACATTATCTCGCGAATGATGAGCGACGTTTCGCAAATGGGCACGTCTTTGCACAGTATTATATACATACTGACTTACGGTTTTTTGCAGTTAATCGGCGTATCTATAATGATGTTCCGTGTAAACGCCTTGATGGCGGGACTGGTCATTATTATAATACCTTTATCTTTGCTCATAACCTTATCGATGGCTTCAAAAGTAGAAAAATATTACGACAAAGCCAGAAAGCATATAGGCAAATGGTATTCTATTACGGAAGAAGATTATTCGGGTTTTGACACTATAAAAGCCTTCCATCTCGAAGCGCAGCAAAACGCGGCTCAAGCTCAAATAGCCGACGATATTTGCCGTGAAGATAGAAAAGCAAGCACGCTGGTGAACAAAATTCAACCTATCATCAGTTTTACAAATACTTTGGCGTTTGCGGGAATATGCGTTTTGGGCGGATATTTAACGCTGCAGGGCACGGTAACGGTAGGCGATATGGTGGCGGTGTTAATGTATGCGAGAATGGTTGCCGATCCGCTTGATATGATTGCGCAAAATTTTGGAAGCATGCAGAGGGTATTTACTTCAGCGAGAAAAGTTTACGACTTTTTGGACGAAGAAGAAATGACAGTCAATACTTCTCACGAGATACCTTCGGGCGAAGGAGAAGTCGTTTTTGAAGATGTGAATTTTTCTTACTCTTCCGACAAACCTTTAATTGAAAACTTAAATCTGCATATCAAACCTGGACAAAAAGTCGCTATCGTGGGTCCTACGGGCGGCGGAAAAACGACGATTGTAAATTTGCTTATGAGATTTTACGACGTTGACAGCGGCAGAATTTTGATTGACGGCATCGATTCCACCAGAATGGACAGAAGCAGAGTAAGAGATATTTTTGGAATGGTTCTGCAAGACACTTGGCTTTTCAGCGGCACGATTTATGAAAATATCGCATACGGCAAAGAAAACGCGACAAAGCAGGAAGTAATGGAAGCGGCGGAAAGCGCGCGGATAGATTATTTTATCGATACGATGCCTAACGGCTACGATACTGTGATAAATGAAGAAACAAGCAATATAAGCGCGGGACAAAAACAGATGCTTACTATTGCGAGAGCGTACCTGGCTAATAAACCGATATTGATACTTGACGAAGCAACAAGTAACGTCGATACGCGTACGGAACTGCTTATCCAAGAAACGATGGATAAACTGGTAAAAGGCAAAACCAGTTTCGTAATAGCGCATAGATTGTCCACCATTGTGAACTCTGATATAATAGTGGTTGTAGATAACGGACATATCGTGGAAACGGGCACGCACCACGAATTAATGGCGAGAAACGGTTTTTATACTGAAATTTACAATAGCCAATACGACCTATTAAGATAATTTTGTAAATTTATAACGCTACTAACACAGTTTTTTCACACTGGAATTATATATTTAGTCAATAGGAGTTTTCTTATTGACTAAAATTTTTTATTTGGAAGGGGCGAAATGAGAAGCAAAAAAATAGTTATTATCGCTTGTATTCTTATAGCGGTATCGGTTTTTGGAGCCGGCTGCGGTATTGCGGCGGGACAAAATTACACTCTTTATAAATACATAGATACCGTTTACAGTTTGGCGCCGCAAAAACTTATCGACGGCTACAAAACTATATCGGCGTCGGAGACTTCTATGACCGTATCAACTATCGTAATGCCGTGCGTATACGAAGTTGACTGTACTATTTATTATTCTTATTCCGCGTATTTTGCGGGCAGTAAGCCCGGTACAGGATCTATTCAAAAGGTAAACGAGTCGGTCACAAAACACGCCACCGCTTTTATGATAAATGAAAACGGTTATCTATTGACAAACGCTCACGTCATAACTTTGGAAAACGCCGCTAGTTATACAGACTTGAAATATCAGGCGTGGGAAATAAAAATAAATCTTGCCGAAACCGATACGTATTTTAACGCTTACGTGACGGCGTACGATACTCAGCTTGACCTTGCTATTTTGCGGATCAGCACGGCGCAAGTAAATGTTTCGACCTTAGAATACGTCGCTTTTTACAATCTTCAAGACCCGACTTTGGTAGATTACCCTACAGCGGAAATGTATTACGGCGAGCCTGTCGTTACGATAGGTAATACCTTAGGTTACGGCTTGGCTGTGTCGCAGGGAATAGTTTCCGCGCCGAGAAGATATTTTAGCGACGGCGTAAATTACACGGCGGCAATACAAATAAATATGCCTGTCAACGATGGCGATTCGGGCGGCGTAC
>DAOTGG010000057.1:0-6020 GCA_035446985.1 Eubacteriales bacterium
GCATTGTGGCGGTATGCGCGATTACTTTTGGCGTATATTCCGAAGTCACCGCCGAAAACAACAAAACTTATGTGATGAAAGAAGACGACCACAAAACCACCTTGGAAAACTATTACAGACAATCTATGTATCAGCTGGCGGACAGTATGAAAAATATCAACGCGAATTTGGGAAAAATTTCGGTAAGCAACAATAGTAAACAGCAACAAAAACTTTTGCTCTTGGTAGAAGGTGCGGCGGACGCGGCAGGCAGAGATTTATCGCTTTTGCCTATGGACGCTGAAATCGTGTCGAAATCGCTGAAATATTCTAACCAGGTAGCCGATTACGCAAAGACCTTATCTGAAAAACTGTATCTTGGCGGAAGTTTGTCAGACGCGGAAAGAATAAATCTCACCGCTTTGGAAAACGTGTCGGAAAACCTTTATCAAGGATTAAACAACGCTTCAATGAACAATCTTGATTGGAAAGTTGACGACAGCGGTTACGGTTTTGTGGATGTGGAAGGTGTGCAGGAAAACGTATTTGACTATCCGCAACTGATATACGACGGACCTTTTTCCGACGCTGTGGTAGGCAAAACCGTTCAGTTTGAAAACAAAATCACGGCCGCTTCGGGCGAAGCTTATATAACAGAAACGTTTAAAGATTACGGTATATCGAGCGTTGCTTACGGCGGAAAGGTGAACGGAAAAATTACGGCATACGCTTATGATTTGATTACCACCTCGGGCGACGTATACAGAGTTTTATTAACTCCCGACGGCAGAGTTGCGCAATT
This sequence comes from Eubacteriales bacterium, assembly GCA_035446985.1. Lineage (GTDB taxonomy): Bacteria > Bacillota > Clostridia > Christensenellales > CAG-314 > JAQUSX01. Next base: position 782 of record DAOTGG010000057.1, read on the forward strand.
TAACGGTAACGTCGAGCAGTTAAATACGACGAATACGGAGCAACAGCAGATAGACCTCGAAATTTATCAAAAAAAGGCGGTCGCTTTTGCGAACAAGCTGGGCTACCCTGTAAAAGCTATCTGGACCTCGCAGCCTATCGAAAACAGAATATACGTCAATATGTGCTACGTTGAAGGCGACACGGTGGTTTATCCCGATATGATAAAAGTAGCTATGAATCTTGACGGTAAAGTAGTAGGATTTGAGTCTTTTTCGTATTTGGTTAATCACAAAGACAGAGACGTAACTATCAGCAGCGATAATATCGAAAATGGTATCGCAAAACTGTCAAAGACCGTTCAGGTAGTCGGTATTAACAAGGCTGTCATACCCGTCGGACAAAAAGAATATTTGTGTTACGAGTTCGTCTGCGAAAAAGGCGGCAACACGTATTTGATATATCTCGACGCCGTTACGCTTGTTGAACGCGACATTTTAAAGGTTGTTACAGGTATAGAAGGGTATTCTGTTATATAAAGTCGGTTTAGTGTAAAAATTAGAAAAGTGACAAAGACGGACAAAAAATCACGGGCTTAGTCACTTTTCGATTTTACTTATTTTTCCTTATTTGATATAATAAAATATAATTAGATCAAAGGAGAAAGACGGTGAAAATAAATTGGCTGGGACATTCGTGCTTTTTATTGACCGCAAATAGCGGTAAAAAAATTTTGATTGATCCGTACGAGGGCAAAATATCAATTGCTAAGACCGAAGCCGACGTCGTTGTTACAAGCCATAATCATTGGGATCACAACGCTGTCAATAGAGCGGTGAATATTAAAGCTCATATCAGTCAAGCGGGAGAATATAAGTACGAAGATATAATTTTTGACGAAATACCGACTTTTCACGACAACGAATACGGCGGCAGACGCGGAAATAATCTTGTCAGCGTGATAACGCTAGACGGAATGAAAATCTGCCATTTCGGCGATTTGGGCGAAAACTTTTCACAAAATCTTGTGGAAAAAATAGGGAAAATAGATATTGCGTTGATTTGCGTCGGCGGCGTCTATACCATAGATTACATAACCGCGTACAAATTCATCTCCGCGCTTAAACCAAAAATCACTATACCTATGCATTATAGGTATAATGATTGGTTTTCCGAGATAGATAGTGTAGACAAATTTATTTCTTTGTGGCATAATAAACTAGAATTTACATCTAACGATTTTATTGATTTGAAACCCGAATCCTTACCTGAGGAAGACACGCTTATCGTTTTTAAACATCAATAATTTTTTGCCGCAAGATATTTTTGTGCCGCGGCGACCCGATTTTTTTATTTTTTTTATTTCAAAGGAGTTTTTATGTCAATATCAAAGAGAGAGAAGCTCGAGACTCTCAACGTTCATGAGCTTCGCGGAGTTGCTAGAGAGCTGGGGGTCCATGCTCCTACCAAAATCAACAAATCCGATCTTATTCAAGACACGCTTGATTTATTGGAAAATCGAGCGATACCATGCGAGCCGAGTAAACGCGGAAAACCCGTTAAAAATAACGTGGATATTCAGGAGCTTTTGACTTGGTTAAATAACGATACCGTTCCGCAGTTACGGCAGGAGACTATTTTGCCGCCGCCGATACCCATGCAAGACAAAGAAAATCTTTTTGACGACAAAGACGCGACGGGAGTGCTGGAGGTTATACCCGACGGTTACGGATTTTTGCGTATGGAAAATTATTCTAATTCTATGTCCGACATATACGTTCCGCCGCAACAAATTAAAAGACTTTCACTCAGAACGGGCGACAAAATTTATTGCAAAGCAAGACTGTTTAAAGATAAAAAATCTTATTCGCTTATTTACGTTTATTCCGTTAACGATATTCCGTGTTCGGAGTTAAAACACGGGGTAAAATTTGAAGACCTTATTTCTTGTTATCCCAACGAAAGAATAACGCTCGAAAGAGAAAAAAACGATTATTCTTTGCGTCTTATCGACCTTATTGCGCCGATAGGCAAAGGTCAGCGCGGCTTAATCGTTTCTCCGCCGAAAACGGGAAAAACGACTTTGCTCAAAAAAATAGCGCAAGCGGTACGCGCGAATTATCCAGATATTCATTTAACCGTGCTTTTGGTGGACGAACGCCCCGAAGAAGTGACGGATTTCAAGCAGAGTGTGGATTGCGACGTTTGGTACAGCACTTTTGACCAGGGTCCCGAGCACCACGTAAAAATAGCCGAAATGGTCATAAAAAACGCAAAACACCGTGTGGAGCAAGGTCAGGACGTTATGATACTAATGGATTCCATTACTCGTCTTGGCAGGGCGTACAACCAAACGGCGGAACAAAGCGGCAGAACGCTTAGCGGCGGACTTGATATTTCGGCGTTGCAAGAACCGAAACGCTTTTTCGGCGCGGGCAGAAACGTCGAGGGCAAAGGCAGCTTGACCATATTGGCTACCGCTCTTGTAGACACTAACAGCAAAATGGACGATATAATTTATGAAGAGTTTAAAGGCACGGGCAATATGGAAATCCACCTGGACAGACGTATGAGCGAAAGACGTATTTTCCCCGCTATCGACCTTAACAGAAGCTCGACTAGAAGAGAAGATTTGCTATTAACGCAAAAACAGCTTGAAGCTATGTGGATGATAAGGCGCGCTCTTTCCCGCACAGATAATATTCAGGCGACGGAGCAGCTTATCGACTTATTGATGACAACAGACAACAACGAAGAATTTATAGATTTATTAAAGGTATTGGCAAAAAAACAAAAGTAAAATTATGAAACAAAGAGTAATTGTGGGTATGAGCGGCGGAGTGGACAGTTCCGTTGCCGCGTATTTGTTAAAAGAACAAGGCTATGAAGTCATCGGTCTATTTATGAAAAACTGGGAAGAGACCGATAATGGCGGGCATTGTACTTCCGAAGCCGACTACGGCGACGTACGCAGCGTATGCGCTGCCTTGGACATACCTTATTATTCCATCAACTTTTCAAAACAGTATATGGAAAGGGTTTTCAGCTATTTTTTGAGCGAATACCGCAAAGGCAGAACTCCGAATCCCGACGTATTGTGCAACCGTGAAATAAAATTCGGCCCGTTTTTGGAACAGGCAATGGCGATGGGCGCGGATTTTATCGCTACGGGGCATTACTGCGATATTTTACACAATAACGGCAGGCATTATTTATTGAAAGCCGCCGACCAAAACAAAGACCAAACGTATTTTCTTAATCAGCTTAACCAAAAGCAGCTTGAAAAAGTTATTTTTCCTTTAGGTAAAATCCAAAAACCCCTGGTGCGTGAAATCGCCGAAAAACTCAATCTTTCCACAGCGAAAAAAAAGGACAGCACAGGCATTTGCTTTATCGGCGAACGCAATTTTCGCGAATTTATGAAAAATTATTTTCCTAACTGCGCGGGTAATATAGTCGATGTTTCGGGTAACGTTGTAGGCGAACATATCGGGCTTATGTACTATACTTTGGGACAAAGACGCGGGCTTGGACTTGGAGGCACAAAAGAAAGCCAGGAACGCTGGTTTGTCGTGGAAAAAGATTTGGATAAAAATCTTTTGGTCGTTTCGCACGGCGACGAGAGCGTATTAGACGGCGTAAGTTGCGTTGTTAATGAAATTAACTGGATACCGCTTGAGCCTGAAGAAAAAGTTTTTGACTGCACAGCGAAGTTTCGTTACCGTCAACCCGAACAAAACGTTAAAGTTGAAATATTGTCTAACGGACAAACGGCAAAAGTTACGTTTGAACAAAAACAAAGAGCGGTCACGCCGGGACAGTACGCGGTATTTTACGACGGCGAAAAATGTATCGGAGGCGGCGTAATTGACGAAGTTACCAAATGAAATCGATATAACAAAAAACACAGAATTGTTGTCGGCGGTAAAGGCGTTATACGACAAAGGGCTTAACTGCACTTTCGTAAACGTAAAAGAAATCGACGGCGATTACGCTATTAAATGCTTTTTAAAAAGCGGTGAAGTGGGCTACGGCGACGCTTACTTTATGATAGGGCAGATGTACATAAACGGCGTCGGCGTGCCGAAAAACCGCTCAAAAGCCAGAGATTATTTTAATAAAGCAATGGAAGCGAAATGCAAAAAAGCATATTTCGGTCTTGCGGAAGTTTCTTTTGAAAAAATCAAAGCGCAGAAATTTTATTTGTCAGCTTACGACGATATTTTTAATGAAGCTCACCAAGGCGACGAAATAAGTCAGTTTTTGCTTTCGCTTTATTTTAAGGAAGGACTTGGCGGCATAAAACAAGACGCGGAAGCGGCTTACAAATGGACAAGCAAAGCCGCTGAAAAAGGACTTGCGGAAGCGCAAATGCGGCTGGGCGTTATGTATCAATACGGCGACGGCTGCGACGAAAATAAAAAACTTGCTTACGAACTGTTTTGCAAGGCTGCCGAGCAGGGCAATATCGACGGACTTTACAGAAAAGCCGTTTGTATGCGCGACGGTATCGGCTGTCAGCCCGACCAGCTCGAAGCCGTGAGGCTATTCACGGTGGCAGCGGATAAAGGCAACAGCAACGCCGAATATTGTCTTGGCGATTATTATTTGACGGGAAAATATCTACCCGTGGATTATTCAAAAGCGTACGAATTGTTTTCGCGCGCGGCGGAAAAAGGCAGCGTTTTGGCGCAAAACACGCTTGCGGAGCATTTCGCGGGCGGTCTTGACGAAAAGCTGAGTATTAATAAATCCATTCAGCTTTATAAGCGCGCCGCAGATAACGGCGATAAAAACGCGCAATACAATCTGGCTATGAGTTATATCAGCGGCAAAGGCGTTCAAACCGATTTGACGCAAGCTGTCAGGTATTTGGCTCTTTCGGCAAAACAAGAGCAGCCCGACGCTATGTATCAGCTTGCCATTATGTATCTTAACGGACAAGGAGCGAAGCGCAACTACCAAGCGGCGGCAAGACTATTAGCCGGAGCTATGAATAAAGGCGTGCCTATGGCAAAAAGAGTGCTGGCGGATTGCTACGAAAAAGGGCTGGGAGTTATCGCAAATCCCGATTACGCAAAGGCTTTAAGAGAGGAAAACGCAAACGCCGAAAAGTTAGATAAATAAAGAAAAAAGACTAAAAATTTTTCAAAAATATTGTCGTTTTTTCATTGACAAGGTTAAATAGTGGTGTTATTATATTAAGGCTGTCGGTTTAGGCAGCGAAAGAAGCTTGAAAAGAGAATAGTAAACAAAGACGA
>DAOTGG010000058.1:0-5889 GCA_035446985.1 Eubacteriales bacterium
ATAGAATGTTCCACCGTCTTTACCTTCATTAAGTGCAAATTCACCTAAAAAGAATTCGTAAATTTCACCAAACAAATCTACTTCGATATTTTCAGGAATGTCCTTAAATATTCTTACAACTCTAGATAACAATTCTGGTTCTTCTTCAGGAACTAATTGACCAAAAACTTCTTTGGGTAACACTCCATTAAGTTTTGGATTTTCTTTTTCAATTGCATTCATTGCATCTTTTACAAGAGTTGCTTTTTCCGAAGTGTCTGGTGAATCATTAATAAAATCAAAATACGCACATTCGGGAAGATAGAAACCGCATTTTTCAATACATATATCTTTATACAAACGTTCAGCTCTTCCACCTTTTTTAGCTTCATATTCTTTATCTATTTCATTTTTATGTTGCTTAAATAAAATATCAGCATATCTTAAAAAGATTAATCCAAGAATAGGCTGTCCATATTTATTCGCTGCAATATGAGCACCACTTCTTAAAATATCGGCAGAGTGCCATAAGTCATCCTTTAATTTCTTTAATTCTTGATCTGTCATATTATTTTTCCTCCGCCTTGATATCGTATCTGATTAATAACTTTTTTATTTTCACTTTAATTAATTTAGTTGGTTTTGAGTGACCATTTTCCCATCTTGAAACGGAAACAACGGCAACACCTAAAATCTTTGCAAAATCTTCTTGTGACACATTCATTGCCGCTCTTAACTCTGGAATTAATATTGTGTAGTCATCCATATTTAACACCTCATGTCTATATATAACATATCATATCACTTTTTTAGAAAAATTGCTATAGAATACAAAATTTTTCACCAGAAATTGTAAAATTTTTATAAAATCCTAATGCTTTGTCCTTTTAGTATAGAAAAAGCCTTTTGGTAAGTCTTTGTCCTTTTGGTAGTTTAGTACAAATCCCCTTAGTAGCAAAAAAAGTCTGAAAATTGAATTTCAGACCAAATTTACAATTACGGAAAGGGAAAATATCCCCTTTATGTATGAAAAAAGGACTGAATACTCTCGTATCAATCCTATCGTTGTAATATGGTGGAGGTGAGGGGACTTGCACCCCTGTACCGCCGCGCGACCATTGAACTTTCTACGTGCGTAGATTACCGATTTTTTTTGTCTCGCGCAGAAGTCTGAGTAATCGAAACTGCCGCGCGATAAGCGACATTAATGCCGAACGACGTCCGCCGCGTTTACGCCGTTCCGTTGACCGTACTAATGACGCCGCTTAGCTACCCGCACGGTGGGATAGGGCGACGGTCTGCTTATTTACTAAGCAGCAGCGAGTGCTGTATTACCAGCAAAAACACTATTATTTTTAGCGTTTAATTTTTTGTCCGCTTTTATCGAAGCTCGGACAACTTCGGCACGCTTATTCAACCTTCGACAGCAACGGGCGAATCTATTAACACCCCCGTAAAAATAAATCGAAATCAAATCAAGTATAGTTAATATACGCTGTTTTTATAATTTTGTCAATTATTCATTAACCTCTATATATTTCCCATTTTTGTAAAAATTTTGCTTTGATTTATCCTTTTTATTTTATGTAAAAGAACCTAAGAAACGATAATTATAAATAGAAGCAACCGCAAAAAATAAAAAAAGCAATAAAAATTTCCATACTTTATTTGCTCTTTACATTTTCGGTATATTTTGTTATAATCTAACTCTAAAATTTTAATTAAAAAGGTGTTTTTTTATGTTAGGTATTATATGCGCGATGGATAGCGAAGCGCAAGCCGTTTTGGACAATTTTGACATCACGTCGACCTTTACGGCTTTTTGTAAAAAATTTTACGTTGGCGAAATTATGTCGCAAAAAGCCGTCCTGGCTGTCAGCGGCATAGGCAAAGTCAACGCGGCGATGACCGCGCAATATCTATTCGACGCGTATAAAGAAATAGACACCTTATTAAATATCGGCGTTTGCGGCGGCGTAAAAGGCAAGGTTGAGCTTGGCAAAATTTATCTTGTGACAAAGGCCGCTCAGTACGACCTTGACACGACGGAAATAGACGACGTTCCGCACGGATTTATCTACGGACTCGAAACGGAACTTATTTCTTTAAAAAACCCGTACGCAAAACATTTGCTTCCGTTATTTGGCGAGGCAAAACTAGCCACGGGCGACAGATTTACAGCATCGCCCGATATAGATATATTTATCGAGAAATATTTTGGAGCGGAACTCAGAGAAATGGAAGGCGGAGCGATAGCCCAGGTATGCGCTTTTCACAACAAAAACTGCGTTATGTTAAAAGGCGTTTCCGATTTTGTTGGCAGCGAAAGCGTAAATATGTACGCAAAATACTGCCAACAAGCTCTTGACGCATTTAGCGTGAGTATGCCCGCGATAATGAACGCGCTTAATAAATAAATTCGGCGCGCGGCAGTAAAATGGGGAGAAGAGAATGCGGATAGATTTAAATAATGATTGGAAGTTTTCAAGAACAAAAGATTTTAACGAAACGGAAATTGTGAGATTACCGCACACTAACGCTTTGTTACCTTTTAACTACACGGACGAAACCGAATATCAATTTATCAGTTATTATAAAAAAAGCTTTACTTATTCGTCGGAATGGGACGGCAAAAAAATCTTTATCAATTTTGGCGGCGTTGCGCATTCGGCAAAAGTAAGCGTAAACGGCAAAACCGTAGCCAGACATTACTCGGGCTACACTTCTTTTACGGCTGATATTACAAAAGCGGTCAACCCTGCGGAAAACGAAATACTGGTGGAAGTAGACAGCCGTGAAAGTCTTAATATTCCCCCGTTTGGAGGCACGATAGATTATCTTACATACGGCGGTATTTACCGCGAAGTCTGGCTTGAAACAAAAGATAATTTTAATATAGAAGACGTTTTCGTAAGGGGATTTGCTGAAAAAAATCCTTATAATTTTGCCGCCGACATTACGCTGTCTAAAGCAAGCGACAGACTTTCGCTAAAATATACCCTTACTCAAAACGGCGTGGAATTACTGAGCGGCGAAGAAAACGCGAATGGAAAAAATATTAATATTTTCGGCGTCGCGGACGCTCTGCTTTGGTCGATTGACGAGCCTAATCTTTGCGTTTTTTCACTTCAGCTTTTTGATAAACAAAATATTGTAGATTCCAAAGAAGTAGTTTTTGGTTTCCGTACTTGCAAATTTACGCCTAACGGTTTTTTATTAAACGGAAAACCGCAAAAAATAATAGGGCTTAACCGTCACCAAAGTTTTCCGTACGTCGGTTACGCTATGCCCGAACGCCCGCAAAGACGGGACGCGCGGATACTAAAATACGAGCTGGGACTTAATGCCGTCCGCACCAGTCATTACCCGCAGTCGCAGGATTTTGTTGACGAATGTGATAAAATCGGCTTAATGGTTTTTACCGAAATACCAGGCTGGCAGCATATAGGCGATAAAAAATGGCAAAAACAAGCAATAGTAAATACTACCGAGATGGTCACGCAGTATCGTAACCACCCGTCGATTATTCTTTGGGGAGTAAGGATTAACGAATCGCAGGACTGCGACCAAATGTATCTCGAAACCAATAGAATAGCGCGCGAGCTTGACGACAGCAGACAAACTGGCGGAGTAAGATATACACGTTTCAGTAATTTACTTGAAGACGTTTACACTTTTAACGATTTTACGCACGAAGGGTTTAACCGCGGCACGGCAAAAAGAAAAGACGTCGTAAAAGGCAAAGTGCCTTTTGTCGTTACGGAATTTAACGGACATATGTTTCCGACAAAATCTTTTGACGACGAAGCGCACCGCACCGAACACGCGATACGTCACGCCAATGTTGTCAATAGTTATTTAAAAGACCGTAAAATAGCCGGCGGTTTTGGCTGGTGTATGGCGGACTACAATACGCACAAAGATTTCGGCAGCGGCGACAAAATATGCTATCATGGCGTAATGGATATGTTTAGAAACCGCAAGACGGCGGCGGCGGTTTATTCGTCGAATTTTAAAAAAGAAAACGTGTTGGAAATAAGCTCGACCATAGATAGAGGCGATTATGTTAAATCCAATCTCGGCGATATTTACGCTTTTACAAACGCCGACTCGGTCAGGCTTTACCGCAACGACAAGTTTATAAAAGAGTTTTTCCCCGACATTAAAAAATACAGAGGGCTGCCGCATCCGCCTGTAAAAATCGACGATTTTTTGGGCAATACGATAGCCGAAGAACAAGGTTTTAGCCGTATTAGTTCCGAAGCTATGAAAAATATGATAAATTACGGCAGAAAACACGGTGCGAGCCATATTCCGCTTCCGTACGCGGTAAGCATGCTTTTGGTGGCGGCGCGTGAAAAAATCACCGTAAAAAAATTGATGGATTTACTTATGGGCTATGCCGAAGGTTGGGGAACGGAAACGGTAACCTACCGATTTGACGCGGTGTGTGGCGGCGAAGTGGTAAAAACGGTGTGCAAAAAACCCGTGTCGAGAGTAAATCTTGACTTTGACGTCGACTCGAAAATACTGACCGAAGGGGCGACATACGACGTTGCGAGCGTGCGGTTTCGCGCGGTGGATTTTTACGGCAATACCGCTCCGTATTTTATGGAAGCTGTCGAGCTAGTAGCCACGGGCTGCATTGAAATAATAGGTCCAAAAGTTATTACACTTAAAGGCGGTTTGGGTGGAACATACGTGCGTACTACGGGCGAAAAAGGCACGGGCAAACTCATAGTCAAGGGAGTGGGCGGCGAAAAAGAAATAAAATTCACAGTTAACTAAAATAGTTTTCTATAACAAAAAATTTAAATAAAAAAAAGACCGTTTGATAAATAACGGTCTTTTCTGTTTATTAGTTTTTTGATTTTATTTTTAATCTATTTCGGGTATAGTAACCGTAGTTGTTCCGATATCTGTAATACTCATAGTTACTACCACTTCAAAAGAGGCTACATACAAATCATATGAAATAGAATACTCTATGCTGAATTGATTAAATCCCGTCGTAACTTTGAAATAATCTATATAGTCGGCAAAAAAAGGGAAAAAATCGACGTATTTGTCCTCCTTGAGAATAAGCGTATTGCCTTCTTGGTCAAAATTTTCTTCGTTAAAATCGTTCCAGTCAAAATCAGTAGTAAGATAATTGCTAATACCTTCCAGTCCGTCGTAAGTATTGGGGACGAGATATGTAGTCCATTCATCGGTTTCGGAATTTCTTGCCATCATTTCGCGATAGTCTCCGTCAGGATACATATAGGATTCCGCAGTCGCGTTAGATTCGACATCATCATCGGAATTAATTTCATAAAATGTATGAATTTTATCGCCGTCGATAGCGGAACTTATATTGATGACACCATGCATTTCTTGACCGTTATCTTCCTGAGTAATATCCATAACTATGTTCATCGTGTATTTTTGGGTATCTTCCATTTTTTGAGTTAGACTTTGAAACGTTTCGTAAGGACTGCATGCGGTGAATGTCAACAGCGTCGCGAGTAAAAATATTACTGCAATAACGGTCGTGACAATTCCTTTTTTCATTTTTTTATCTCCCGAAAAAATTTCTTACTCGGGTATAGTAACAGTAGTTGTTCCGATATCTGTAATACTCATCGTAACGACTATATTTGTTGTAATAAACAGATTATAAGACATAGAATATTCTATACCTATTTGGTTAAACCCAGCTGTGACTTTGAAATAATTCAAATATTCCGCTACTGAGGAAGGGAAAAATTCGTCGTATTTCTCTTCTTTGAGAATGAGCGTATTACCGTCTTGATCAAAATAATCTTCGGTAAATTTATCCCAATCAAAGTCTATGGTAATGTAATTACCTAAAACGCCCAGTCCGTTATCGGAGTTAGTTGTATCATAAATGCTCCATTCTTCCGATTC
>DAOTGG010000059.1:0-5693 GCA_035446985.1 Eubacteriales bacterium
AAATTTGCCGCGATATGTAACGCTGGCGATAAATGAAAAAAATAACAGCGCTCGTCATTATGGACGGCTACGGTCTGTCAAAGGAGACCGAAGGCAACGCTATCGGCGAAAACTGTTCGCCTTATATCAGATATTTAATGGAAAACTACCCGCATACTACATTAGATGCGTCGGGTCCTGCCGTTGGGTTACCAGAAGGTCAAATGGGTAATTCCGAAGTCGGTCACTTAAATATCGGCGCAGGCAGAATTGTTGTTCAAGATTTTACAAGAATAACAAAATCTATAGCAGACGGCGAATTTTTCCGAAACGCGGTTTTATTGGACGCTATTAACGCCGCAAAAAATAAAAAACTTCACCTTATGGGGCTTGTGTCGGACGGCGGCGTACATAGCTACACGTCTCACCTTTACGCGCTCTTAAAAATGGCGAAACAACAAGGCGTGGAAAAAGTTTTTGTTCATTGTTTTATGGATGGCAGAGATACCGCGCCAAAAAGCGGTGCGGGATTTATTAAAGACCTGCAAAAAGAAATGAAGAATCTTTGCTGCGGCAAAGTTGCTTCGGTTTGCGGACGTTATTATGCAATGGACAGGGACAACCGCTGGGACAGAGTGGAAAAAGCGTACGATATGCTCGTATTAGGGCAAGGCGAAAAAGCCGAAAATCCTGTCGACGCGTTGAAACTCAGTTACAAAAACGGCGTGACGGACGAATTCGTTTTGCCTACCGTAATTACCGAAAACGGAGAACCCGTCGCTTCCGTTGACGATGGCGACAGCGTAATATTTTTTAATTTCAGACCCGACCGCGCGCGCGAACTGACAAGAGCTTTTACGCAAACGGACTTTAACGGCTTTGATCTTAAAGGCAGGAAAAGAAACGTTATTTATACCACAATGACAAAGTACGACGAAACGTTTTCGCTGCCCGTCGCGTTCGATGAAAAACATATAGAAAATACCTTAGGCGAATATTTATCAAAACTCGGGCTAAGTCAATTGCGTATCGCCGAAACGGAAAAATACGCGCATGTCACTTTCTTTTTTAACGGCGGCGTGGAAGAACCGAACCCGAATGAAACCAGAATACTTATCGCCAGCCCAAAGGTCGCGACATACGATTTACAGCCCGAAATGAGCGCAAACCAAGTTGCGGACAAAGCGATAGCGGAACTTCAAAAAGATAAATACGACGTAATGATACTTAATTTTGCCAACTGCGATATGGTTGGGCATACGGGTGTTTTTGATGCCGCGAAAAAAGCTGTGGAAACCGTAGATAACTGCGTTAGAAGAGTCGCGGAACAGATATTATTAATGGACGGAACGTTGTTTGTGACAGCCGATCACGGAAACGCGGAAAAGATGCTGGAAAACGGTCAGCCGTTTACCGCTCATACTACTAACCCCGTGCCGTTTATAATGGTCAGTCAAAACGCTTCGGATTATACCTTGGCAGACGGCGGCGCATTGAGCGATATCGCGCCGACAATGCTGGATTCTATGGGCATTGACGTGCCTACTCAAATGACTGGAAGAAGCCTTTTGGTTAAATAAAAAAAACAGTTGTCAAAAGTTTTTTGCCGTGATATACTAGCTAAAGACGATTAGAACTTCTAAGGAGAAATATAATGGGACCTTTCCAAATAATTCGTATTATTCTGTTAATTTTAATGACGCTGAGCGGATTAACCGCCACCGTGATGGTTTTATTGCAACAAAGCAACAGCGACGCTACCGGCGCGCTTACCAATTCGTCAAATACAACGGACAGTTTTTACGGCAAAAATAAGGGCATGAAAAAAGACCACAAATTTAAAGTGTGGACTTTAATCAGCGGCATAACCCTTGCCGTCACATCGATAATTTTCTTTATCCTTGGCTAAAAAACAATTAAAACGAATTAAGACGGCAGCGCATAAAACGCCGCCGTTTTTATTTGGCTAATTTTGTCAAAAGAATTGCAATCAAAAAATATAAATGGTAATATTAAAAATATGAAAATAGTGGCGACAAACAAAAAAGCCTTTCACGACTACACGATTGAAGATACTTACGAGGCTGGTATAAATTTGATAGGTTGCGAAGTCAAGTCGATAAGACTTGGCTCGGTTAACCTTAAAGACAGTTACGTAAAAGTCACCGACGACAGTCTTAGTTTGGTCGGCTGCTATATCGCTAATTATGATAAAGGGAGTTTTTCCAATCAGGACTCTCGCCGTGAACGCAGACTCCTTATGAACTCAAGCGAAATAAGGCGAATCAGTCAAAAGGTCAAAGAAAAAGGCTATACCGTCGTGCCGCTGAAAATTTATTTTAACGGAAGCTTGGTAAAAGTCGAAATCGCGCTCGCAAAAGGCAAACAGACTTTTGATAAAAAACGCAGTATAATGGAAAAAGATTTAGACAGAGCGATGCAGCGCGCGACAAAAGATTACACCACAAAAAAATTTAAAGGTTAACAGAATAAAATATTAAAGTAAAAGACGCAGAAATTGACAGCAAACGGATTAAAAAATTATTTTAACGGCGTAACGATTGACGGAAAAATCAAGATATTATATAATCTTAAATGCAAGTTTGAAATACGTTTTGTTGATGAAAGCTCTCAATAAAATACGTAAAATACGCTAGTGTGGCTCAATGGCAGAGCAGCGCATTCGTAATGCGCAGGTTGGCGGTTCGACTCCGCCCACTAGCTCCAAAAAAATTCGGTATTACTTTTTATAGTGATACCGATTTTTATATATTAGATTAAAGATGTTTTTATACAATACCCGATATTTATGAGATTTAAATATAATGAAAATTTGATATGATTTTTCATTATCGAATTTTTTTAAATATTTTTTATTTATTTTTTACATAATCGCCAACAAAATACGCTTTTAAATTGTTTATATTACGAACACAATAATAACAAATCGGAGGTAAATCCAAAATGAAAACAAAAAATAAAATCATAGCAACTATTATGGCTGCTTTGTTACTTGTAACTGTTGGCGCGACTGTAACGGCATGTCAAGCTGCGGACGACGTGGCTTACGGTATGAATTATTCTTACGTATCCGTATCCATTAACCCCAAAGTAGACTTCGTAGTTGATGAAAACGGCTTGGTCGTTGACGTTATTCCCATGAACGAAGACGCGGAAATATTGCTTGCGGGCAAGATAGATCAATTTATCGGTCTTACACCTGAAGCTGCGGTAGAACTGTTTACTCAAATGGCTGTTGACGCTGGATATATCGACATTGAAGCGGAATTATCCGAAGTTAATGTTGAAGTAGCAAGCGACGAAAGCGATGAAATAGCTAACCAAATAGCTGAAAGAATCAGAACACGCGTAAACAACTATTTTGCAAATAACGGTATCTTCGGCAGAGTTAATATCGGCACAATGGAAGAATATCTTGAACAAATCGAAGCATACGGTCTTGACGCAGACGCTCTTTCTATGGCGCAAATCAAAGCAATCGTCACCGCTATGTCTCTTATGCCTGATCTTGATCCAAGAGAACTTGCTGATATGACAGTCGGCGACATCATCAAACTTATCCACGACGAAACCGGCGACACAAACTTGAAACTTCAAAATGCTGAATTTAAAGAAGCAAAACAAGCTTTATACAATCTTAAATACGGCGAAATCACAGTTTTGAGAGCGCAAATCAGAGAAATGGAACAACAAATGCTGACCATGCAGGACGGCGAAGAAAAGACGGCTATGGAAGCTGAACTCGCAACTTTGAGATCTCAACTTAGAGAAAGAGTAGAAGCTTATCAAGCGGAAGTAGCGGCACTCAGAGAGCAATACAGACAACAGGCTCAGACAGCGTACAGCGAAAAAGCTGCTACACGTCAGCAAAGAATGAACCAATTTCAAGACAAACTTGAAAACATGAAACAAAGAATAGGACAAAACTTTGATAAAGTACGCGAAGCAATTGAAAATATGCAACAAAACCGTCAAGGTAACGGCAATCAAGGCTAAGCTTGCATAATCTTTCTTCTTATGCTAAACTTATACAAAAAAACGAGAGGAAATTGACTTGTTAGAAAAGGCTTTACAGCGTCTGGGGCGGGGCGAAAACTCCGCCTTAGACGAAATATACGAGCAGACAGCAAAGACGGTTTTTGCCGTCGCCTATTCGTATACGCGGAATAAATTCGCCGCGGAAGATATTTCGCAGGAAACTTATATAAATATAATGCGGTATATATCTTATTATAAGCCGAACACAAATCCTAAAGCATGGATTATTCAGATTGCAAAAAACGCGTCGCTGAATTATTTGAAAAAAACCAAAAGAGAAGCGACGGAAAATATAGAAAAAATTTACGAGTTGCAGACCGATGAAAAGACGGATCAAAAATTTGAGTCCGACGAGCTTGTAAAACTGATTGAAAAAAGTTTAGACCAAGTAACTGCCAATATCGTACTGCTGCATTTAATAGGCGATATGACTTTTGAAGAAATATCGCGTGTGACCGAAACAAACGGGTCGACGGTGCGTTGGAAGTACGGAAAGGCGATGAAGAGTTTGGAAAAAATATTACGGGAAAACGGATATGAATAAAAGAAAAACGGAAAATTTAATAAAAAGCCGAGTTCAATCGTTTGTACCCGACATGAGCGGCAAAATCGCGGAAATAAAAAATATGAATATCGAAAAAGCCGCGCCGCCAAAAAAACGTAATGGATGGAAAATACTGACGGCGGTAGCAACAGCGGCAGCATTGATACTCGTTACTTTCGGACTATGGTATAACGCGGATCAAACGCCGTATACGGTATATCTTGACATAAATCCGTCGATAAAATTTGAAATAAACGATGCCGACAATATCCAAACGGTTGTATTTTTGAACGCCGACGCTCAAACGCTTTTTGAAGGGGTGTCGCTGGAAGGAAAATCGGTTGAAGAGGCTTTTGACTTAGTTGTAACAAAACTTGACGAAGGCGGATATTTCGACGGAACGGAAAATGAAATCGTTTTGTCGTCATTGGAAGGCGAAAACAATGCAAAATACGAAAAATATTATGCATTGCTGCAAAAATCGATAACTAAATCGGCGGTTAATTGCAACGTCACCCGAAATCAAATAGGGAAAAACGACGCGACGGACGTCGAAAATCTAGCGATTTCCGCAGGACAGCTTAAATATATAAACGAAATAAAACAGTTATATCAAAATGCGGACAAAACCGAACTGGCGCAAAGAAATATCGGCGATTTACGATTGATAAGCGAGCTGTTGACAAATAACTCAACCGTGCAAAATAGAGAAAGTTACTACAATTATTTAATGACTCTAACGCCGCAGGAACTGCACGAACTGCCTTCAGGTCACAACGGTAAAGGAAGACCGTAAAATATAAGTTTTAACTAAAGAAAAAGAAAAACGCTCGAAAGAGCGTTTTTCTTTTTACCTTATAATTTTTTTATGGCGAGAGCTTCGATATATCCCCGTTCGCCCATCGGAGCGTATTGGAATCGGGGATTAGTGTTGTCCCACGTGTAGCCTGTTGTCTCTATTTTGTAGTTTTTAATAGCTTTTTGCACAACGCCTATCGCTTCGCAAAAATCCTTATCGTCATACGGTTCGCCTTGAAAAACCATATAATGGCACGACGGCAAATCTATAAGTTCGTAGCCGTCAGGCACTTGACCGCAATAATTTTCAGGC
>DAOTGG010000060.1:0-5569 GCA_035446985.1 Eubacteriales bacterium
TTGCACAAGGTAATCCACCGTGCCGATTTTTTTCGCTTCTTTTTCGAAAACTCTAATAAACTCTTCGCCGATTATTTTCCGTTTTTTCTCGGGGTCCGTTACGCCGCTGAGTTTAGTCAAAAACTGTTCTTCAGCACGAACGACGACGAGATTAAAACCTCTTTCGTCTTTGAAAGTTTTTATTATTTGCTCAGTTTCGTTTTTTCGCATAAGACCGTGGTCAACGTATACGCACACGAGCTGACTGCCCACCGCTTTGTGGACGAGCGTCGCCGCCACGGCGGAATCCACTCCGCCCGAAAGAGCGCACAAAACTTTGCCTTTGCCTACTTTCTCGCGGATTTCATTTACTGTAATGTCAATAAAATTACCTAAGTACCAGTCGCCTTTTATTTGTGCGATTTTCAAAAAATTTTCAAGTATTTTCTCGCCGTTATCGCAGTTAACGACTTCGGGGTGAAACTGCACGGCGTAAATTTTTCTTTTTTTGCATTCATACGCTGCCACAGCGCAATCTTTTGATGTAGCCGCAACAGTAAATCCCTCAGGTAATTTTTGCACCGAGTCAAAATGGCTCATCCAGCAGTTGAATTTTTTTGGAATGCCTTTAAAAAGTTCGCTATTACGAACATTAAGTTCCGTTCTGCCGAACTCTCCTACCGTGCCTTGGTTTACAACGCCGCCGTTAATGCGGGCCAAGTAGTGCATACCGTAACAAATTCCTAGTACGGGAACGCCCAAATCAAATACTCTTTCGTCCATTGCGGGACTGTTTTCACGGTATGTCGAATCGTTGCCGCCCGAGAGAATAATTGCGTCGGGATTGTATTCGGCAATTTTTTCGTAATCGGCGCGCCAGGAAAAAACTTCGCAGTAAACGTGTTTTTTTCGAATTATTTTGGCGATAAGCTGTACCGTTTGACCGCCAAAATCGATAATCAATACTTTTTTCATAAATTTTTTTATGAATTACTTATTTTTATGCTGTAATTCGGAGCTTCTTTGGTTATGTTGATGTCGTGCGGATGGCTCTCAATAAGTCCCGCGTTTGTAATTCTGACGAACTTCGCGTTTGCTCTCATATCGTCAATGGTGGGCTGACCCGCGTAACCCATAGCCGAGCGTACGCCGCCTATTAGCTGGAATATCATATCGCCCAAACTGCCTCTGCAAGGCACTCTGCCTTCCACGCCTTCGGGAACGTATTTAACGCTGTCTTCCTGGAAATATCTGTCTTTGCCGCCGCATGCCATAGCTCCAAGCGAACCCATACCGCGGTAGACTTTGAAACTTCTGCCTTGGTATATTTCCGTAGTTCCAGGCGATTCATTAGTGCCTGCGAAAAGACTTCCTATCATAATCGCGGAAGAACCCGCAACTATAGCTTTTGCAATATCGCCCGAATATTTTATACCGCCGTCGCCTATCACGCGTTTACCCATTTTGTCGGCTTGTTCAGCGCAGTCCATAATAGCCGTTACTTGCGGCACTCCCACGCCTGCCACAACACGCGTCGTGCAGATTGAACCCGGTCCGATGCCTACTTTTACTATATCCGCGCCCGCGTCAATAAGCGCTTTGGTCGCGTCTTTTGTTGCGACGTTACCCGCGATTATCGGTAAAGAAGGATATTTTGCTTTTATTTGAGCCACTTGCTCGATTACATTTTTACTGTGTCCGTGAGAAGAATCGATAGCGATAATGTCCGCTTTGCTTTTTACAAGCTCGTCAACTCTTTCCATAGTGTCGTGTGCGCGACCGACTGCCGCTCCCGCAAGCAATCTGCCGTTACCATCACGGGCGGAATTATGATACTGTATGGCTTTTTTAATGTCTTTTATTGTGATAAGACCTTTTAATATATAATTTTTGTCCACAATGGGCAATTTTTCAATGCGGTGTTTTCCCAAAATCTGTTGCGCTTCGTCAAGCGTTGTGCCGACTGCCGCAGTAACAAGATTGGTTTTTGTCATAACGTCGTTTATGGGCTGCTCGAAATTCGTTTCAAAACGCAGGTCTCTGTTCGTTAATATACCGACGAGTTTTTTATTGCCGTCCACTATCGGCACGCCGCTTATTTTATATCGAGCCATTAAAGCCAACGCTTCGGAAACTTTGTTTTGCGGATGAAGATAGAACGGATCGGTAATAACGCCGTGCTCGCTGCGTTTTACTTTGTCAACGTGCTCAGCTTGTTCGGCAATCGACAAATTTTTATGTATAATGCCTATTCCGCCTTCGCGCGCCATCGCGATAGCAAGCTGATACTCGGTTACCGTGTCCATCGCCGCCGACAGCAAAGGTATATTCAGTTTGATGTTTTTTGTCAGCTGTACCGACAAATCCACGTTTTTGGGCAAAATATCCGACGCGCCTGGTATTATCAAAACGTCGTCGAAAGTCAGCCCTTCATACACAATCTTGTTCATTCTATTTTCTCCTTTCCCTTATTAAAATTCTGTATAAAAAAATTGCCTACCTATTCAGCAAGCAATTTCACATCAAAAAGCACGTAATGAGTCGGTCAAAACACCTGTTTTGATTTTTCCACGCTGTAAATTTAGTTGACCGAAGCGTCTCATAACAATTACTAATGTCCTTTAAAAAAATATTTTATTTACTTTAACACATTTCATGGCGAAAGTAAACCGTTTTAACAAAAAACTAGAATGTAAATTTTTCTTTGTTTATCTATTCTCGATAATAGTTTTGACTTTCATAAGTCGAACGATAGAAGCCCTTTCGTTTTCGTCCAGTTTCATTTTTATATATTTTATGGTTTCTTTCGTTTGCGGAATAAGCACGTTTTCAAGTGCGTTTACGCGGCGTTTGTTTTTTTCTATTTCATCCGCGAGCATATTGGTGGTTTTTTCCACTTCCGCAAGTTTAATAAGTTTTGTTAGTAGCTGATTCATAACCGAAACGGAACTATCCATTTCACTCGTTACCGTCAAAAAACTGTAAGGATAAATATCTTTGCCCTTTTCGCTTATTTCGATTACGGGAATGGGTACGTTCATAAGAGTTTTTTTGGAACAAGAAAGCGAAACGACGCGGGCGGGCATCATCAACGCTTCTTCCGCGACAACAGTTTCCGTCATCGCTTTTGCATACATAAAAGTACGCAAAGCGTCGCCGAGTTCAGCCTCGACCTGCTCGCGCAAATCTTTGTTTTGCTTAGCGATAACGACAAAACGGCGTACCATTTCATCGGTTTTGTCTTTGAGCAATTTGTGTCCCCTTACCGCAGTTTTTAAACGCTCTTTTAAGCGTTTTAATTCCATACGGGTGGGATTTACTCTCATTACAGCCATTATTATTCTTCTTCCTTGTCTTCTTTTTGCGCTACATAGTAAGCGTCAAGCATTTTGTCCGAAATACGCTTTAATTCGCTTCTGGGCAAAATACCTAATAGTTTCCAGCCCAAATCCAAAGTTTCTTCTATCGTGCGGTTTGTTTCATAACCTTGTGAAACATATTCTTCTTCAAATCTGTCGGCAAATTTCGCGTACAGTTTGTCAACGTCTGTTAGAGCGGATTCGCCCAAAATAGTCGCTAATTCCTTCGACTCTTTGCCGTGCGCATAACAAGCGAAAAGCTGGTTCATAGTCGGAGCGTGGTCTTCTCTTGTTTTGCCTTTGCCTATGCCTTTGTCTTTCAATCTTGACAGACTGGGCAATACGTCGATAGGCGGATTTACGCCTTTTTTATGCAACGCTCTGGACAAAATTATCTGTCCTTCGGTGATATAACCAGTAAGGTCGGGTATCGGGTGAGTTTTGTCATCTTCGGGCATTGACAAAATAGGTATCTGAGTGATACTTCCGCCGTTGCCTTTTATTCTGCCCGCTCTTTCGTACATTGACGCAAGATCGGTGTACAAATAACCAGGGTAGCCTCTTCTGCCCGGCACTTCTTTTCTTGCCGCGCTGACTTCACGCAAAGCTTCGGCGTAATTTGTGATGTCTGTCATAATAACGAGAACCTGCATTCCCATTTCAAAAGCCAGATATTCAGCGGCGGTCAAAGCCATACGGGGCGTGGAAATTCTTTCAATAGCGGGGTCATTTGCCAAATTCATAAACAAGACCGCTCTTTCGATAGCTCCCGTTCTGCGGAAGTCGGAAATAAAGTAATCCGCTTCTTCGTATGTGATACCGATAGCTGCAAAAACAACCGCGAATTTGTCCGAGCCTTTTAATACTTTCGCCTGACGGGCAATCTGCGCCGCAAGCTGAGCGTGCGGTAATCCGCTTGCGCTGAATACGGGCAGTTTTTGTCCTCTTACAAGGGTGTTAAGTCCGTCGATAGCCGAAACGCCCGTTTGAATAAATTCGTTCGGGTAATCGCGCGAATACGGATTTATCGGCGTGCCGTTAATATCCATACGTTTTTCGGCGATAATATTAGGTCCGTTGTCTATAGGCGTGCCGAGACCGTTGAAAACTCTGCCGAGCATATCGGCGGAAACGCCAAGTTCCAAACTGTGACCAAGGAATTTCGCTTTGCTTGTCGAGATTTTCAGTCCTTGACTGCCTTCAAAAAGCTGCACCAAAGCGGTGTCGTCTTTGACTTCAAGCACTTTGCCTCTGCGGACTTCGCCGCTGGCTTGTTCGATTTCAACCAGTTCGTTATATTTTACGCCGCTTACGTCGGTGACCAGCATAAGCGGTCCTACTACTTCTCTTACAGTTTTGTATTCTTTAAGCATCACAAACCCCCTTTGTTAACGAGCGCGTCCATCTGATGTTTTAACGCTTTGGCGATATCGTCAAGTTTACTTATTTCGCTTTCGGGAATATATTTCGCTCTGCCTATCTGCTCTCTTACGGGAAGCGCGAGTATATCGCTGAGTTCCACGTCTTTTTTGAGAGCGTCGAGTCCAAGTGAATAACAATCCAAAATAAGTTTCATCATTTTGTATTGCTTGAGCATACCCGTATAGGTGTCAACTTCGTCAAAAGCGTTTTGGTGCAAAAAGTCTTCTCTGACGGATTTTGCCGTTTCCATAGTAAGTCTGTCGTGATATGAAAGAGCGTCCATACCGACCAAACGCACGATTTCGTCAAGTCTGCTTTCGTCTTGAAGCACAGCCATAAGTTTTTGCTTTAATTTTGTAAAATCGGGCGCGACGTTTTCGTCGTACCAACGAGCTAGTTTATCGTCGTAAAGCGAGTAGCTTTGAATCCAGTCGATTGCGGGGAAGTGTCTGCGGTAAGCAAGTTCTGCCGACAAGCCCCAGAAAACTTTTACGATACGTAATGTGCTTTGAACAACGGGTTCGGACAAATCGCCGCCCGGAGGAGAAACCGCTCCAATGGCTGTAATTACGCCTTTAACGTCCTTGCTGCCTAGTACCCTTACCATACCCGCTCTTTCGTAATATTCAGCGATACGGCTGGATAGATACGCGGGGTAGCCTTCTTCACCAGGCATTTCTTCAAGTCGTCCGGACATTTCACGCAAAGCTTCCGCCCAGCGCGAGGTACTGTCCGCCATAATGGCGATACTGTAACCCATATCTCTGAAATACTCGGCTATCGTTATACCCGTATATATCGACGCTTCA
>DAOTGG010000061.1:0-1380 GCA_035446985.1 Eubacteriales bacterium
CCCTGTCCGCAAAAAAGCGGGTAGGGAAGGGGAAAATTTTGTACAGGGGCCTAATTTTTTAGGGGAAAAAATGACTAAATTTATAATTAAAAGAGTTTTAATATCCATTGTGCTGCTTTTTGTTATAATGTTCTTTATATACCTGATTATGAGATTCATGCCAACAAGCTATATCGAAAATGTGGCTAGACAACTTTCTCAAAGACCAGGTTCAAGACCTTATACTGAATGGCTTGCTTTGCTCAACGTGCAGTACGGTATGGATAAAGATGTTTTCAGCGGCTTTATATTTTGGTTTAAAGACGCAATGACGGGCAATTTTGGCGATTCGTGGTACTATACAGTTCCAGTAATTGACAAATTTAAAGAAGTTATTTGGAACAGCTTCTTTCTTTCCGCTATCACGATGACTTTAGAATTGGTTATAGCTATTCCGCTTGGCGTAGTGGCGGCGAGAAAACAATATAGCATAACCGATTACACAATCACCGTTATAGCCTTAATAGGAATATCATTGCCTTCGTTCTTTACGGCTTCGCTTTTGCAGTACGCATTCGCATTAAAACTGGATTGGCTGCCGTTAAGCGGCATGGTTGATCCGCGTACTACGGCGGCTTCAAACAGTTTCGCCTATCTTTTGGACGTAGGTTATCATTATATATTGCCCATTTTAACTTTGGTAATCATAAGCATCGGCGGTTTAATGCGTTACACCCGTACCAATATGCTTGAAGTTTTAAACTCTGATTATATCAGAACGGCAAGAGCGAAAGGTTTAAGCGAAAAACGCGTTATAAACTACCACGCTTTTAGAAATACATTGATACCAATCGTAACTATCGTTGGAGGTATGCTTCCGGGATTATTCGGCGGAGCTATGATAACCGAAACGATTTTCGAACTTAAAGGCATAGGCTATACTTCATATTTGGCAATGGTAAACGGCGATATACCGTTTACAATGTTCTACTTGACGTTTATGGCCATATTAACCTTACTCGGAACTTTGATAGCGGACATTTTGTACGCTGTTGTAGACCCGCGCGTAAGAGTAAATTAAGGAGGGTATTATGAGTAAAAAGACTTTTGACTGGCGCAAAGCCGTCGAAGAAGAGATTAACAAGCCCTCTGAAGCGCCGGAGCAAGAAGCCAACGAACAAATAGCGTTGGACGACACTCAGCGGGTAAAAGTATTATCGCCGGGCAGACTTGTTTTCAAGCGATTTATTCGCAGTAAACTTGCTATAACAGGGTCAATAATTTTGATATTAATGTTCGTGTTTTGTTTTTTGGGCGCGGCGTTCACACCTTATAAAGAAAGCGACGTGTTCCACGTTTACAAATATCAAAACGCGGATTACGGCGTAGCGCAGGAAAAAA
>DAOTGG010000061.1:1480-5348 GCA_035446985.1 Eubacteriales bacterium
GTGTTCCACGTTTACAAATATCAAAACGCGGATTACGGCGTAGCGCAGGAAAAAATCGATTACGATAAATATACGATAGAGGGCGCGGTTATAAACGATACTGTAAACGCTTACTTAACCTCTAAGGCAAATGAAATGATCGCCAATAATTTGACGAGCATTGAAATCACAGACCCTAGCGGCGAAGGTTTATATGTTTTGTATAAACTTGGCGATAATATATTTGAACTCAGAAAATCTGCAAAAAATCAAATAGTATCTTATAGTGCGTCGGGCGGCACGTTTACGTTCAGTTTGCCCGAATACGATACGCCTGAGTTTAGAACTGCTGTGGAAAGTCTTACTTCCACGACAAAAAGTTTTACGCTTGGCGGTCAAACGTTTTTGGTTAATTATGCGAGCAAACAATTTACTATCTATATTATGTCGGAATATCAACCTGTAATGCTGGCGACAAAATATGTATTCCACAATTATGACACGGCAAACGTTTTGACCGATGATTATAAAATACAGGTATTGAGCGCAATTTATGATACAGGCGTCTTCACTTACGGCGGAAAAAATTATATTATTACGCCCGATGACGAAGCATTTATTATAAAACAGCAGATTGACGGTGAATATCAGGATTACAATATGCTGATGACTTTCTCGGCGCAAAGATCTACAGGTGAAGATAGTTTGAGTATCGGCTATAAGCTTAATTTGCTTGACCTTATCGCGACAATGGAAAGTCAGCACTTAACAAATCTTGAATTTACTTTTGGCGATGAAACCTTCAATCTTTATAGAGCTGATTTGAGTTTCCGTATTCAACAAGTTCAAGAATTGTATCTGATTGATATATTCGCTCCTCCGTCAGGAGACCATCCTTTGGGTACCGACGGCAACGGAATGGACGTATTGACTCGTATTATGTACGGCGGCAGAATTTCGCTTATGATAGGCTTTATCGTAGTCTTCTTTGAAGTATGTATAGGCGTCGTTTTAGGCGGTATAGCGGGTTATTTCGGCGGCTGGATAGACAACCTGTTAATGCGTTTAGTAGATTTATTCAACTGCCTGCCGTTTTTCCCGATATTAATTATGTTGGGCGCGGTTTTCGACAAATTAAACGTCGACTCCTATATGCGTTTAGTATATTTGATGATTGCAATGGGAGTCATGGGTTGGCCCGGTGTCGCTCGACTGGTGCGTGGACAAATTTTGTCTCTGCGCGAACAAGAATTTATGCTTGCCGCTGAAGCTTCAGGATTATCCACAGGACGTAAAATATTTAAGCACCTTGTCCCGAACGTTATGCCGCAGCTTATTGTTAACGCGACAATGAGCTTGGGTTACGTAATACTATCAGAATCGACCTTGTCCTTCTTGGGACTTGGAGCAAAATATCCTATAGCTACATGGGGACAAATTATTAACGGCGTTAAAGACAGTTATGCGTTGCTCCACTATACCTACATTTGGATACCCGTCGGATTGTTGATATGTTTGACGGTAATTGCGTTCAACTTTGTCGGCGACGGTCTGCGCGACGCGTTTGACCCGAAAATGAAGAGGTAAGCGATATGGAATTAAAATTAAGCAAAAAAAGAAAAAATGCAAATTATATTTCGGCTAAGGAATCCCGTGAAATTACGAGAAGAAATCGCAAAATTACGAACGCAATTGAGCAGGAAAGAAATCGTAAAAACGTTCCCGAATCCGAATATCTAACACAAATGAAAGACCCGAAAAACCTTGTCGAGTTTGATGACGTTCACACTTACTTCTTTACCGATATTGGTACGGTTCGCGCCGTTGACGGCGTTTCATTTAGCGTACCTATCGGCAAAACGGTGGGCGTAGTCGGCGAGTCCGGTTGCGGCAAAAGCGTAACGAGTTTGTCTTTGATGCAGCTTGTTCAGCGTCCGCAAGGTCAAACGGTAAAAGGACAAATACGTTTTAACGCGGGCGATAAAGTATATGACGTGGCAAAAACACCCGTTTCCGAAATGCAGCACTTGCGCGGCAATGAAATATCTATGATATTCCAAGAACCTATGACAAGTCTGAACCCCGTGTTTACTATCGGAACACAGGTTGACGAAGTGTTACAATTGCACTTCCCCGAAATGTCTGACGAAGAAACAAAAGCAAAATCTATAAGTATGCTCGAACTCGTCGGTATCGCTAACGCCGAAGGTATTTACAAGAACTATCCTCACCAACTTTCAGGCGGTATGCGTCAGCGTGTTATGATCGCTATGGCGCTTGCTTGTAATCCGCGTCTTATCATAGCGGACGAACCTACCACCGCTTTGGACGTTACTATCCAGGCGCAAATACTTGATTTATTAAGAGAATTAAAAACAAAAATCAACAGCAGTATTATGCTTATCACGCACGACTTGGGCGTAATAGCGGAAATGGCTGACTACGTTGTGGTTATGTATGCAGGCAGAATAGTTGAAAAAGGCACAGCGGACGATATATTTAATCATCCTTGTCATCCTTATACAATAGGTCTTATGAAATCTAAGCCCGTTGTAAATAAGAAAATTGACAGACTTTACAATATACCCGGTTCTGTACCAAATCCTATCGATATGCCTAACTACTGTTATTTTAAGGACAGATGTGAAATGAGCATTCACGAGTGTAACGGAGCTTACCCTAAGGAATTTAAAATAAGCCCTACGCATTATGTTTCTTGTTACCGTTTCGCAAAGGAGGCACAAGATGAATAATAAATTTTTTCAGTCAATAGGCGAATGGTTCAAAAAAGTTGGACGCTCCATTGCAAACGGCTTTAAGGCAGTAGCGCATTTTGTTGCTCATCCGAGAAAAACAATACGTGAAGCAAAAGAAGCAAGAATGGCTATGATAAACGACATTTTTGATCCTATTGAGCATAATCCTGAAAACATTTTAGAAGTAAACGCGTTAAAGGAATATTTTCCAATTAAGTCAGGATTTTTCAAACGCACAGTAGGTTACGTAAAAGCCGTAGACGGTATCAGCTTTAATATCAAAAAAGGTACCACGATGGGCTTGGTCGGCGAATCCGGTTGCGGAAAAACCACAGTCGGAAGAACAATTTTGAGACTGTACCCCAAGAGCGGCGGCGAAGTTTTGTTTAACGGTGAAGACGTAAATAAGCTTGATAAAAAATCTTTAAGAAGCATGCGTCCTAAAATGCAAATCGTTTTCCAAGATCCGTATTCAAGCTTGTCACCGAGATTGCCCGTCGGCGAAATTATCGGCGAAGCAGTAAGGGAACACGACATAGTACCGCAAGAAGAATTTGACGACTATATTACAAAAATTATGCAATCCTGCGGTCTGCAAGAATATCACAAAGACAGATATCCTCACGAATTCTCAGGCGGTCAACGTCAAAGAATATGTATAGCGCGCGCGCTGGCTCTTAACCCTGAGTTTATCGTTTGCGACGAACCTGTTTCCGCATTGGACGTTTCTATTCAAGCGCAAATTATCAACCTTTTGCGCGATTTGCAAAAAGAATACGGATTGACGTATTTGTTTATATCGCACGACTTAAGCGTTGTTGAACATATTTCCGATGCTGTCGGAGTTATGTATCTTGGAAGCATGGTGGAATACGCTCCTACAGCGGAGCTGTTTGCTAATCCTCTCCATCCTTATACCGAAGCTTTGTTCAGCGCGATACCTGTACCCGATCCGAATTACAAAATGAACCGTATTATTTTGGAAGGTAATATTCCAAGTCCAGCTAATCCGCCTTCAGGTTGTAAATTCCATACCCGCTGCAGAAAATGTATGGAAATTTGTAAATCCGTTGTTCCAAATCGTATCGACATGGGCAATGATCACTACGTTGTTTGCCATTTGTTTGATGAAG
>DAOTGG010000062.1:0-3878 GCA_035446985.1 Eubacteriales bacterium
AAATAATCTTTCCCCATTACGAACTGACTGTCGGTAAATATAGGTTCGCCTTCGCAAAAAACGTCTACTCTTACGATATCGCCGTTTTTTATAATATTAGATTTTTCAAAAATAATATTGTTTCTTATTAAGTCATTAAAAATTTCGGCGTCAGTAAGGGTCTTTGTAAAAACAGAGTCCGCTACTACCGCCGAATCTATATTGGGTTCGATTATAAAATTCACTTTATTCATCAATACCTCATGAAAAGTAAAATTTCTTTATGCGTTCACGTTAACGTACAGCACGGCAAAAATAATAGCGATAACCAAATAAAACAGACCTACATAAATAAAATGTGCTACCTTGATATGCTTTGTGTGTCTACTTGAAATGTAATCATAATAATCTTGTTTTGGCTGCAATAGTCCGACGCCTGGCACAAACTGAGCCGATATTCTGTTAAAAGAATAAGAGATTGGATCAAAAATCCCTTTTTCGCTGACAAAAATTAGCGAGCCTATCGCTAAGGATAGCACGCCCGCTAATATTCCACCGTCAGATAATGAATAATAAACGGTTACAGCGTCTGTGGCGGTAAATAAACCGCGTACGGCGGCAAAACTTACAAACACCACAGTCGCAACCAAAAATGTTATTCCGTAATTTTTAAAAAAATGTTTCATTTAATTAGTATAGCAAATTTCAAAGCAAAATTCTATTTTTTTTCAGCTTCGAGTTGCTTCTTGTATTTTTCAAACTCTTCCGTGTTACACATTATGAAGTGACCTTCCGTGATTTCGCGCATACTCGGTTGTTCTTTTGAATAATCGTGTTCAGCGATAGGATTATAAACTATTCTCTTGCGCTTTTTCTCATAGACAGGGTCGGGCAAAGGTATAGCCGACAACAAAGAACGTGTGTAAGGATGAAGCGGATGCGCAAAAAGCTCATCGGAAGTAGCTAACTCTACAAGTTTGCCAAAATACATAACGCCGATTCTGTCGGAAAAATATTTGATTACCGACAAGTCGTGAGCGATAAACATAATGGTCAAGCCTAATTCGTTACGCACTTCGTTTAGCAGATTTATAACCTGCGCTTGAATAGAAACGTCCAAAGCCGATACAGGTTCATCTGCGATAATAACGGACGGATTCATAATAACCGAACGCGCGACGCCTATTCTTTGACGTTGACCGCCCGAAAACTCGTGCGGGTATCTGTTTGCGTGTTCGCGAACCAAACCTACTTTTTCCAAAGCTTCACATACGCGCTCGTCGATATATTCTTTGTCTTTAATACCTTTAATTATAAGACCTTCGGCAATTATTTCTCTGACTGTCATTCTCGGATCAAGCGAAGCGATAGGATCTTGGAAAATCATTTGTATTTCATTGACCAACCGTTCTTTTTTCGCGATTTGAATTTTTAGAGCGTAATCCTTTTCAAGTTTTTCGATTTCTTCCTGACTGGAAGTTTGCTCGCGTTTTTCCTGCAATTCAGCTTTTAACTGGCTTACAAGTTTTGCAGAGTAAATTTTATCGCATTTTTTCTGATCGATTTTTGCGAGCTTGATGTTTTCTTTTTGCGTAGCGATTTCTTTACTTAGCTCGTGTTTTAAGGTCTTAATTTTTTCTTTCGCGCCGCTGTCGCCGAGTTTCTCTTCTTGGCGCAGTTTTTCGATTTCGTCTTCCACGCGTTTTTTCTCTGATTTTATTTTATCCTTATATGAACGTATGCCTGCGACTATACGCTGACCTTTGTAATAAACGTTGCCGCTTGTAGCGTCGTACAATTTGATAATCGTACGGCCTGTGGTTGTTTTGCCGCAGCCAGATTCGCCAACAAGACCAAAAACTTCGCCTTTCCCTAACTCAATATTAAAGTCGTCGACAGCTTTTAGTTCGTATGTCGGTCCCATTTTGAAGTATTGGCACAAATGCTCTACTTTTAATATAACTTCTTTATTGTTTTGCATCGTCCATACCTCCTCTTTCTTTCATTCTTGCAATTCTGTCTGTAATTACTTTAGGTATATCAAGTTTTGGCGCATCCGGATGCAACAGCCATGTTGCCGCGTAATGCGTATCGGTTATCTTAAACATAGGAGGCTCTTCCTCAAAATCTACGTTCAAAGCGTATTTATTACGTTGAGCAAAAGCGTCGCCTTTTGGCGGATAAATCATATTCGGAGGCGTGCCTGGTATAGCTTCCAATTTTTCCTTTGTATCAAGGTCGGGCATTGATGAAAGCAAAGCCCAGGTATACGGGTGTCTGGGTCCGTAGAAAACTTCCATTGCAGTACCGTATTCTACTATCTTGCCCGCATACATAACCGCTATTCTGTCCGCCATATTCGCCACAACGCCAAGGTCGTGCGTGATAAAGATAACAGACAATTTTCTTTCAACTTTCAAATTGTTGATTAGTTCAAGAATTTGAGATTGAATAGTAACGTCCAAAGCGGTCGTGGGTTCGTCGCATATCAATATATCGGGGTTTGCAGCCAAAGCTATAGCGATAACTATACGTTGACGCATACCGCCTGAAAACTCGAACGGATACTGTCTGTATCTTTTTCTCGGTTCGGGAATTCCTACTTCTTCCATAAGCTTTATAGCTGTTTGTTTAGCCATTTTCGGTGTTACCGTGTAAACCGAACCTGAAGCTTTTTCTTTGAAGAAATCTATTAAATCTATCGTGCCTTGATAACTGTCAAAGTTTCCTTCATTGAGTATTTTTTGCTCGTAATGCGCGATCAAATTGTCAATGATTTTCAAGATATTATCGCGTGCGTCGTCTAAATCGATAATATCCGCGGGTACTATTGTCCAGTCAGGCGTTTTGCCTTTTGCGGTCAGTTTATCGTGTTTTTCAGTTTGCTTTTTAAAACGATTTGCTTCCGTGATATTTTTACGCATACGAACGTAATAATAATTTATCGCGCTTCTTAAATTTGAACCGAAAACGTAAGCGTTACTGTCCTTAATTAACTCCAATCTGTTTATACCCTTTTCAACCGCAAACGTCATTTCTCTTGCCACTTGCATGTAAAACTTCATGGGTTGGACAATATGCTCAAACGTAGAACGTTTATCTTTAAGAGCTTCGATAGCTTTTTTCTTGTTTTCGATAGAAACCTTAAACGAGTGTTCGATACCCTTTTGAGCTTCCGCGATAAATTCCATCATAAACTTTTCATCAAGCAGTTTGCGGGTCATATTATTAATCTCTTCGGTATCTTCCGTCGTGGGTATTTCGGGATTTACGAATTTTAAATAATATCCCAAACTAAAGAAATTGGGTTTTGGACGAGCGACTGCTTGATCCAAAATATCTTTTATATCCTTCAGTATTTCAACACAGCCTGAGTTATTTTTGATTTTCTTAGCTTCTTTAGCCGCTTTTTTCAGCATATCAATCTTTTCTTTAAGATCGGTTTTGCCTTCTTCAACAACGAAACGGTTAAAAACTCTTGATGCTTCTTGCGTGATTTCCGCACAAGATTTTACTATATCTTTTACCGCGTTCTTTTCTATTTCAAATAACAGGTTGTTGATATCTTCCAACGAGTTTTGAGATTCGGAAAAAGCGACATTGTATTTTTGTTCGTGCTCAATATGCACATACTCAAAGTCTTGGAAATCCTTTATTCTTTTTGCGTTTAGACTAGCTTTGTTGTGACCTTCCTGAGCCATCGCCGCGTTCATATTGTTGAGCAATAGTTCCATCGAAAGTTTAAACTTGCGTTTGCTTTCGCTTTTATTAGCACTGTTTTTTAGCAGCATCGCTTCGGTAAGCTGCTGACCTATACGCATAATAGGATTTAAGCTTGAAAGCGGGTCTTGGAATATCATAGCTATTTTGTCGCCGCGGATTCTATGAAAATCGTCTTC
>DAOTGG010000062.1:3978-5310 GCA_035446985.1 Eubacteriales bacterium
TCGCGCAAACCGTTACCAAACAAGTTAAAGCTTAGCATTAACAATGATATAAACATTGCGGGGAAGAACAACATATGAGGGAAAGACGTCATATAAGGTTGCGCTCCTGCAAGCAGCGTTCCAATGCTGGTGATGTTGCCTGCGCTCAAATTGATAATGCCTAGGTAGCTCAAATTTGATTCTGAGAAAATTACGCCGGGTATTACCAAAACGCTGCCTGTAATTATTGTTCCTATAGCATTCGGGAATATATGTTTGAACATAAGTCGTCCGTCGCTAGCGCCAAGCGTGCGGGCAGCCAATATATATTCTTGATTTTTAAACCGATAAAACTGCATTCTCACACGAGCCGCCATACCTATCCAGCCTTGTATGAAGAATGCCAGCA
Source organism: Eubacteriales bacterium (assembly GCA_035446985.1). Taxonomy (GTDB): domain Bacteria; phylum Bacillota; class Clostridia; order Christensenellales; family CAG-314; genus JAQUSX01. Next base: position 4,367 of record DAOTGG010000062.1, read on the forward strand.
ACAAAGCCCAAATATTACTACTTGCTCCTAGATGATATTTTAACAACGTTATAACAATCATAAACGGAACAGCGGATATAATATCTGAAATACGCTCCATTATTAAATCTGCGGATCCGCCATAGTAACCTTCGATTGCGCCGTATATCGCGCCGACAAAAAGGTTTACCGACGCAACGATAATCGCAAGCATAAAGCTGAATCTTCCGCCGTTTGCAAGACACGTAAAGATATCCTGACCGAAAGACGTAGCGCCAAAGATAAATACCGGTTCGCTTATACCGTCTTGCAGCACAACGGTATGATTATATATATAATATTCGTAATAATTTACTCTTACTTGATATCCCGTTTGATTCGGCAAAGCGTAATCATAAAGATAAACGCCGTCCCCTTCTACTCTGACAGAACTTGTGTATCCGTCATAATAATCTCCAGTATAGGGACGATAAATATCTATATAATTTCCATTTTCATCCAAGCTCGCCATTGTTTTTCCGTTACTCATAACAGTTTCATACCAGAAATTTGCGTCGGCGTTATCTTGATTTGCTTGAGGTCTTTTGCTTTTTACCGTTATAGGATAGATTACTTGTATGCCCGTATCGTCTTGGTATGCTTGAATATTAGCATATTCTTCGGCGGTAATATTCATAAACATCATACCTACCGCTTGATACGTATCTAATCTAAAACTATAATACGTGGTTTTTTTAGTGCCGTCTTGCACGACTTCTTTTTCATATTCTTGGTTTTTTACAGCATTATGACCGGTTTCCACGCCCATACTGTAGTAATAATAAAATAACTCTTTTGTTACTTCTTTTTCTTTACATCCGTCCCAAAAATCAAGACCTAAATTAAAGCAAACTCTGCTTTTAGGAAGTAAATATCTGTAACGGGCATCATTATATGCTACCGTATATGGCGTAAAGAGAGGCGCC
>DAOTGG010000063.1:0-5309 GCA_035446985.1 Eubacteriales bacterium
GTACAAGAATAACACAAACGATAAACTTTGACAAGCGTGACAAACAATGTTATTTTAAAAAAAACCGAATTCAATTTAATAAAAATAAAACCCGATAACGGAAATGAGAATGTTGTTAGTTTTGTCGCAAAGAATTAAAAGGTAATAAAATTTAAACTAATTGCAATATATCGTCATCTTTGCTATTTTTATTTTTTTCAGTTAAATAATCTTCAACGGATTCGGCGAAAAGCCGCAAACCAAATTTGGAAATTTTTTAAAATTTATAAGAATATCTTTATTACTTGACAAATTTTCCGTGAATGAGTAATATATTAATCGTCGATATTGGGGTATAGCCAAGCGGTAAGGCAATGGATTCTGACTCCATCATTCGCAGGTTCAAATCCTGCTACCCTAGCCATTTCATAACCGTGATTCGTTCGCAAATTTTTTGCTCGCAATCACGGTTATTTCATTTTCGGGTAGCAGAACAGTTTGAAATAATGTGACGCTCGCTTCGCTCGCTATTCCGGAGCTAAAAGCTCCTTACAAATCCTGCTACCCTAGCCAAGTGTGGCTACGCTTTTAGTCACAAAAATAAGAAGTTGTTATTTAGAAACAACTTCTTTTTTTGCTCTTTTGCCTAGTTAAGTCAAGCATTGTCTTGATAACCTAATCTACTCATGATATAATAGCTGTAAAAAAAAGACTAAAAAATAACGGAAAAAATAAATATGAAGAAAAAATTAATGAAAAAAAATATTGGAGAATTATTTAATTCTTTAGAGTTCTCTGCAATATGGGTATTGGTGGTTGTGCCTGCTTTATCTTTAATACTAATTTCTATAAGCGGTGAAAGCCCATTATACACTTCACTTTCCAGGATTGCTTGGGTATCAGGATATAGATTATTTATGCTATTTTGGAGCTTGATTATTATATTCCCTATGGTCTGCTTGACAATTAAAGTATTTAGGGAAAGTCCAATTTCCGAAAAAAATAAAAAAGGTCTTACTATCGTTGCAATAGTAAATATTATTGTTTCTTTCGTATCAGGATTAATAATACCCGCAAAAAACGGCGTTGACCCTACAACCTTTTGGGGTAAAATGCACGACATACTCACCGCATTAGGCTGGTTGTCGTATGGTATTGCATTAACAGCCTTTTCCATTACTCTTACGGTAAAAGACCGAACCCGCGGAATAGTAGACATGGCTTTTATGGCGTTTATTTGGCTGACGGGTATATTCTTCATATTCAAAGTAATAGATGAAAATACATATTGCGGAGCTTCGGCAATAACGCAAGTATATATTATCAATATGCTAAATATCTTTTTACTTTTGAATGTAATTTACCAAAATGCTGAAAACAAAAAATCTATTCCGGAAACTCAATCATAGAAACATACTAAAAAAACAAAAAACGCTCGGATTTCGAGCGTTTTTATTATAAATTTAGGTTAGTAATCTATCTAAGCGGGATTGTAGCTAAGTATTGAATATCTTTACGTTTAGCCGCGTCGCCTTCAGCCAAAACGCACGCTTTTTTGTGTACTACTCCGCCGCACATTTCAACTAGTTTTTCACAAGCGGCAAGACTGTTACCGGTAGAAACAACGTCGTCTATTATGCCTACTTTTTTGCCTTTAATTAATTCGGCATCATGTTTACTTATGTAAAGATGCTGAGTTGTACCCGTCGTTATGGAATTTACTTCAACTTCATAACCGTCTTGCATATAAAGTTTTTTACTTTTTCTAGCGACCGCGTAATAATCCTGATTAAGAGTTCTTGCAACACAATGAGTCAGTTGCAGCGCTTTTGATTCGGGCGTGAACAAAACGTCGCAATCAGCCACCAAAGGAGCAAGATGTTTCGCGCAATGTTCAGTAAGGGCTTGCGCGCCGTGTAAATTGAAAAAGCAGATATTTATTCCGCTTGGCAATGATAAAATGGGTAAAGATTCTACTCTACCCGCAATATTTACGTCGTAAAATTTGTCTTGCATTTAAGTTTGTATCTCCTCTATAAGTACTTGGACAGCACTTCCACAAAATGAGAATATTCATCCAGATTTTGTTGTTCCACCGATTTTCTTACGCACGTGTTAGCGTGTTCTATAAGAATCATTTTTGACAATTTTTCAATGGCCCCTTTTAAAGCGGACAACTGTAACAATATTTCGTCGCAGTTTTTATCATCGGAAACCATTTGGCGCACTCCTTTGATATGTCCTTCTATGGTAGCCAGTCTATTGTCTATTTCAGCCTTGTTTTTGTGTACGGCGTTCATATTAAACTTACCTCCCGTCATACTTTTCAAATACCTTGTAATGTTACTACTATCTATTTTAAATGTCAAGACAATTTAGCCTCCGCTATTGACAAATAATCCCTTGTGTTTTAATATATCTTTAAACAAATTTTCGGAGAAATTATAATGACGCAATTAAATCTTGACGGCTACAAAAGACAACTTCATACCATAAATATGAAAAAAATGATTATCTTTTCTCTTATCCTGATGGTCGCAGGCACCGCGTTTTTTGTGGGGTTAAATTTACTTTTCGCGCCGAAAATATCTTCGCCCGTTTGGTGGGTTTGGCTGGCGGCGGTCGTCGTGATGTTTTTCTTGTTCTTTCTTCACGAAATTCTGCACGCGTTCTCTTTTATCGTTTTTGGTAAAGCGAAAACAAAAGATATAAAATTCGGCGGCAATATTCAGCAAGGCATGCTGTACTGCACTTGCGTAAAACCGCTGAAAAAAGGCGCGTATATTATCACTATATTATTTCCGTTTATTGTGACTTTATTAGGCGGCATAGCTGTGTCGCTTTTCCAAGGTTATATCGTTTGGCCGATTGTCACAGGCATATTGCTAAGCGGCTGCGCGGGCGATATTATGATGGCTTACAAAGTTTCAAAGCTGCGTAAAAATTCTTTGATGCTCGACCATCCCACCGCTCCCGCTTATTACGAACTTTGCCCCGCAGATAATCTCCCCGACGGCTTTATCGAAGCTACGCCCGAACAAGAGGCTTCTTTGGATAAAGAAATCAAACAATACCAAACGGCAAACTCAAAAACTAATAAAATTTTAGGTCTTATTTTGCTCGGATTGTTTTGCATTTTGATTATCGCTACCGTTGTAATACTAATACTGCATAAGTAAAAATTAACAATATCTAGTCCGCGCTAAGTCCAAAAAACCCTATATATTGTGACAAATAAGCAAAAACTATCAAAAAATCATTGACAAAACCCTAAAGATATCGCATAATTGTGATATCTTTTTTGTTTTCGCGGGAGGATGGAAAAAAGGATGAAAAAAAGCCTGTTTAGTCTTTATTCATTATATTTGATGTCTTTCTCACGCGCTAATTTAGCGCAAACACGCTAGGACTATACCCCATTGTACCCGTTACGATGGGGTTAATTATTTTTTGCGAAAACGAAAGTTATTTGGGGAAATAAAAAAAATTAAATACATGGAGGAAAACAAAATGGAACAAAAAGACACTTGCCAATGCAAAACATGCGGTCTTGGCAAAAAGTTAGACACTTTCTTTGAAATTTCTGCTCGTGGTTCGACCATCAAAACAGAAATCATTGCAGGTTTGACAACTTTCTTTGCAATGTGCTACATCATCATCACCAACCCCAACCAAATGATCGGTTTCTCATTCGCATATCCCGGAATGGGCACGGTATGGAACGCTGTTTTCGTAGGCGGCATTATCGCTGCTGTTATCGGCACAACATTGATGGCTCTCTTGGCAAAAATGCCCTTAGCGCAAGCGGCAGGAATGGGACTTAACTCTTTCTTCTTCGTTTCGTTTATGTTGCCCGCAATTTTGAGCGGCGGCAACGCTATAACAAATTACGGAGCAGGTCTTGTTATCATCCTTATCAGCGGTTTGATATTCCTTATTTTGTCAGCTACAGGCGCGCGTCAATTCATCGCTAAAGCTCTGCCCGATAGTTTGAAAAAAGCTATTCCCGCAGGCATCGGCTTGTTTATCGCGTTTATCGGCTTCCAATGGTCGGGAATGATCGTTAACAACGATTACGTTTTGGTTGGCTTTGCTAATATGACAGGTTGGGCTACGGCTGGTCCCGTTATCGCTGCATTCGTTGGTCTTATGATTATCGGTATCCTTGGCAAATTCAACGTTAAAGGCAACATCATTTTAGGCGTACTTGCTTCCACCGTTCTTTATTATTTGTTCACTTGGACAGCTCCTACATGGAACTGGCAATCTATCGGACAAGCTTTCTCTGATTTTGGAACAGTCGGAATTACCTCTATCTTCAAAGCTTCTTCTTGGACTACAGCTTTTGACGGCGTAACATTCGGCGGCATTTTCTCAGTTATCATGCTTATCGTAACATTCTGCTTGGTTGATATGTTCGACACAATCGGTACACTTTACGGCACATGCACGGAAGCTGACCTTTTGGACAAAAACGGCGACCCCGTAAACATGAACAAATCTATGCTTTGCGATTCTATCGCGACAGTATCAGGCGCAGTTTTAGGTACATCCACAGTTACAACATACGTTGAATCTTCAGCAGGCGTTTCCGCAGGCGGCAGAACAGGTCTTGCAAGTTTAGTTACTTCTATCTGTTTCGTAATCTGCTTGTTCTTAACTCCTCTTGCTCAAATCATTCCTCAAGCAGCTGCTGCTCCCGCTTTGATTTACGTTGGCGTTTTGATGCTTAAATCTTTCAAGAACGTAGATATGACAGATATGCGTTCGGCTATCCCCGCTTTCCTTGCTTTGATAATGATGCCTTTGACATACTCAATCAGCAACGGTATCGGCGTTGGCGCAATCGCGTACGTTATACTTACTCTTTGCACAGGCAAATATACAAAGAAAGACATCGTTGTTACTGTTATCGCAGCTTTGTTTGCTTTGCGTTTTGCTTTGGTTGTTATGTAATTACTAAATAATAATTCAACCTAATTCAATACAAAAAACCGTCCGTAATGGACGGTTTTTTTGTTTTTTAAAGTATATGAATTTTTTTTGGTTTTTGTACTTGTATATAATTAGCTGATACTATATAATAAGTGCGAGGAGGAATGACAATATATGGAAATTAAATGCAAAGAACTTAGAGCGCGCGCCTGGAATAATCTCAAACAAGTAGGTTATTTTGAAAGCGTATTAGCTACTTTTTTGGGCGGAATAATAGCCGCTATTTTACCCTTTATCACAACGGGTCCCGCAATGGTAGGTATGGCAAAATACTACACGGTTCAGTCAAATGAAAAACGTAACGATTTGAATCTCATTCTCGGCGGTTTTACTGA
>DAOTGG010000064.1:0-5269 GCA_035446985.1 Eubacteriales bacterium
AGTCAGTCGTAGTAGATATGGGCGGAAAAAATTATGAATACACGCAAAAATTTGACTTTGGCGGAATAGCAAAAGGTTACGCCGTTGATAAGGTTATGGAATTAATATCAAGTTACGGTTATGAGTACGGCTATTTTTCCTGCGGAACGAGCAGTATTGCGCTATTAAAACGCGCTGAGAGCGCAAACGGTGTAGCGATTGAAAAAGCGTGGTCGTTGGGAGTGCAATCGCCGCGTTTTGATACGATGGCAAATTTTGCGGAAATTTATTGCAAAGACGTGGAAATTTCCACCAGCGGCGATTATCAGCATTGCTATTTTCTTGACGGGGTGCGGTACTGCCATATTATCGACACAGCTAGCGGTTATCCTGTCGGCGCGGGTAGTGACAAAGGTATCGCCGCCGTAACGGTCATTGGCGACAATGCCGCGAGCCTTGACGCTGAAAGTACCGCAATGTGTCTAGTGAGTTTTGATGAAATTATGTCGCTGATAAATAGCGGTGAAAATTATTATCTAGTCACGTTTTGGGCGGAGGGCAAGGATTACTGCGAAGTCGTAACGAATATGCCCGACAGTATGTACAAAATACTTGATGAAAGGTTTGTGTTGGCGAGCCAAACTCAGAACGGACAAACTGCTTATATCGGCGATTTTTTCGCTGATTAGATAGTGAAAACAAAGCTGTTATAAATCCGCTAGGGCGAATAATAGGCTTGCATTGTTTTTTGCGAAAACGTTTTTGCGCATTTAAGTAAAACAGTATTGATATTTTGGCACAGATAATAATAGGCGAAAAATTTTAAAGAATGATTTTTAAAAAAAAGTATGACAAAATTTGACGACATTAAAAAATCTAAATTTTTTGAAAAAGCGGACGTTTTCGTTTACGCTTTTGTGCTGCTGCTCATTGTTGTGCTTTTCAGCGTTTTTATTTGGGGCGCTAGCGAAGAAACTTTGACAGGTATAAGCGTCAGCGCAACAGAGAACGGAAACGCCGCCGTTATTTTTACATACGAGTTTGAAGGCGACAAAATAACTATCGCGAGCGGGTGGGAAGAAAGAATTGTTGTTACCGAAACTGTCGACGAACTTGAAGTCAAATTTCTTTTCGGCGATGAATATAATCTTTTGACAATATCAAAAAAAGAAAAAACAGCCGTAATGACGGAAGCGACCTGCTCTTTTCATCACGACTGCACAAAATTTCCGCCGATTACTAACGGAAGCGACGTTATTATTTGCATTCCGCACGGATTGACGGTATATGGCGTTGGCGACGCGGACTACCAGCCGAATGTGGGGTAAGTTTATGAAGAGTTTTTCCGCAAGAAAAATGGCATATTTAGGCGTTTTGACAGCAATGGCTTTAGTAACGTTTGCTATTGAAAATCTTTTGCCGCCGTTATTTTTACCGAGCGCAAAAATGGGACTAAGTAATATTTTTGGTCTGTTTACCTTGCTTGTTTTCGGGTGGTGGGAAGCGTTGGTCTTGGTCATACTTCGCACGGTTTTGGGTTGTCTTATTACTGGAAGTTTGTCAACGCTGATGTACAGCCTGCCCGCGGGCATAATTGCTATGGCGGTGTCGATTTTGTTGGTGAAAACATTTTTTCCGCGCGTGAGCGTTGTATCGGTGAGCGTCGTCGCCGCGGTGATCCACAATCTGGTGCAAAACGCCATTTTCATTATGGTGTCGGGAACAAAACAAATGATTTTTTACACGCCTTATCTCGCCATTATCGGGGTTTTGTCAGGAGTTATCGTGGGGACAGCTGTGTATTTAATTATTCGGTACGCACCTAACTCATTACTGCGAGCAGGGCAAGAGTGATTTTATTTTTTTCGTTTTACAAAAACTTAAATCGCCATTTTTAAATATATGTTGTATTTCATTAATTTTATAATTTTCGACACATAAAAAAGTGCTAGAGCATTTTTATTTTAGCGAAACATTATTAGTTATGCGCGACAAAAAAGCTTAAAAAATTTTTCTGTTTTCTATTACAATTTTTTGCCATTATTTAGCGTAAACGCAAGGTAAAATTTTAACAAAAATGTTGACGAAATGCAGCAAATATGCGATACTATAAAGGCGGTCGAAACTGTAATTTTTGACGGAAAATTTTTTATTTATATGCTGATGTAGCTCAGTAGGTAGAGCGCATCCTTGGTAAGGATGAGGTTCGCGGGTCCGACTCCCGCCATCAGCTCCAAAAAAAGCCTTGACATATTTGTCAAGGTTTTAATTTTTTCTTTATACTAACTCAATATTTTAATTTCATATGTCTGTTAAAATTTTATATTCATATTTAATAAAATATTCATATTCCGCGTGTATCATTATGAAATTTTACATGTTAAGCATTTGAAATAAAACAATTCAAAATATGGGCAGTATTTATTCGCAATACATAAAACCGGGATTTTTAACATCATCCCAAATATCCTTTAGAAGTTTGCCATTGATGTTTGCGTTAAGGATAAATTCCTCCCGCGTTTTATATTTTTGCTCAAACTCTTCGCAACAAAATATTATTTCTCTTGCTTGCCCTTCTAAAAAAACTTCGTATATGGTGTTTTTATATTCAAAAAGCATTTCGCTATAAAAAAACAGTCCGTTAACAAATTCTTCAAAGGTTGCTTTAAAAATTTTTCCTTGTCTATATTGTTCCCTTGCCGTTGTGGGGGTTACAAGCATCGGATAGCTAATGCCGATTTTTTTCTCGCATTCCGCTTCATTCGCGCTGAACTTCCAGCCGCAATTTTTGCATTCGCCGTTACCATATTGGTCTTGAAAGGCTGCTTTGCCGCAAATAGAACATTTTACCATCTGGTCTTTGCGGTAAGGATCATCGTATTTAAAAAATTTAAAATCCTTAGGATTTAATCCCGACACATTTCTATTTTGCTTTTCCCATTTAAAATGCACTAAATCTTTCCAGTTTAAGTCTTTAGTCCATTCATAAGTTGTGGGTAAAAATTCTTTGATATTACCTTTCTTTGATTTAAACGGTTCGTCATAACAAATCACTATGCCGGGCTCTATTCTTTTTAACATTTCATTATACCCAAGCAAAAACTCCTCTTCACAGTTTTCCCTGTAATAGGTACTGACCGCAACTATCGAGCCCTTTTCCAATCCGTCAAAGCAAAAGTCAAAACTTCTTTCATCGCCCCAGCTGACAGTTGGAATTACTTTTAATCCTTTGCTTTGAAAATAAGCGCCGCACCAACGATTTTTAAAAATATTTTTTATTTGCAGCGCTAACGGCATATTTGTAAAAATACTGAAATCGGGGCTAAGCAAACAATAATATTGGCTTAACTTTTCTAATTCCTCATCCGCTTGTTCATATACTTTCTCAAACAGCCAATCATAAGTAAAAAAATGGATAGTTTTGCCCATATTTTTTCTATCGTCTTTTTTTGCATCTAAATAACTTAAAAAGTCGATTTTATTAACATCTATATCTTGTTTTTTAATAATAGGAATCTCATATTTACCCGCGCATTGTTTATGATATAAAAACTCATTTCTTACAAGCTCCTGTTTATTTTTTTGTTTATTTAATTCATAGTCGGTTATTTTTTTCATATTTATTCCTTAATAATAATTTTCATAATCGGGACTTAAATTTTGTGGGATTCTCTCGGGATAGCCATTATCCCAGCTCCAGTTATGGTCATGAGGAAATTCGTGATTTATTCCGCCTGCAATTATTATATCATATCGCCTTAATGTTTTTTTCAAAAAACTATCAGGTTATTTAGCATGCTATTATTAAACTAAATTTTAGTAGCAAATTTTAAAACCAATATTTTTATATAAAAAAGCGGATTGCAAAAAAAACGTTTTTAAGTTATGCTATTAAGACAAGGGAGAACTTTTTATGAATCGAATTGTAGTTGTTACGGGCGGAACGAGCGGAATTGGTGCGGAAGCCGTCGAATTATTTAAAAAAGACGGCGATACCGTTATCGTTTTGGCAAGAGTAAATAGGAATAACGAAAAATCATTTTTGCGTTGCGACGTTGGAAACGAAGAAGATATAAAAAATTGTTTCAATATTATCAAAGAAAAATACGGGAAAGTTGACGTACTGGTCAACAACGCGGGTTACGGGTTAAATGGCGTTTTGGAGTTTATTCCACAGGGAGAAATAGAAAAACAGTTTGCCGTGAACGTTTACGGGGTTATTAACTGTTCAAAATACTGTCTTCCGTTAATGCCGCGCGGATCGAAAATAATAAACGTCTCAAGCTGTATGGCTTTGTTTCCGTTGCCGTATCGCAGCATGTATGCTGCGACAAAATCGGCGGTATTAGCATTAAGTTTATCTCAGCGTATGGAAGTAATGCCCCTGGGTGTGGATTTAACTGTGATAACTCCAGGGGATGTAAAATCAGGCTTTACCAAAAATAAAGCTGTCGTGCTTGAAACTGACGAGCGATACGGAGAAAAACCGATAATGGCGCAAAAAAGGCTGGATAATGAAGAGCGCGAGCATAAACGCATGCCTCCGCAAAAAGTAGCGAATGCTATTTTTAAAGCGGCAAATAGAAAGAAAAATAAGCCGTTCATAATTGTCGGTGGGAAATATAAGCTATTGTATTTCTTTTCAAGATTTACGCCCAAAAGTTGGGTAGAATTTTTCACGTCAAGAATAGGTGGACAATAAAACTATCTAGCTAAATCTCCCAATTTATGGTTCTATCTCCAATTGTTTTTTCATTTCATGATATTTTTCAGCTAAAATCTCATTGTTTGCGTTCCTTTGGAAAATAGACATTATCGACCATAATTTTATCTTCATATCTTCTATTAATTCTGCCGGAATATCTTTTGCCATATTAGTTGTTGCGCAATTTTCTCCAAATAGAAGTAATTCAAACATATCCATAAGTATAGCATTAACTGGAGTTAGCATTTGATTTTCATAAATTGAAAAACACCCTTTTTGGTTATAATTAGCTGCTTGATTATGAATGATAATATCAAAACTTTTGTCTATAACATTAATAGCCCATTGGAAACCTTCCTTAAAATTCTCATTATTTAATTTATCATGCTTGAAAAAACCCCATAAACATATAGTGCCAAAAACATAACCTCTAAAAGCGTCTTTTGTAACATTGTTATAATTAAAATTGGACATATAATTCATCCTCCACAAAAAATATATCAATGATAAAGTTTAATGTCAATATAAAATTATGTATTAAAAGAAAAACCTTAACTAACTTTATGTCGATTAATGGTTTTTTTG
>DAOTGG010000065.1:0-5173 GCA_035446985.1 Eubacteriales bacterium
CCGCGCTTTCCGCGCTGTATTTTTGCGGAATTTTCGGAGCGGGTACGTAATTAAATCTGACATCCCCACAAGCAACGCATGGCACGGAAGCTGCTTCGATTAAAACTGTCGAACTGGGGATTTTGTCGCAAATTTTCTGGTTGATTACCGCTGCAGGTATCGAATTAACGATTATATCAAATTCGTTCAGTCTGCGGACAAAATTTTCTCCTATTATGATGTCGCCGCAAAAAACGTATAGTCCGCCGCATCTATTGACGTCGTATTCGCATATCGCCGTTTTTACGTTCAGTTTCCACAGCAACGCGGCTAACGCCGTGCCTACTCTGCCTCCCCCTAAAATAAGTATCGAGCTTTCAAAAATCGATTTCTTCGTGTTTTCAATAATGAGCGCTAATAAGCCTTCCGCGGTCAAATTAGCGTTTTTTACGATAAAAGTTTCGTCTTTCAAAAAGTTTTTGTGAGAAATATTTTTTGATAATAACTGTTTTGAAAAACTATCGGGCACGTTTCCTGAAAAAAGAAATATTCCGTTTGGCAATTCTGCGACAAGTTTTTCATCCCATTTTTTTGCGGGCGAAAAAACCAGCGCGTCACCGCTGCTTATATTTTGCGAGCCTGATACCAACTCATATGCGGGGTAATGCTCGTCGCTTAATATTTTTTTTACAAGCCCGTTTCTTTCATCGGACATTTCAACAAAATATTTCATTTTTTCTCCTCATTTATTATATAAACGAAAATTGAGAAGTGTTAATTTTAATTTTGTTAAATAATAAGATTTTGCTATAAATAACTCAAAATTTTAATTTAATTATTTTAATTTCTGAAAAAAACGACCGCTAAAACAGCTATTGTAAATATTTAAAAATAAAAAGATTTTCGCCGCACATTTTTTACTCATTTTCATATATTAAAGATATGAAAAATATAAAACATTATTTTGCCGGCGCAAATACCGGCATCGGATTTAGTAACTTTTTTGATTATATCCTTGACAAGGAAAAAGACGGATACGAATACGTAATAAAGGGCGGACCCGGAACAGGCAAAAGCACTTTTATGAGAAAAATCGGCGAGTACTTTATTAAAAAAGGCGAGCCTGTGGAATATTTTTATTGCTCTTCGGACTTCGACAGTCTTGACGGCGTACGGCTCGCCGATAGAAATATATGCGTTGTTGACGGCACCGCACCGCACGTTATCGAAGCGAACGTTCCCGCTGTAGCTGACAAAATTATAAACGTCGGCGAACATATCAGCGATGATATAGCCAAAAACAAAACTGAAATTACAAAGCTTATCGCGGACACAAAAACGCTGTTCGACATTGCGTACGGCTTTATATCTATCGCAGCAACCGCGTTAAAACTTTCGCTTGCGTTAACGGAAAGCAAAGATTTTGACGCCGAAGCAAAAGCCAAAGAATATATTTTGAACGCAAGAGTAGGCGTTACGGACGCTCCCGCGCGAGTAAGAAAACTTTATATCTCGACCATAAACGAAAACGGATTATTCAGCATCGCTAACAAAAACAATTATAAAAAAATATACAAAGTAATCGGCAGCGAAAGCGAATCCGCAAAAATTATGGAAGAAATAAAAAAAGTTCTTATAGAAGACGGTCACGCCATTACCGTGTCGCAAAATCCCCTTGTAGGCGATGTTTTGGATTTTGTAGAAATACCCGCGCTTAATACTCTGTTTGTCCGCGAGGGTAGTGTTATAAGCGGCGAAAACAAAGATATCTTGCAATTTTGCGCCGATACGGTTAAAACTTATACCGGCAAAGCTGGCGCGAGTTTATTAACGGCTAAACAAGTTCATAGAAAACTCGAAGAATATTACGTTAAAAACGTAAATTTTGAAAAGCTGGATGAACTCTGCAAAAAAGTCATCGCCGAAATAGAAGAGAGAATTAAAAATAATTAACTCTAAAAAAAGTTACTTTTTCGAAGTTAATCAAATTAACAAATGAAACTAAAAAAACAAAAACCTTAACGAAATTTTTTAGCAAAATTATAGCTAAAACAAAGAACATAAGCAAGCTAACAAAATCAAATCAAAAAAATAAAAACGGTCGTACTAATACGACCGTTTTTTTTATAAAATATTACACTTTTTTGCGCGAAATGTTGATTAAAGCTAAACAATAAAACGAGTATATCAGAAGAAAGTTTATTTTAAAAACGAGAATTTTAATAATCAAATCGAAAATAATAATAAAAGAATTAGTTTAGGAGGAAAAAAATGAACGACCAAATAGCATTAAAAAACTTGCAAAGTCTGAACGACGTTTTGGACGCAGAAAAACTTTATTATGAAAAACTTTCGTATTACGCTACGGTAATAAGTGATCCCGAATTGAAAAAACTTACTGAAAAATTTCAAGAGTCGGCAAAATCACGTTACTACAAAGTTTACGACTATTTAAAATCTCATCAAAAATCATAAGGAGTATATTTATGAAAATGAACGACGAACAAATTGTAAAGGATATTTTGTCCACTCAAAAAAGTTTGGCAAAGCTTTGTATGGACGCAATTTTGGAAAGCAGCTGCACGAAAATGAGAAAGACGCTCGGCGACACCCATATGGAATTGACTGAAGACCAATACGATTGTTTTGAATATATGGAAAAAAACAATCTGTACCCGATTGAATATGCCCAAGACCAAAAACTTGATGAAACTATTAATAAATTCGCTGCTTTATAACGAAAAAATTGTTTAATTAAATTTTAGTTTTTTACAGGAATTATTAAATTTAAATAAATCAAATCAAATAAAAAATATCCGAAGTTATCGGATATTTTTTTGCTTATTAGAGTTTTCGTTTTATTTTAATTTGTAGTAATTAACTAAATCTGCCGTGCCGTATATTCCGTGTTTTATCGCTTTGTGCGTTATGCCTTCTTGGGTAAAGCCAAGTTTTAAAAGCAAGTTGCGGGATTTAATATTAAAGGCAAACGCTGCGGCGATCATCATTTCCACCCCCACTTTATTAAAGCAAAAATCCATCACTGCGGACGAACATTCGTATGCATAACCACGGCGTCTAAAATTTTTATTTATTATATATGCTAATTCCAAAGTCTCAACTCCGCGTTTTGCTTCTTTAAGCGTCATAATACCGATTGTCTCGCCCGTTTCTTTTAACACTACCGCATATCTGTTCACTTCGTTGCAAAAGCGTTCTGTAGCTTGATTAAATCTATCATCTCTTTCGTAAGGTCTGTAACCACCGTCGTCTTTACATGTATCGGGGTCAGAGAATAAAGCGAACAATCCTTCTTTATCGGAATAATTAAAACGTCTGATAATAAGCCTCTCAGTTTCCAGTCTCATAGATTCTATTAAACTTATGTTCATTTTTTTCATTTCTCCTTTTTTTCGTTTGTGCTTACAACGGTCAAATTAATGTCGCTTATAAAAAAATTTTATCATATAACCGTTTTGTTGTCAAAATAGGCTGACAAAAACTGTCACAAAAACAAGCGTATATTTTTGGTAAAATTAATTCAGGTGATTATATATGAAAAGAAACAAAAGAAAAAACGGTAAAATTACCAATATACATAATTCGCACCTCGTTAATTTTATTTTTATATTTGTAGCGGTCGTTATTTTCGCGTTTTGTTTATACGGCATAAAAAATGTAAATGCCCTTAATGAAACTCAAGACAGCGGCGATATAAGCTCGCCGGCAAATGAAATCGTGTCGCCTGAGCAAGACAAAACCGATGAGCAAAGCACGGAAGCGGAAATATCTCAAAATACATACGTAACGCTGACTTTCGCGCGCGCTAACGTCGGTTTTTTGAACGTTCGCGAAAACCCCTCTACCACCGCAAATGTCTTAGGCTTTATGGACGCGGGAGATATGTGTTTGGTTGCGGATACGATTTACGGCTGGTACAAGATTTATTACAGAGGCGGCTTCGCATACATTAGCAGCGCTTTTTCCGAACCCGTTACGATGGATTTTGAAAATGAAACTGTGGCTAACGTGGTTATTGCGGGAGCAAAAATGATAGGAGTGGAATATGTTTACGGCGCAACGCGTATGTTCGATTCTTACGGCAACCCGATAAGCGGTTTTTCCGACGACGCTTTTGACTGTTCGTCTTTTACGCAATACGCTTATTATATGGGCGCGGGGATAAAAATCGACGTCACTACTCGCACGCAGGTATATGACGGCGTAAAATCAGACGACTTAATGCCCGGCGACTTGATGTTTTTTACTAACTCTACCCGATATTATTACGAGGGAATAGAGCGAATAGGTCATGTTGGTATATATCTAGGCGATAACTATATCTTACATACCTCGTCCGATTTCGCCGTAATCGAGCAGATATCGCAGACAAGATGGTCGTATTTTATACAAAACAACCGCCTGATTTTTGATTGACATTATTCCATTAATCGCAAATTTGCAATTTAGCCTTGAATGAAAAATTCGGCATTACTCTAACAATTTAGCAGTATAAAAAAATTCATTAAATAATTCATTAATAGTAACTATTAGCTTTTTGAAAAATTGCAAGAGAGAAAAATCAGAAAAATTAAGAATAAGATTATTCTAAAAAAAACAAAAAATAAAACAGCCTATACTGGCTGTTTTTGTATTTTAATTTTGCTGCAATGCTTTTTCTATGGCTTGAGCGAGCTGATCGGGGCAGGAATTTGACCCTTGACATTCAATGCCTTTACAGCGTTTTATAACTTCTTCGGTTTTCATACCTTCAACCAAATGAGTTATCGCGGTAGTATTGCCCCTGCAACCGCCCAAAAAAGAACAGTTGTGAATGATGCCGTCTACTATATCAAACTCTATTTCTTGCGAGCAAACGCCTTTTGTTTTGAATACGACGTGTTTATCCATAAATCCTCCGTTAATCTATATTATCCAAGTTAACTTTTACACGCTGTGAATAATGCTCTATCACGAGATTTTGCAAATATTCGGAATACTTGCGCTTATCAAAAACTTCTTTTGTCATTTCTTGTTTGATTTCTTCTATCATTGTACCGTAATTTTTGCTTAATGCGCAACAATATTCATCGTATTCGTCATTAGAAATATTATATCCGTTTTTATCCGCAAACCATTTTCCGACAAGCGAATTTACATACTGCTGCCTTATCATATCTCGATAGCAGTTTTC
>DAOTGG010000066.1:0-2751 GCA_035446985.1 Eubacteriales bacterium
ATTACGCGGGTTGCAGCAATATTTTTGACAATCTTATTTATTTTGAAGAAGGAAAACCGATATGCGACGGCGACAGCATCATCGTATATGCGTTTAATAAAGATAATGAAAAAAGATTTTTAAACTTTTTTGTAGCGAAAGTTCCTATGGGCTTTAAGCTTGTCGGAGTAGACGCGTCAGAAATATTAAAAAACAGCAACGCCGTGTTTTCCCGCAATACGCTTTCGGTAAAAGATTTGCGCACGCAGCATAAACGGGCGGTCGTTAATCAACCGAAGATCCTTCTCGGCGTTATAGAAATAACGAATTTAAAAAATCTTGACACGATGTTCGGCAGAGTTTTTTCCGAAAAAGTATACGATATCGTATGTAAAAGAATAAGAAAACGTTTTGGAAAGGTATACGAAATTCCCGGCGACCGAATGGAAATTTTCTTGGAAGACGCGAAAGAAATCGATTACACGGTAAAAGACTTGTTGGCGATAATGGACGGCTTTAACCAAGCGGGATTTGTCGACGAAAATTTGGTCAACATAAACTGCAAGGCGGGGTTTGCGGTATGCGATTCCGTTATGCAGGATAAGTCGTACGAATATTTGGATATCTGCGCTAACGCGGCGTTAAAACGCGCATTAAATGAAGAAAGAATAAATTATTACGTTTATCATGAATCGCAAAAAAAGCTGTACCTCAAAATGATGGACAAAAACTGGGATATAAAAGCTATGCTACAGGCAAACAGTTTTGAAATGGAATTTCAGCCGCAGTTTTATTTCGATTCTAAAAAACCTTACGGTTATGAAGCGTTGTTCCGTATAAAAAAAGCGCTGAGTCTTGAAGTAGACATTTTTAAGCTTATTACGTACGCGGAGCGCACGGGCAATATGATACTGCTTGGAGAATTTATTTTTAACGAAGGTATGAAATTCGCCCAAAGCATAAAAGGCAAAGGCGCGCACGTATCGCTTAACGTTTCGCCCGTACAGTTAATGCAAGCGGGTTTTGTGGATTCGTTTTTGAAAATTTATTCGCAATATAAGCTTGAACCGAACTCGATAAGCATAGAAATAACCGAATCGTTTTTGATGACAAACTTTGACGAAATGTTAAAAAAGCTTTATTTACTGGAACAAAACGGAATAGATATTCATCTTGACGATTTTGGCTTGTCGTATTCGTCACTGTTATATTTAAAAAAACTCCCCATTTCCGCCATAAAAATAGATAAAGAGTTTATTACTGATATAGAGAATAACACTTATAGCAGAGCTATTACGAAAACGATTATAGATATTACAAAACAGCTTGGATTGCTTTGTATTTCCGAAGGAATAGAAACGGAAGAACAAAAACAAATACTTCAAAATTTGGGTTGCGACGTTATCCAAGGATATTTGACTGGAAAAGCGATGCCCGCTGACGATGCAAGGAGACTGCTGGAATGAAAAATTTACAAATGATGTTTTTCTTTATGATAGATTACAATACCGCGCTGTTATTTGTGGGTATATTTATCGTAGTCGCTTTGGTTATGATTGTTTTTATGATACGCGGGGTAAAAAGGGACAGAAAAAAAATTATGCAGTCTTTGGCTACAAAAGACACTATGTCGCCGGAGATTTTTCAGCAACTGATATATAGAGCGTACGAAAAAGCAAACAAAAAAACAAAATTTACTTTATATTACATGAAACTTATCGACGTTCCCGACATTATTACGACGTTCGGCAAAGAAGTTTATGACGACGCTATGGACAAACTTATCACAAGACTGGAAAACACTTTTCCCTGGAGCGTAAAAACGTGTAAGTATGCCGAAGATATCATAGCGATATTTACAACGGAACCGATGACCGTCAAAGAAACGAAAGACCATGCGGAATATATAGCGTTTGAAGCGAAAAAAGTTCACGTAGTGGCGGCAAATCTGCGCTTTGCCATAAGTTTCAATATCGGCGTAAACGAAAAAAACGAATTTAACAAAACTCCCGAGGAATTTTGGCAAAACGTGGAGATAGCTCTTGAAGCCGCTGTGAAAGCGGGCGAAAACACGTACGCCGTATATTCGTCAGAATTAACAAACAGAGAAACGGAAGAATACAAGTTTTATCAGGAAGTAAAGCGCGGAATAGAAGAAAAAGAATTCGAGCTTTACTATCAGCCGATAGTCGATTTGAAAACAAAAGAAGTAGTCGCTTATGAAAGCCTTTTAAGATGGAATCATAAAACGTTAGGCGTTTTGCCGCCATCGAAGTATTTAAACATCATCGAGCAGTCGGGCGATATTATTTGGGTTGGAGCCTGGGCTTTTGAAGAGCTGGCGAAGCAATATGTGGTGATGAGTCAAAAAAATTCGTCAAAAAAATTATTGATGGCGATGAACTTATCTTTCAAGCAGGTAATGAGCGACACGCTTATAAATGATTTTCGCAGAATAGCGAAAAAATATCATATCTCAACGGATTGTTTTTGTTTCGAAATTAATGATTTAGCCGACATAAACAAAAACGACGCGTTTAAAAATACCGTTATGAAATACAGACAGGCGGGATTTTTGATTGCGGTAGACAGTTACGGACTGGAAGCAAACTCAATTACGTTATTTGAAAAAATGGACATTGACGTAATAAAACTCGATCAGGATTTTCTTATCAGAGCGGAAAACAGTTTTCTCTTGGGAAATCTTATGAGTATGCTGAATAAATACGCGGAAAAGAAAAATACAATGCTTATAGAAGAGCGGGTGGAAAC
>DAOTGG010000066.1:2851-5133 GCA_035446985.1 Eubacteriales bacterium
CAAAAGGGAAAAAAAGGTATTTTTTTCGAAAAACCGATTGACACCGCAAGTGTGGAATGCTAGTATTTAAAATACATAGTTGTAAAAAGCAAACTGCGTGAAAGCGCGGGACGCAAAACTAATAGGAGCTAAGTCTTATTTTATAAGATATGCCAGCCAGTTGCCAATGTTTATATTTTTTAAAGGGCAAATAATTGCGTTTTAATTTATGAGGCAGCCTATTTTTAGTTAAGTCCCTAAACGCGTCAGCAGTTTTTAATATCGTTCGCCTTTTATATGCGCGATGAAAAATGATACTAAAGATAGCTGTTTTTTTTCTAGAGCAAAGACAGAAAAGCCAAAAACTATTTTTATTTTCAAGGAGTAAAAGCGATGAATTGGGTAAACCGTATTAGACTTATGCAAGTATCAAAGATAGCGATAGTTGTCTGCGTTATACTTTCCACCGTGCTTGCTGGGTTTACGATTTACGGCGAAAAAGTAGGAAGCTTCGTTATCGATACTGTAGAAGACAGTCCCAATATCAGCATAGCTTTAAGCGAGTACGAAGACCTTTCGCATCAAACCGATAGACTGGCGGTAAAAGGGCTGGAAGACCAGCGTGATACCACTTTTTACGATATTCCCTACGATATTTCCCGCGGCATAGGTATGAAAACCGACACCGTTTTCCGCAGATACATAGCTCACAGTTTTTATGTAGTAAACAACTCCACCATGGCGGTCGACCTTTTTATCAATATGAGTATCACGGCGATTGAAAAAGACGTCGACAGCGCGGTCAGAGTGGAAATTATTTACGGAGACGATTACCAAGGCTCAATCTACGCCAAGTGGCAGGAAGAACAAGACAGCGAAGGAATATGGGTAGACAAACTTGAAAACGGCGAAAGAGTGCCGGAAACCGATCCCGACGCAGGCGAAACGGTAATGTTTCTTTCCGACAGCCTGATATTCCAAGATACTGTAAACGAATTGCAGGCGGGCGACGCGCTGAAAATCACCATTGTAGTTTGGCTTGAAGGATGGGACGAGCAATGCGTGGACGATATCTACGGCGGCGCGATAAGAATGGTGATGAACATAAAAGCGTATTAAAAGTATTTTACTTTTATATAAAAAGTTTAATAAGAAAGGGGTTAAAAAAAATGAAAGGAACAAGAAAATTACTCATTTCGGTAATCGCATTAGTAGTTACCCTTGCGATGGCCGTTACGAGTACATACGCATGGTTCACGACCAACCCATACGTTACAGTAGAAGGGTTTAAAGTAAATGTAAAAACACAGGAAGACGAAGGTTTGTTCATAAAATTGGACGAAATAGTTATGGAGTACAGTACCGGATTAACAGCTGAGCAAATCGCTAACGCCATAAAAGCAAATAATACGGGCAGCCTACCCTCTTTGGATCCTCTTACGTCAATGGATGGCACAACACTTATGAGTTCGAATAAAGTTATAACGCCCGATGATCCCGCAATAGAAGCTGGGGATTTAGTTGCCGCTACTCCCGGCCAATATGCTAAATTTACTCTGATGTTTAGATCAACTAAACCCGGCGTAGTTATTCTGTTGTCAAGTATAGACGCAACTACGGGACTTTCCACTATATTATCTAATGAAAGCGGAACTACCCAAGGCGGAACATTCACAGCTTGGGACTTCAATACCGCAGATGGTACTGTAGGTATAACAAGAGATGAACTTTTAAGTCATCCGAGCTCTTACCAGCTTACGCTTCCAGCCGAGCTTACTGCGAGCGGTGACCCTGTAAATATCAGGGCAGCTAATGCAGCGAGAGTTACTTTTGACAGTCAAACTGCAGGGGATCAAACCGTTGTTTGGGGACCCAACGCATACAAAGATGCTATTCAAACGAGTTATTATCAAAATGTGTACGGATGGACGGTATCTCTACCTGCTGACTATAAAGGCGTAGGTACAATAACAAACGACGTAATTTTAGGCGAACAAACAGGCACTACTGTAGATAATGCGGCAACATCCACGATTATTTGTACTCTTACTCAAAACGGTTCTTTTTATGAAGCTTCCGTTGTTGTATATGTATGGCTTGACGGTAACGACGGCTCTTGTATCAATACCATTGCTGGCGATTCATTTACAATAGACATGCAGTTCAGACGTATAAATGCTCAGTAATTTGATATTAGCAAATAATGACAAACGGTCATTTTTTGGGAAAAGGTACTTCACAACAAAATTTATTGTGATATAATCTAAATTGGACATTTGCTTGGAATTTAAGGCAAACAAAGT
>DAOTGG010000067.1:0-4728 GCA_035446985.1 Eubacteriales bacterium
GTTAAAAAACGAACGGCGTATGTTTCAGATTGTTATTAAACTGTCTGAAACTTTTTTATTTGTCGGAGGTTTTTTTATGTTAGATTTATTTAATTCCACTCCTTTTGACGCGATCGCCGCCATAGCCTTGATTATGACTGCGGTAATTATCATAGGATTAATAATCGTAGGTGTTATTATTAAACGCCGCAGTCCGCAGTCAATGCATAGATTTAAAAATATCTCAATAGGACTGACAGCCGGATATTCTTTGGGAGTATTGGCGCCGCTATTGTATTTAAAAATCCAAGAGTACGCCGCTGCGGGTTATATTGATTTTTCAACATTTTTGCCTGTCGTTATTTTAATCGGCATTATAATAATTTTTTCGATAACGACTTTGATTATTTCGATTTTTCGTCCCGAAAAAACTTCGCTTTTCGCAAAAATCGCTTTAATCTGCGTCACTATCGCATTTATCGGATTTTTTGTGGCGATATCTATCATAAATAAAGCCAATTTTACCGTTATCGGAAACGGCGCTTTGTTATATATTTTCACGGCTGTGATTTTGGCGCTTATCGCCTTTTTGACGGCGTTTATCTGCAAAAAACAAGACAGCGACAAAACCAAGTCTATCGTTTACGCCGCCGTTTGTATTGCGATGAGTTTCGCTTTGTCCTACCTTAGGCTTTTTGAGCTTCCGCAGGGCGGCTCGATAACCTTTGCCAGCTTGCTTCCGTTAATGCTTTACAGTTACATGTTCGGCGGCAGAAAAGGCGTTTTGGCGGGGCTTGTTTACGGTATGCTGCAGTTTATTCAATCGCCTTGGTTTATGCACCCCGTGCAGTTTTTGCTTGATTACCCTATCGCTTTCGCCGCAATCGGTCTTACGGGAATGCTGCGCGAACGCAACGTTTTCCACAAAAGTCAAGTGGCTCAGTTTTGTGTAGGCGCAACGGCTGCTACTGTGATACGCTACCTTTCGCACGTAATAAGCGGCATTTTCGTTTTCGGCTCGGGCGATCCCGAAAACTACGGAGCTGTCGCGTGGAGTTTTTTGTATAACGCGTTTACGTTTGCCGACCTTGCAATCGTTTTGGTTGTAGCGGTTTTGCTTTTCGCGTCAAAAACGGGCAGACGGCTTGTCAATGAAAATACTTATATAAATTTAAATAAAGTTGAAAATTAAGTAATTTACCTTTACGCCATTTCAAAAAAACAATTTTATAATATCAAAAAAACCTGCCGCTTTGGCAGGTTTTTTTATATAGATTTTTATTTAAGTTTGCCTTTAAAGGTGACGTTTTTTATAGTTTTTAATTTTTACTAAAAAACGAAAATCAATCGTACAACTTTACTTGGTAATTTTGTCGTAATGAAAAACTATTATTTCGCCCGACTTGACTTTTATTTCTATTTTTTCCGCTACTGTTTTATTAGAAATTCCCCTTGTGCAAAAACTGTCAAGCCTTAGGTTATCAAGCGGATAGTAAAGCCCTTTCGCGATCTCGACTACCGCTTCGCCGCCGTAAGCGAAAATAGAAACGACGCAGTCTTTTTGCGTTTCAAAATTTAGCAATGAATCGGAATAAAATATGTTGAATTTCGGCGACGAGATTTTTGCTTTTACTCCCAGATTGTGCGCAAGTTTCAACAAAGAAATATTGCCCAAAACGTGGTCGAGTCTACCGCCCGTCGCGCCGTAAATGACTATGTCTTTTATACCTTTTTCGGCGGCGTATCTTATGGCAAGCTCACCGTCGGTCATATTTTTTTCAGACGGAAACTGTATCGTATTGACGTTTTCGGGTTTGCTGATCAGACTGTCAAAATCGCCGACAACGGCAATAACGTTTTTGCCTTCGGCGTACCTGTAACCGCCGTCAGCGCAAATAACGTCTTTTTCCGCAACTACGCCTATCTCATCAGAATTTAATAATATCGCCGTTTTCATTTTTTCTCCTAGTGTCCTATATTATCTTCAAATTTAATTTTTTGCCTAACTCTTAAATTATAAACTTTGTTAAAAAAATTGTAACTCAAAAATAAAAAAACCGCAATAGCTGCGGTTTTTAAAAAATTAATTTATTTTCCTAACGGTTTCATTGTCGGGAACAAAAGCACGTCGCGTATGCTGTGGCTGTCGGTAAACAGCATCACCATTCTGTCGATACCGATACCAAGTCCGCCCGTCGGGGGCAAACCGTACTGCAACGCGGTAAGATAATCGTCGTCCGTCATCAATGCTTCTTCGTCGCCGCCGGCTTTTTGTTTCGCTTGTTGTTTGAAACGGCTTTCCTGGTCGATAGGATCGTTAAGCTCGGAAAAGGCGTTTCCGCCTTCGCGCGCAAGAATGAAAAACTCGAAACGTTCGGTCATTCTGTTATCGCTCGGTTTCTTTTTTGCAAGCGGGGAAACGTCCACGGGATAATCGTACACAAAGGTCGGCTGCACTAGGTTTTCCTCAACTTTTTGGTCGAATACTTCATATAAAGCATAGCCCCAAGTACGTTTTTGCTTGTCCATGGTAATGCCCATTTTTTGAGCTTCGGCTACTGCCTGTTCGTCCGTAAGGTTGGTAAAATCAACACCGCAGTATTTTTTTACCGCTTCGAGCATGCTCAATTTTTCCCAGCGGTCAAGATTTATTTCCACGCCTTCGCAAATAACCGTCCTTGTACCCATAACGACGTCGGCTACGTGTTTATATATATTTTCCACCGTATCCATCATATCGTGAAAATCAGCGTAAGCTTGGTACAATTCCATCATTGTAAACTCGGGGTTATGTCTTACATCCATACCTTCATTTCTAAACTGTCTGCCGATTTCGTACACTTTTTCAAAACCGCCTACTATAAGACGTTTTAAATAAAGCTCGGGTGCAACACGTAAATACATATCCAAGCCCAAAGTATTATGGTGCGTGATAAAAGGTCTTGCGTTAGCTCCGCCGGCGAGCGGTGAAAGAATAGGCGTTTCCACTTCGATAAAGCCTTGTCCGTCCAGATAGTTTCTTATTGCGGAAATAATTTTTGAACGCAGATAAAAAGTTTTTTTGACTTCGGGATTAGCGATAAGGTCAACATATCTTTGACGGTATCTCAGTTCCGTGTCTTTTAATCCGTGGAATTTTTCGGGCAAAGGCAAGAGAGATTTTGACAGCAATTCTATTTTGTGAACGTGTACTGATATTTCTCCCATACGGGTTTTAAAAACAAATCCCGTAACGCCGATAATGTCGCCGATGTCCCATGTTTTAAATTTATCGTAATCTTCGCCTAAATCGTTTATCGAAACGTAAAGCTGAATCGTGCCTTGCGCATCCAAAATATTGCAAAAACTCGCTTTACCCATTATTCTGCGGCTGACTATCCTGCCCGCTACCGAAACAGTTTGATTTTCAAGTTTTTCGTAGTTTTCGATAATCTCGGCGGAAAAATGAGTTTTGTCAAACTTTACTTTTTCAAAAGGATTTTCATTCTTTTCAATAAGTTCGGCAAGCTTCTCTCTGCGAACACGCAAAATCTCGTTTAAATCTAATTCTTCAGTTACTTCGTTTTTAATTTGGTCAGTCATTTCATTACCCTTTTTTGATGCTTAGTATTTTCATCTGCATCGTCTTTCTGTTCGGCAATTCTACCACTACCGCCGAACCCGCTTTTTTACCGATAAGCGATTTTCCTATCGGCGATTCGTTGCTTATACGTCCCGCAAACGGGTCGGTTTCGCTCGTTCCGACAATAGTATAAACTTTTTTCTCTTTTGTGGACGCGATTTCAACGGTAACTTTGCTGCCTATCGTAACGGCTTTGGTATCCGTCACGTCTATGATGACGGCGTTCGCGAGTTTTGTTTCAATTTCCAAAATTTCGCCTTCTACAAACGCTTGCTCATCTTTTGCCGCGTCGTATTCCGCGTTTTCGGAAATGTCCCCAAGGTCTCTCGCTTCGCTGATTTTTTGGCTTACTTCGGTTCTGCGCACGGATTTTAGATAGTTAAGTTTTTCCTCAAGCTCGTTAAAACCTTCTTGCGTTAAAAAGTATTCTGCCATAAGTTTTATATCCTCCTAGAAAGGGATTTACAATAAAAATTTAAACAAAACACCTGGCGTGTGCGCCGGTGTTTTTACCGATATATGGTACTACAATATTACTTATAAGTCAAGAAATTATCACTTTTTAGTTTTTTTAACGGTTTTGCCTTTTGAAAACAGCCTTGCCACTCTGTAAACGATAGGTTTTCTTAATTTTATAGCGTTATATGGACACAATTCTTGACAACAGTAACATCTTATGCATTTTGACTGATCCACGACAGCGATTTTTTCCATCATAGTTATCGCCTTTGCGGGACAATGATGAAAACATTTTTGACAGCCTTTGCAAATTCTTTTTAGCGGCTTTACTTTCGGCGACATAGAATTGCGAATAAATTTCGCAAACCATTTCGGCATCTGGGTAAAATTTATCGAAAAAACTTTTACGCGCTTAAAGTCTTCTATATATTCTTTGTTTAATTTTTTTAAATCAAATTCGCATTCGGAGAAGTCTTCGCTTATTATTCCCCTTTTTACTGCTTTTTTAATTAACGGCATTGATTTTGGGTCGGCGAACAAAGAAACGCCCGCGATATCCACTAAATACGGATTTGGGCTTGCAATAAGTTTGCCGATAAATTTTGGATTGCCGTTGGTCGGACCGTCGCCTTCCATACCGTAAACGGCGTCGAGTATATGCAATGCTA
>DAOTGG010000068.1:0-4486 GCA_035446985.1 Eubacteriales bacterium
GCTTTACCACATGTAAAGGCAGCGAAAGTTACAATGTTTTGCCCGATACGGCTTATGTTACCGCAAACGTCAGATTTATTTTTCATCAGGATATGGATGAGAGTTTGGCTATCTTCAAAAAAATCACCGATAAATTCGGCCTTGCTATGGAAGTATTGCAAAGCAATCCCGCGTGCAAAGTTGTTTCATATAAGAGCGATATGTTTAAGCTTGTTGAAAACGTTATTTACGATAATTACAAAGATATCGTTGTTTCGCCTTACGTTATGACGGGCGCGACGGACGGACGGCATTATGACAGTCTTTGCGACAATGTATTGCGTTTCAGTCCCATTTACGCCACTTCGGAGCAAATCGACGGCATGCACAGCCTAAACGAAAATATTTATATAAGCTCCCTCCCTGCGGCGGTTGATTTTTATAAAGACGTAATAAAAAAATATAACGAACGCTGATTATATTAAAATAAAAAGCATCAATATTTTTCAAAACATAACGCTATGCAAATAATTAAAACAATCGAAGGAGACCGTAAAAAAATGGAAAGACTCGCGTCGATAAAAAATCATCCTCTGCTTAAAGAAAAAATATTAAAAGACTCAGCATATTTTTATTTGACTGTTTTGCACGTAGTGGAAGACGAAAAAACCGGTTTTATCGTGGACGACATAAAAAATCCTAAAATATTTTTTATAGATTATCATCCTTTCCTTGCTTTTTACGGCGACGTAAGTAACGGTATACCCGTAGACGTATTGAACGCTCTTAACGACCGCTTGCGTAACGACCGCACGTTTATCGTGTGCCAGCATCCGTCTTGGGAAAACTTTTTGAAAGTAAATTTTGGCGAAAAACTAATGACTTTCCCCAGAGTGCTGTTTGATTCGTCAAAACTTTCGCTCAATCATATTACTTCGCTCAAAAAAGAGCTGCCGACTGGTTACGAAATTTTGCCTTTGACTAAATTAGACCCCGTCCGCGACGAAATGATAATATTCGATTTAACGAGCAAATTTTTTGTTAAAAAAGATTTTTTTGAATACGGTTTCGGCTACGGTCTTTATAGCGACAATAAAATGATCGGCTTTTGCTGCTCTAATTTTCCCGTCGTGTGCGACGAGGTCGAGGTTTACGTTCGCGTCGACTTTAACGACGACCCTTCGCACCGCAACAAAGGTTTCGCGACACAGCTTGCGGTACGTTTTTTAGCGGAAGCATTAAAGAGAAATCTTACTCCTATCTGGGACGCTGCGAACGATATTTCATGCAAACTCGCGGAAAAACTGGGCTTTGTCCCCGATAAAAAATGGGCGATGTATTACTTAGACAAAATCAATTAAGCGTAAACAAATTCAAAATTAAGCTCTCTCGTCTATCGAGAGAGTTTTTTATTTTACAGTAACTACTAAAATAATATAAAAACTTTAACGAAAACAGGCAATACTTCATTTTATCTCAATTTCGTTTAGCAAAAAAAATCTCTCCGCTATTGGAGAGATTTTTTGGTTTTTTTTGAATTTTTCTATTTAACTAATTCCACGCCCGCATTAATGGCTTTTAAATTCATTTCGATAAAATCGGGTTTTACGTTTTCGGTCAAAAGTTTTTTCCAATCGATATTTTCCAAACCCATTTTGCCGATTACCGCGCCAAGCATTACCATATTGACAACTTTTTGCGAGCCTATTTTTTCCGCAGTTTCGCCCGCGTTTATCACGATAGTTTTCGCGTGTTTTTGCAGTTCTTCTATTATGCCTTGCGGATATTCCTTGTCGCCTGTCGAGATAGAAATCGAAGGAACTTCCAAGTCGTTCACGACAACTGTACCGTTTGGCGCAAGATGGTCAAGATATCTTAACGCTTCCATTTTTTCAAAAGCAATGATAACGTCCGCTTTGCCTTTTCCTATAACGGGCGAATAAACTTGTTCTTCGCCGAAACGTATATGAGTAACTACGGAGCCGCCGCGTTGGCTCATACCGTGTATCTCGCTCATTTTAATATTGTAACCTTCTGCCAAAAGTCCCTGCGTCAGTAATTTGCTCGCAAGAATAGTACCTTGTCCGCCAACGCCTACCATCAAAATACTTTTCATTTCGCACCTCTCTGTTTGATAGCGCCAATCTTGCATATCTGATAACAGATACCGCATCCAACGCACATAGTTTTGTCAATTTCCGCTTTACCGTTATTTAAATGCAATGCGGGGCAGCCTGATTTTAGACACAGTTTGCAGCCTACGCATTTTGCGGAATCTATTTCGTATTTAGTTTTATAAGCTTCGGGGTACTGCTCATGGTCGCGCATAGACAATTTTTTGAGTACGCACGGATAACGCATAACGATAACCGACGCTTCGTCCATAGCCAAAGCCCAGTCCAGAGTTTCGTTTACCTGCTTTAAATTTTGCGGATCGATAGTTTTAATATTTTTAATTCCGAGAGCCACGACGATTTTTTCAATATCAACCGCTTCCGTGACTTCACCGCTAATTGTATAGCCTGTGCCGGGGTTTTCCTGATGTCCAGTCATAGCCGTAATACGGTTGTCGAGTATTACCGTGATATTATTGGCTTTATTGTAAACGACATCCAGCAATCCCGTCATACCGCTGTGGAAAAACGTCGAGTCGCCGATAACCGAAACAACTCTCAGTCCGTTATTAGCTTTGTTGAAAACTTTTTGCATACCCGCGCCAGAGCTTATGCTCGCGCCCATGCAGTTGTTGAAATCCATAGCGTTATACGGCGGCGCAAAGCCCAATGTGTAGCAACCGATGTCGCCCGAAACGACTACATTTTTGCGTTTTCCTATCTCGTAGAAAAAACCTCTGTGGGGGCAGCCTGCGCACAAAGCCGGCGGACGCGCGACGATTTTTGAAGCGTCCGCGTCAACCGTATTTATTTTCTTAGCGTAAACGGTTTTTTCAATAACGTCGTCAGTCAGTTCGCCGTAAGCGGGGAAAAATCTTTCGCCGTTCGGGGCGTATTTGCCGTAAGTGATTTTGCCAAAACCTAAAGCTCTCACAGCTTCTTCTATGTATTCGTCGTTTTCTTCAATAATGTAAACTTTGGTCAGTTTCTCGCAAAACTGCGATATTTTTTTGCTCGGCAACGGATTAACCATACCTATTTTCAGGTAATTCACGGTGTCGCCGAAAGTTTCTTTTGCGTAATTGTAGCACATTCCGTCAGCGATAACGCCTACGGTTTGTCCGTTATCTTCTATTCTGTTAACTTCTGTATTATTTGAAAATTCTTTAAGCGCGTCAAGACGGTTTTCCAGTTCGGCTCTCGCTATTCTTGCGTTAGCAGGCACGCAAACGTATTTTTTCGCGTTTTTAACATAAGGCACGAAAGGTTTTTCTTCTCTTTCGCCAAGCTCAACTACGCTCTTTGAGTGACATACTCTCGTCGTCATTCTTAGTAAAACTGGTTCGCCGATTTTGTCAAACAAGCTATACGCCAGTTTCACCATGTCCAAGCATTCTTGCGAATCGCTAGGGCAAAACATCGGCATTTTCGCAAGTTTTGCGTAATTGCGGTTGTCCTGTTCGTTTTGCGAGCTGTGTTGTCCCGGTTCGTCCGCGGTGACAATAAGCAGTCCCGCGTTAGTTCCGCTGTAAGAAACCGTGTTGAGCGGATCCGCAGCCACGTTCATTCCGACGTGTTTCATACTGCAAAAAGCTCTCGCTCCCCCGACCGCCGCGCCGATAGCAACTTCTAGCGCGACTTTTTCGTTTACCGACCACTCCGAGCAGATTTCCGGGTATTTTGAAACGTTTTCCAAAATCTCGGTGCTTGGCGTGCCGGGATAGGCGGAAGCGAACGTGACGCCTGCTTCCCAGACGCCCCTTGCTATCGCTTCGTTTCCTGTCATCAATACTTTTTTGCGCATCTATATTTACCTCGTTTTTATTATTCTCCGAGTTAACGTTTAAAAAAATTTTGGAC
Organism: Eubacteriales bacterium; assembly: GCA_035446985.1. GTDB lineage: Bacteria > Bacillota > Clostridia > Christensenellales > CAG-314 > JAQUSX01. The sequence goes on from DAOTGG010000068.1 coordinate 3,954, forward strand.
AATTTAAATCACGCTATGCCTAAGTTTTAATTAAGCAAGGCGTGACAAATTCATTAAACCTTCCCTTTTGACTATACTACCCCTTTCGGTTTAAGTCAACCGAATAAATTTACCATTTTTATTATTGGGTATTTTTTAAAACGCGTTTTTTCTTTATCTTATATTAAATCTCAAATAGGCAACTTTTATCAAAAATTTCGCTTATACGGAATTTATTTTTTACTTTTATTTAACTCCAAAAAAGTTAAACTCTGTTTTTATTGCAAGTCTTTACGCTGATACAATAGGTAAGCAATGACTGCCATAATAACGGCGAGTACGGACAGTATCACCAAACCCCACGGTTCGTAAGCAGTCGTTCCTACGCCCCACGTGGAGTTAATAATGTCCTGAGGCGAGAGTATATGCGTGGGACTGAACCATTTGAAAAAACTTAAATCTTCCACTAGCTCGCTTGTATATCCGATAAAATACATTACGAGTAAAATTCCCAAACCTATTCCCGACGCGGGGTAATTACGCTTTAAAACACT
>DAOTGG010000069.1:0-4468 GCA_035446985.1 Eubacteriales bacterium
TAAGCCGTATCGGGCAAAACATTGTAACTTTCGCTGCCTTTACATGTGGTAAAGCTGTAAGTAGTTTTTACCATTGCGCCGCCAGCGGGACTGATTTTGTCAAACAGTTTTGTCAAAAGTCCGCCGAAAAGCCATAGGTTTGAAAAAACAAGACGTATGGCAAAAGACGAATACGGCGCCATTCGCGCAAACATTTCTTTTATGGTAGGGCTCATTTTTTTTGCGAAAGGGTCGTGTTTTTCCATATAATTTACAAATGCAGCGAGTTTTGCAATCGGCGTGTTTTTTTGCTGAACGCTCGCGTGTCCGCCGTTGCTTTTTGCGGTAAATTTTATATCGGCATAGCCTTTTTCAGCGACGCCTATCATAGCGAACGCGCCTTTTACGCCGCCCATAGGGTTGGTCGTCGCCGCGCCGCCTTCGTCTATTACAAGACCGATTTTGACTTTATTTTGCGTCAAATATTCTACTATTTTCTTTTGGCTTTCGCTGTCGGTTTCTTCGTCGCGACCGCTGGTGATATATAAGTCAGTTTTTGGAATAAAGCCGTTTTTTAACAATTCTTCAACCGCTTGAAAAATAGCGAATACGCTTCCTTTTGTGTCGAACGTTCCGCGCCCCCAAATAACGCCGTCTTTGATTTCGCCGCCGAAAGGCATGTGAGTCCATTCACCCGTAGCCGCAACAACGTCGTGGTGGCTCATAAGAACGACGGCATCGCCATTTGTCTCGCCTTTCCACCGATAAACAAGACCGTTATCTATTATTTTTCTTTCAAGGTTTTTGTGAACAAGGGGGAACAATGTTTCGAGTAGAGAATGGAATTTTTCAAACTCGGAAAAATCCGTTTGCCCGATAGAAGACACAGTCGGGATTTTAATCATTTCAGATAACGATTTTGCGTAATTTTTTGCTCGGCTAGTATCGGTATTTTCAATCAGTTTTTTGGGAGTTTGTTTGACTGCTATTGCTCTAATGACGCAAATCGCGAGTAAAAGAACCGCAACAGCCAAAATGCCTAACAGTATATATAAAAATATCATTTTATTTAACCTCCGTAACCAAAGCTATAAGCAAGTATCAGCAGCAGCGACGTAACGACTAATATTATAACTTGGAATAAAGCCGTCCACCTTGCCCATTTTCCGTACGGCACATTTGTGAGCGAAAGTCCGATTAGCAGCACGGCGTTTGTCGGGTAAAACATATTGCTGAACCCGTCGCCGTACAAAAACGCGAGTATCGCGATTTCTCTGCTTAACGCTCCGCCCGTAATGTCGACCAAAGGCAATATCAAAGGCATTAGCAAAAATGCTTTTGCCGAACCCGAACTGATAAAGAAATTCATTATTAAAACGACGCCGTAAATAATAAACAGTATGACAAGCGGATTTCTGCCGCTGGCGAATGAAAACAAGCCGTTAAGTATCGTGTCAAGCACTTTGCCTTCCGACAATATGTAGCCGATACTGCTCGCCATCAATATAAGTCCTACGGCGGCAATGATACCCAACGCGCCTTTTCCAAACGCTTTAAAATATTCTTTGGCGGGCATACCTGCAGCAAAACAAGCGGCGGTACCCGCAGCCAAAAAGTCCAAAGCCATAAGCGGCATTAAAATGTCTTGCAAAAACTCGACGAACGCCGACATAATCATAGCGACGACGCCAACGCCGAGTATGGAAACAAACCAGACCAAAGCTTTGTCTTTATTTTCATTCGGGGTAAATTCCATTTCGGACTCCTGCCATTGCTGTTCCATTGCAGAATTGAATAGACGCGATTTTTCTGGATTTTTCTCAATTTTTTTCGCATAGATAAACAAAAACGCGAAAAGCACGGCGAAGATTACCGCGAAAGAAACAAATCTGTAACCGATACCCGAAAACAGCGACAAGTCCGCCAGACCGAGCGCGGTACCAGCGGTATAGATATTTGCCACGCCCGCAGCAAAACCGCAGCCTGTGGCAAGTAAACTCATACCTAAGCCCACAAAAGCGTCCCAGCCCATAGCGTAAGCGAGCGCGACCATCAAAGGCACAAGCGGTATAATCTCTTCAAAAATGCCCAAAAAAGAGCCGAGTAAAGCGAAAATCATCGATACCGAAAAAAGAAGCAGATATTTTTTGGTTTTAAATTTTGCAGCTACTTTTGTAAGCAGATATACCAGTACGCCGCCTTTGTCCATAGCGGAAAATACGCCGCCCAATATAAGCATAAGAGTGCATAAAATTATGATTTTTAATCCGTCTTTACCGAAAAGCACGAGTATAGGCGACAAAATCCATTTCCAAAAAGGCAGTCCGCCGTCAACGGCGTGGTAGCTTCCCGCCACGATTTCCTGCGCTCCGCTCGTTGTCGTTATGCGGTCAAATTCGCCGCCTGGCAAAATAAAAGTGAGGATATAAGAAACAATCATCAAAGCGAATACGGTAATAAGCGCGCCGACAAAAAACTTTGCGCTAAAATTAACTACGCTCTTGCTTTTTTCGTTTTCCATTTTTTTCTCCTTAGAAATTTATTTAAAATTTTATTAACGTTTATTAGCTAAAAATATACCATAATTCAATTTGAAAATCAATACCGATAAAAAACGACTATGAAAAACACTTATGGTTTCTTAGCCCATAATAAGGAATTTATAATAAATCCAGTAATTCTTTAAGCAAGTATTTTCGATTTATTTATGAATGATTGCCTTCGGTCTATTCTCACACAAAACATTGATTATCCGTGTCAAAAATGATATACTAAATTTATGAAAGGTTTAATTCACATTTATCACGGATACGGCAAGGGCAAGACCACTGCTACGGTGGGGCTTGCGATACGTTTTATCGGTTACGGTAAAAAAGTCGTGTTTACTCAGTTTTTAAAAGGCAGCGACAGCGGCGAAATTAAGGTGCTCAAAAATCTCGGTGTGACCGTTATGCGGAACAGTCGGGATTACGGATTTTTCCCGTTCGCCTCAGAAGACGACAAAAAAGCGATGACCGCAGAGAACAACCGTAATTTGAGCGAAAGCATCGCTATCGCAACTAGCGGCAAGTGCGATTTGCTGGTCTTAGACGAGATTTTGGACGCATTAGCTGTCGGCGCGGTGGATAAGGATATGTTTGAAAAATTCGTGGCGAATAAACCCGAAAAACTCGAACTTGCCCTTACAGGCAGAAATCCAAGCGAATTTTTGATTAATAAAGCCGACTACATTACTTTTTTCGACAAACAAAAACACCCTTTTGACAAGGGTGTAAAAGCGCGCGAAAGTGTGGAATATTAAATTTTAGTTTTAAAGAAGCCTAAATTAAGACAAATGGTCGTATTAATGAAATTTGGCGTTTTCGGCGGGAATCGAACCCACAACTAGGCCTTAGGAGGGCCCTATTATATCCATTTAACTACGAAAACATAATTTATATTTTTACTTTATTTATTCAAAAGCTTGACAAAAATCGCAAAATCATTTTTTATCAAACTAATCTACGGAAATTCTTGATAATTTTCCCCAAATAAATAGCCTTGAAAAATATAAGTTTTCAAGGCTAAAATAAGGGTGAGAAATGATATACTTATATTCCGCTTTTGCGAAACTTATAATAACACAAGGCGGCAAAAACCGCAAGCATCAAAACGTTTGATTTTCTGACTGCAAATTAAATTTTAACTTCAGCGCGCTTAAAATCTTACCATGTCGGCTCCATTAATGTAAAACGCCATTTATATTCGCTTATGTCAATAATTGGCATTGTGAATATTTCATTATAAGCAACGATTTTCAAAGTAATTTTTTCGCCTAAATTTTTCGTTCTTATGTAAATTTTTGAATAATATTTAAGTCCGTTATATTCAGCTAGATATTCTACAGGTTCTCCATATTTATCACCTACAACAAAATAAACCTGAACATTTTTGTGTTGTTCCAAAAACAAAATTTCAATATTCAAAAATATTCCGCTAGTCGTTTCCTGCTCCAATGATATTTTAATTGTTGAAATATATTCGCCTTCTTTGAAAAAGGTTACAGTAGAATCGCGCTGCGGGATATAAAATGCGAATATGCCTACAAAAATAAGCGCAAGTACTAATACGCACGAAACGCAAATTAGAGCTATTCTTGTGGTAGTCAATTTTTTAGCAACTGTTTGACCGTTTTCTTGCAGGACGCAAAACTCGTTTGGATTTTCAACGGTGTCGTTGAGCAAAAAGTCCGCGGACACGTCGAATTCTTTACACAAAAAAGCAATGTTGTCCATATCCGGCAAAGATTCACCCGTTTCCCATTTTGATATTGCCTGCCTAGATACGGAAAGTCTTTCTGCCAGCGCTTCTTGACTCAATCCTTTTTGTTTTCTAAGTTTTGATATTTTTTCATTCAAATTCATGAGGATTATCTCCTTGTTTTACTGCCTCTATTCTAAATTAAAATAAACTCTAAAACAACCTAGTTGACTTTGAATTTTCGCAACTA
>DAOTGG010000070.1:0-1232 GCA_035446985.1 Eubacteriales bacterium
GATTACGAACGTTTTATCATTAAAAACGGCGAGTTCGTAGCTTTGATAGGAAATAAACGCCAACAGGAAGTTTACAATCTGCCTATCGCGCAAAACAGCGGCGCGTCTTACGACGGACTTCCTTCGGCAAGTTTAGCAGGTCTGATGGTAAAAACTGAAAACAAAACCCTCGCAGAAATAACCAAAGAAAAAACCATCTTCGTACTGGTGGCTAGCGGTGGCGACACTACCACTGACGGCGATTTTGCTACTCCCGTTCAATTCGCTTATCTTGTTCAAGACGGAAAAGTATTAGGCAAACTCCCCGATATGCAAATTTACGGCAACATATTCGAATTTTTCGGAAAAGACTATGTTACAACCGTTTCAAAGGCTTTGACTCAAGTCGGCGAAGGTTATTATACGCTTACGAAGCTTAACGTTCAAAAGTAATACTAAAAATTAAAATAAAACCGTTGATAAATTATCAGCGGTTTTTTTATTTTTAATATTTTCTATTAATACCTGATTTTATTTTTCGGTCATTATTTTTATGATTTCTTCGTCGGTTTCGCGCATACCTTCTTTTGCGAGACGTCCTACGTTTTTGATACATTTTTCAACATCGCAGCCGACTATTCCGTCGCCCCCGCAAAAATGCTGTCCATTCTTGCACATATTGTATCCGAGCAAAGCGGAATAAAGCGCGGTGGCTATTTTGCCCGCGCAGGACGGTTTTGCGCCGTCGCAGACTATGCCGCTGCTTATTGCCATTCCGTTAACAACCGTATTCGCGATAGCGGCGGTATCCGCTCCGTCAAGATACGCCACTCCCGCGGCAGCCCCTACGGCTGCTGATATTGCGCCGCAATACGCCGACAGTTTACCTATGCCGGTTTTTTGGTGAATGGTAATAAGATTTGATACTATTATCGCGCGGATAAGTTTGTCTTTATCGACTTTTTTGTCGTTCGCGTATTCTATTACGGGCAAACTTGCCGTCATACCTTGGTTTCCGCTTCCGCTAACTATCACGACGGGCAGCTCGCAGCCGCTCATTCTGGCGTCGCTGCCTGCCGCCGCGGAGGCTATTGCTTTTGTCATAATACTGTCGGAACAACTGTTCAATAAAACTTTACCGATATTTGCGCCGTACTCTTTTTTTAAACCTTCTTTAGCTATGGCCGTATTATATTCGATTTGTCTTTCTATGCATTCTTTAACGTCTTCAATATCAATCGAGTTCGCAAAAT
>DAOTGG010000070.1:1332-3185 GCA_035446985.1 Eubacteriales bacterium
TTAGCTCGACTTTTTCGGGCATATTTCCCAGCGTTTCACGCGCCTTTGCGGCGCAGTACGCCAAGGCGATAGGCTCGGTGCATCCGAAAGCGGCAATAAGTTCTTTTTTCAAAATTTTTAGATATTCTTGATATTTTACGTCGTTTTTTTGCATAAAAAGTCCTTCGTATAATTAATCTAAAAATATTTTATCATACTGCGCGGGAAAAACAATGATTTAGCGTAAATATTAAGCAAAAAAAGATTTTTGCCAGAATTTTCCGAAAAACAATCAAAATATCCAAAAATTGTGTTGACAAATCTGATGAAAATTAGTATCCTAATGGGTGAAAAAAATCGCGAATTTAGGAGGATAATTTGATGAGCAAGTTTATCAAAAATTTGATTACGCCCAACGACTTGTCCCTTGACCAACTCAACGACCTTATTTCACTTGCTCAGGATATTGTAAAAAATCCTGAGCTTTTTTTTAAGTCTGCTGAGGGCAAGGTGCTTGCAAGTTTGTTTTACGAACCATCCACACGCACAAAGTTTTCATTCGATACGGCTATGCTAAGGCTCGGCGGAAGCGTTATCGGTTTTTCCGACCCCAGCACAAGCAGTACCGCAAAAGGCGAAACGATAGCCGACAGCGCGAAAACTGTTTCTCAATACGCTGATATTATAGTCGTGCGTCACCCGAAAGAAGGCACGGCTTTACTTATGAGTAAACACGCCGATTGCCCTGTAATAAACGCGGGCGATGGCGGTCACCAGCACCCGACGCAAACGCTGACGGATTTATTGACGATAAATAGCTGCCTTGGACGCTTGGAAAATCTTACCGTAGGCGTATGCGGCGACCTTATGTTCGGCAGAACGATACATTCTTTAGTCACTTGTATGTCGCGTTTTACTAACGTCAATTTCGTCTTTATCTCGCCAAAAGAATTATCTATGCCCGAATACGTAAAAGAAACCGTAACTAAAAACGGAAAAACTTACGTTGAAACCAACAACTTGGAAAAAGCAATACCAAAACTCGACATCCTTTATATGTCCAGAGTTCAGCGCGAAAGATTCGTCAGCGAAGAAGAATACATGAGATTGAAAGATTATTTTGTGCTGACCAGCGAAAAAATGAGTCTTGCAAAAAAAGATATGATAGTTATGCATCCGCTGCCGCGCGTGAACGAAATCGCGGTGGAAGTGGACAGCGACCCGCGCGCAAAATATTTTGAGCAGGTAAAATACGGTATGTACGTCAGAATGGCGCTGATACTGAAAATGCTCGAACTAAAGTAAGGAGAAGAAAAATGATAAACGTATCAAAATTAAAAAGCGGTATCGTAATAGACCACATCGTTGCGGGACACGGCTACAAACTTTTTAAACAGCTTCACCTTGACGAAGTCGACGACGTCGTCGTGCTTATGCGCAACGTCGAAAGCGAAAAAATGGGCAAAAAGGACCTTATAAAAATAGAAACGACAGTTAATCTTGATCTTGACGTTATCGGTCTGATTGACCCCGGTATCACGATAAATTACATTGAAAACGGCGTCCGCGTCAAAAAAGTTAAATTAAAACTTCCTGAAAGCGTCACGGGAATACTTACCTGCAAAAATCCGCGTTGTATCAGTAACGTTGAAAAAGTCGGCGATGTGACTTTCCACCTTGTCGATCCCGACAAAAAAGAATACGCCTGCGAATTTTGCGATTCGCGCACACATTTATAAAATAATGTCGATTTTAATAAAAAACGCGCGTATTGTCGACGCGCGCGCGGATTATAACGGCTGTATCGGTATAAAGAGCGGCAAAATAAATTTTGTCGGCGAAACAACTAACGAAAAATACGATACAATGATAAA
>DAOTGG010000070.1:3285-4408 GCA_035446985.1 Eubacteriales bacterium
GAAAAAACAGGCGGCAATCTGCATATAGGACACATAAGCGAGAAAAAAACCGTCGACCTTATAAGAGCCGCAAAAAACAAAGGACTAAAATTTACTTGCGAAGTAACGCCGCATCACCTTGTCGGACACGACTGCGATTACGCAGTCAATCCGCCGATGCTTACAAAAACGGATAACGAAGCGTTAATACAAGCGATAAAAGACGGAGTAATAGACAGTCTCGCCACCGACCATGCTCCCCACACTCCATTAGACAAGCAAAACGGAATGGCGGGAATTAGCAATATTGAATACGCTTTGCAGATTTTTTTAAAAATTTTTTATGATAACGATATTCCCCTTACCCGGCTCGCCGAAATGACTTCCCTAACCCCGCGTAAAATATTAGGACTTAAAGGCGGATTGATTAACGTCGGCGAAAAGGCAAATTTGGTTATTATCGATCCCGTAACTCCGTCAACTGTAAACCGCTCGGAAATGATAAGCCGCTCGAATAACACGCCATTTGATGGAATAATCACGCGCGGAAAGGTAATAACGACGATAATAAAAGGAAATATAATTTATGATAATGGACGATTTATTCGCTAGAGCGAAAGTTTCACCCGTGTGTCTGGGACTTGACACCCGACACGAATATTTACCCGAATATTTAAAACAAAACGAAAAAACCGCGAGCGAACAGATATATGAATTTAATAAAAAAATTATCGACGCAACCGCGGACATTGTCGCGTGTTTTAAAGTGCAAATAGCTTGTTATGAAGCGCTCGGCTTGGACGGATTGGCTTGTTACGCAAAAACGCTAAAATACGCCAAAAGCAAAGGCGCGATAGTCATAGCGGACGTTAAGCGGGGCGATATATCATCGACGGCAAAACAATATGCCCAAGGGCATTTTTCGGGCGATTTTGAAGCCGATATTATCACCGTAAATGCTTATATGGGTGTCGACGCCGTCTCGCCTTATTACGAATACCTTGGTAAAAAGGGTTTGTTTGTCCTGGTAAAAACAAGCAATCCGTCGGGTGTGGATTTTCAAGACCAACTCGTTAACGGCGAACCGCTTTACTTAACCGCGGCAAAAAAAGTAAGCGAATGGGGACAAAATTTTATCGGCAAT
>DAOTGG010000071.1:0-2562 GCA_035446985.1 Eubacteriales bacterium
TTCGCTCCCGATTCCGCGCAGGCGTAATCCATTTTTGTCGCTCTGAAAACGTTGCCCATCAGCGTTTTTGTGTAGCCGCCGCCCGAGCTGTCGCCGACCGTTACTTCGGCGTTACATTCCTCGATAAGCTTTTTTACTACGGCGATAACGACTTCGGGATGAGTCGTGCCGCATTTATTCGGAGCCATATCTCTGACAAGATTAGCTTTTACAAAAACTTTTTTATTCTTTGGTACGTATTTCGTTATTCCGCCGAGCTGATTAAGCATTTCATCGACGGCTTTGGTGATTTCTTCGCGTTCGTATGTTTTAACGCTGACTATTCCTAAATTCATAGCAGCCTCGTTTAGTTAATATATTTATCACATAATAACAAAAATAACACGGGAACGCAATAAAAACAGTTAAAACAACTGTTGCAAATTTTTTCATACGCTGTTAAAATACCCTAACGGAGAAATATAAAATGAATTTTTGGATAAAGACTTTTTGCGGGGACAAAATAACCCGTAACAAAATCGTAAAAAACACTCTCGCACATACCCGCGAAAACGCCGAGGAAATGCTAAGAGAAGCTTGTCACGAGCTGGATATTTCCACGCCCGTTATTACAAAGCGGTTTTACGAGAATATCGAAAATTTTAATTATTTTAAGTTTTTAAAAACGGATTTTATTGAAGAAACGGATTTTGACTGTCTTGTAATCGAGCAGTTTACTGATAAATAATTTTTTGCAAGCTTCTAAAAATTCACCAACGGCTTTGAGCCTATTAACAATTAACCCAACAAAAAAAGAGAGTCAAAATTGACTCTCTTTAAAAATTTTTATCTTTATTCCAAATAAGGTTGAAGGTGACCGACGGAGCCGTCTTTTCTGCGGTACACAAGTTCCACGTTACCCGTTGCGGCGTTTACAAACATATAAAAATCGTGTCCGAGCATTTCAAGATTTTCCACCGCTTCTTTTAGTTCCACGCTTTGAATGGGGAATTTTTTAGTTTTCGCCACGCAATAATCTTTTTCTTCTTTTACGACTTCGGAAGTATACATATACTCGTCGTTTTGAATAGAAGGCATTTTGTAACGCTCATTAAGTTTTGTGCGGTGTTTGACGATTTGTCTTTCAAGCTTTGGAAGAATGTCGTCGATAATGTAGTACATCGTGTCGCCGCCTATTTCGGAACGGATTTGCGAACCGTGATAAAGAATGGAAACTTCCATTTTGCAGCGTTTCTCATCTCCGTTTAGTACGACTTTTACCGGGGTTTCACCGTTTGGAAAATACTTGTCAAGACGGTTGATTTTGTTTTTCAAAATCGTTTCCAGTCTGTCTGACATACGATAATTTTTTGAAATAATTTCTAGCTTCATTGTTTTTTCCTCCTTTTTTGTAAAAGTATATTCGATTTATTTTTTTATAAAAACAAGTTTTCCGTTTTCGATAGATACGGTAATCTGGTCGCCTTTAATTAAATTACCGTCCAAAATTTTCTCTGAAAGTTTGTCCTCTACCAGCCTTTGAATGGCTCTTTTAAGCGGTCTTGCTCCATATTCTTTATCATAGCCTTTGGACGAAAGAAAGTCAATAGCGTCTTTTGTAAAACTGAGATTGACCTGCCCCGAAAGCCTTTTGGATAAATCCGCGGTCAATATTTCCGCTATATGGTTAAGCTCGTCCTTGGTAAGATTATTAAATACTATTATGTCGTCCACTCTGTTTAAAAACTCGGGTTTAAAATGCTCTTTGAGTGCCGCAAGCATTTTTTCTTTCATTTCGTCGTAGGCGGAAATGTTTTGATTTTCAAAACCGATTTTTTTAACGCCTTTGGTATAGTCCGCTCCGATGTTACTCGTCATAATAATAATCGTGTTTTTAAAATCCACTACTCTTCCTTTACTGTCGGTAAGTCTGCCGTCGTCCAGTATTTGCAAAAGCAGATTGAATACGTCGGGATGTGCTTTTTCCACTTCGTCGAATAGAACGACCGAATACGGTTTTCTTCTTACTTTTTCCGTTAATTGACCAGATTCGTCAAAACCGACGTATCCAGGAGGCGCGCCGATAAGTTTGCTCGCGCTGTGTTTTTCCATATATTCGCTCATATCGAGCCTGATAAGCAGATTTTCGTCGCCGAAAACAGCTTCCGCCAACGCTTTGGTCAGCTCGGTTTTTCCGACGCCCGTAGGTCCTACAAAAATAAAACTGCCTATCGGTCTTTTGGGGTCTTTTAATCCCGCTCTCGCCCGCCTTATCGCCCTTGCCACGGCGGAAACGGCCTCTGTCTGACCGACAACTCTTTTGCCAAGCGTTGCTTCAAGCCCGAGTAATCTTTCGCTCTCGCTCTCGCTAAGCCGCGTTACGGGTATGCCAGTCCATTTCGACACGATTTGAGCGATTTCTTCTTCGCCTATCGACGCTGTGTAATTGGCTCTGTTATTTAAAAGTTTATCTTTAAACGCTTTTATCTCACGGTTAAGCTTTTCCGTTTGGGTTCTGGCTTGCTCCGCTCTAACAAATTCTTGATGCGCGCTGGCTTCGTACATTTCCGTTTGAAGATTTTT
>DAOTGG010000071.1:2662-4145 GCA_035446985.1 Eubacteriales bacterium
TCGTCAAGAGTGGTAGCTCCGATTGTTTGGAGTTCGCCTCGGGCAAGCAACGGTTTTAGTATATCGGCGGCGTCCATTTTGCCGTCTGCCGTCGCTCCCGCTCCAACAAGATTATGTATTTCGTCAATAAAGAGTATTATTTTTCCGCTGTTTGTTACTACGTTAATCGCGTCTTTTAACCGTTCTTCAAAATCGCCTCGGTATTTGGTTCCCGCAAGCATTCCAGCAAGGTCGAGCGAAAAAACTATTTTGTCTTTGAGTAAATCGGGTACGTCGCCGTTTACAATTTGGAGAGCAAGCCCTTCCACTACCGACGACTTTCCAACGCCGGGCTCGCCTATCAAAATCGGGTTATTTTTCGTGCGACGGGAAAGTATTTGAATAATGCGGCTTATCTCTTCTTCGCGGCCTATCACGGGATCAAGTTTTCCGTCTATAGCTTTTTGCGTTATATCGGTGCCGAATCTTGACAGTTCGCCGAGTTCGCTTTCCTGTTTCTCAACTGTTTTTTCAGTAAATTTCGTCTGCGGAATATTGTTTTTGAAACGCGGCTCGACGCCCGCGTCTTCCGCGACTTTTACCACAAGCTCCCTTACGTCCACCCCAAGACGGTTAAATATCGTCATAGCGAGACTGTCTTCTTCCGTCAGTATTGCCAGTAAAAGGTGTTCGCTGCCGACGTAATTTCGTCCCGCGGCGTTAGCTATCTGCCCCGCCAGCTGCAAGGCAAGTTTTGCCCGCGGCGAATAATCGAGAGTGTCTCTCGCTTTTCCGTCGCTCGCTAATTTAAAATTATTCGCGGTTATTCCCGCTTCGTTTAGTCTTTGACTCGCGATACATTCGGTGTGAATAAGCCCCAGTACGATATGCTCCGTCCCGATAATACTGTTTCGGTTTTTTCTTACCCACGTTTCCGCCAAAACTATCGCTCTTTTAACGCTGTCTGTGTATGTCATAATTTCAGCTCCCAAGTTTTGCGCGTATATTTAGTTTATTTTACAAACTTGATTTAATATTTTTTTCGCTTGCCTTGCGCGTAAAATTTCATCGCCCAGTTCCGCTTTGCCGTTAAGTTGCAAAGTAGCGGTGCCGCACAAAGACAATATGTCGTCGAATTTTTCGGTATTATTTATTGAAAAAAAGTCGTAATATTCGCCTAGTTTAATATCTGCGTAGCAAGCGTACAATTCTTTCATTGACAGCTTGTACGCGTAATTGAGTGTGCCGTACGCTCGCAAAGACTTGTCCTTGATGCCCGCAAAATCCGTTTCGATTAGCGTTTCTCTTGCTTTCGCTTCCGCTTGCGCAAGACTAAGTCCCGCTCTCATCACGGCGTTAATAATATTGCACTCAGAGTAACCCAACGAAAGTTTGTTTGAAATTTGATACATAAAAGCGTTGGCTTTTGTTCCCTCGCCGTATATGCCACGCACTTCTATCTGCACTTTATTAAGCTCGTCCACTATTTTTTTTATGCCCTCGG
>DAOTGG010000072.1:0-4117 GCA_035446985.1 Eubacteriales bacterium
GCTATGGCGGCGACCGCGTCAAAAGGAGTGGAATTAAATAAATCTAACATAAAAAAAACCTCCGACAAATAAAAAAGTTTCAGATAGTTTAATAACAATCTGAAACATACGCCGTTCGTTTTTTAACGTTTCCCCGTCAAGAATTACCTTGTTAGGTTCGGTGGGTATTATCTCAGCTTTTATTAAGCACCCCAAACATTTTTATTTAATTTATACTTTGATTATACACCCGCAAAAATATTTGTCAACCAAAAATACTAATTGCAAAAAGCGTATTAATAGAGTATAATTTTTTTTATACAAAGGAGATTTTTATCATGCGTAAATTTTTCGCTTTTTTAAACAGAATGAAATATATAAACCGTTGGAGTCTTATGCGTTCCACCGTGAGCGAAAACATTATGGAGCATAGTCAGCAAGTAGCGGTAGTGGCGCACAGTCTCGCCGTTATAGGCAATACTTATTTTGGGCAGAATTTAGACGCCAATTCTATCGCTGTAAAAGCCTTGTTTCACGAGTGCAGCGAAGTGATAACGGGAGATTTGCCCACGCCCATAAAATATATCAATCACGAACTTAATTCGGCTTACAAACAAATAGAGAACGCCGCAAACGACAAGCTTTTGGCATATTTGCCCCCCGAAATGAAAGATATTTATGCCGATATACTCAAAAACCCTTGCGAAACTGAAAAAAAATACGTCAAATACGCCGACAAGCTTTGCGCATATATAAAATGTATCGAAGAATTGAAAACGGGCAACAAAGAATTTTCACTTGCCGCTGAAACGATAAAAAAAGAGTTAATTGCTTACAATAGTAAGGAAGTAAATTATTTTATGAGTAATTTTGTACCCGCATACGAACTGACCTTGGACGAATTAAACGGACAAAGCTATGATTAAGTTTGTTAACGTAACAAAACATTATCATTACGAAACTTATCCTACTATTGAAAAACTAAGTTTTGAGATTGATAAAGATAAAACGACCACGCTTTTACTCGAAACGCAAAGCGGAAAAACGACGATAGCCAAGCTAATACTTGGCATAGAAACGCCGACTGACGGCGAGATTTTTTTTAATGATAAACCCATTGCCGAAACCGCGTTAAATGAAAGAAACATAGCGTATTTTCCGTCGGAACCGATATTTTTTGAAAACAAAAGCGTGGCGAAAAATCTGACATACCCGTTGAAAATAAGAAATTTGTCTAAAGACGAGATAGCGTCAATCGTCGAGAAAGCGGCGAAAGAACACGGATTTGATACCGAGCAGAAAGTAAAAAAATTATCAGTTGAAAAGCGTATTGAGCTAAGTTTAGTTAGAGCAAGTTTAAGAAAAATCGACTTAATTATACTTGACGATTTTCCCGCGAAATTTTATTATCTTTTGGATTTACTGCCAAAAACCACAACTATGCTATTGACGAGCAAGGTGGAAAACGCGCTTGGCGATATAATATTGATAAAAGACAACTTAGTCACAAAAACAGTAACAAAAGAAAAGACCAATGAATATATAAAAAACACCGTTTGGCTCAGAGGCGACGAGTTTGCCGAAAATACGGAGGAAACATAAATGAAATCTAAAAAACTACTAAAAATCAGCGCGGTTGCGATTAGCCTTATTTTAATCGTATCATTGCTTTGCGGTTGCGGATTGTTGACTTTACTTATAGGCAGTCAGGAAACCGTTACCGAAGACGAAAAAGCCGCTTATATACTGGAAACCGTTTACGATTATATTCAAAATAAATACGTAGACGAACTTACGCAGGAGCAGCTGGACGCGGTAATAGACGCGGGCGCGAACGCAATGCTTGGGCTTTACGACAACTACGGCTTTTTAATAAATCCCGAACAGTATCACGATTTATTGTTTCCCACATCCGAAACCAGCGACGGCAAATATTACGGATTTAGTTTCATTTACGCTGAGTATCTGGGCTTAAAAGTATATTCGACAGTTACGGACAGCAATGCTTACGGCAAGCTTTTTGCGGGCGATATTATCACAAGTATCCGAAACGCTGATGGCAGTCCAATAACATACGACGTTGACGGCGAACAAAAAACTTTGAACGTTAAAGTCAGCGACCTGGATACTGTAGCTGATATATTGTCTGACATAAATTCCATTCGGGTTACGGTTACCCGCGGCGGAACTTATGAAAACGCTTATGAAGACGGGCATACATTAGAATTATTATTAAACCGCGGACCGATTGACCTTTCGTATTCAAAAGGTTTTGAGTATGTGGAATATTATTTCGGCGACGAAATTAATAACGTTTCTCCTACTACAATTAGCTTAAGAAATTTGTCTGCGCTGGACGGAACCGACATAGGCTACATTCGTATCACTCAGTTTTCGTCAACGTATGACCTGAACGATTATTTAGTAACCGATACGATTTCCGAAGTAAAAGAAGCGCTTCAGGCAATGGTAAGAGCAGGCAAAACGAAGCTTATTTTGGATCTTAAAGGAAACCCCGGCGGAGACGTAGATCAAGTGAAAAACGTGGCGGGATGTTTTATCTACGAAGAAGGTAAAGTGGGCAACAGTTTACTCGTCACCACTATGAAAGAACGCGACGCAACTCAAACGTATTCTGTCAAATCCTCTTATGACAATTATTTTGACAGAAGCCAGGGAATTCAAATTTTGGTAGCGACAGACGGCAATAGCGCGTCGGCAAGCGAACTTCTTTTGGGCGCAATGCTTGATTACAATACGTGCGTTCATATAGGCGAAACGTCTTTTGGTAAAGGTATCGCACAATATATTGAACCCATATTAAAAGGCGCATTCGAGCGCGACGGCAAAACCTACACAAGCTATTACGGAATTTATTACACTGCGGCGTATTATTACACGCCGAACGGAATTAATATTCACCACATAGGCTTTACGCCCGACGAACAATACCGAGCTTACGACTATGAAGATATAATGGATATTACCTTAAATTATTTCGGTTATTAAATCGCATTTTCGAAAAAACTTAACCTAAAAAATAAAATTAAGCGGCTTTAAATTAAACAAAGCCGCTTTTTTTTATAAATCCAAAAGTTGTTTTATAAGCTCGTTAAGTCTTCCGCGCTGTTCTTCGTTAAGTAGCGGCGAAAGTTGTTTTGCAAACGCTTTTAGCTGTTCGTTAGACAAAGAACCGTCGGTTTTTTGTTTTACAACGCTGGAAAAAATGTCTTTTACAAGCTGACTTTCACCTTTTTCGCCGTAATAATCGGCGATTTTTTTAATTTTTTCAAAATCATTTTTGTCGTCCATCGTTTTCTCCTTAATAAAAAATAAATTACACTAACATTTATATGCTTGCATACAATATATTGATTACTTTACTTTTGATACGGTGAAAAATAATGGAAATGTTGCTATTGGCGTTTGCCGCTATGATGCTACTCGGTCAAAAACAAACTGAGAAAAAACAGAGCAATTTTTTTGACGGCATTGGCGATCTTGGCATTTTGGGCGACGGCGCAAAAAACCTTATGGATAGTTTTACAAAACTCAACGGAGACGGAGATAAGACTTCGGTCATTATGGAACTTATCTCAAATCCGCTTGTTTTCAATCTGCTGAAAAACAGTTTGTTCAAAGATAAATCTAAGGAAACGAGTACGGACGAAAAACCAAGTACGGAAGAAAAAGCAAGCGAATACGCCCCGTCGGAAGAAACTAACAAAGCCGATACGATACATAAAGAGGAAGAGGACGTTTCGTATGAGCAAAAAATCAAAGATGCCGCAAATGCGGTCAAAAAATCAGATATTACTCAAAAACAAACTGAGACCGAAGAAGAATTTAAAAGCTACGGCGAAACCTTTTCAGAAGAAGCGAAAGAATTTTTTCGTCCCATTGAAAAAATAGCGGGACTGGAAGTATCTAAAGAATTATATAAACTTTATGACGGATGGTATCTAAGGAATAAATCCAACTAATTTTTTCCGTTTTCTATTGTACTTTTGCTTGCGAATTTATTTGCAAGTTTTTTATTTTTCTATTATTTTTGTCAGTGCGTTTATAAATATATCGCATTCGTCTATGGTGTTTTCAGCGGAAAGACTGATTCGTATCAGTCCGTTTTCTATTGTAT
>DAOTGG010000073.1:0-4049 GCA_035446985.1 Eubacteriales bacterium
TCGAGCATCAAAATATTTGTCATTTTGTACGGATAATAATAACTTTTGCTAAACGCTATGTCCATTATGATAATAAACATCATTAAAGCGATTGTGTAAACGGTCTTCATAAAGAACATTGAGGAAGCGTTTTGAATGTTATTGACCACACGTCTGCCTTCCGCAACTACTTTCGGTAAACTCGAAAAATTGTCGTCCATAAGCACAAGGTGCGAAACGTTACGAGCCGCGTCTGACCCCGACGCCATAGCGATAGAAGTGTCGGCTTCGCGCAACGCCAAAATATCGTTAACGCCGTCGCCAGTCATTGCTACCGTGCGTCTTTTTGACTGTAACGCTTTGATTAAAACCGCCTTTTGGTCGGGTGAAACTCTGCCGAAAACGGTGTATTTATCAGCGATTTCATAAATTTCTTCGTCTGAAACTCCGTCAAGACTTATATATTTGTCATAGTTATTCAAATCGGCTTTTGCCGCGATATTAGATACGGTTAGCGGATTGTCGCCCGAAATGACTTTTATATCCACGCCGTTAAGCTTGAACCAGCGGAAAGTATCCGCCGCGTCTTCTCTGATATGGTCTTCAAGCACTATAACCGCAACAGGCTTACGAATAAGCGGAAGCTGCACGCCCGATTTATCCGAAACAAAAATCGAGCTGGAAGAATGAGCGAGTAAAAGCACTCTGCAACCGCGCTCGGCAAATTTTCTGACAAGGTCGTCTACTCTGCCGCTTGTGTTTAATATAAACTCGGGCGCGCCCAAAAAATACGTTCCGTTGCCTTCAAAAGACACAGCCGAAAACTTTCGAGCCGATGAAAAAGGCACGACCGTCGTTTTTTTCAGTCCCGATAATTGGATTTTGTCAAAATAATCCGTTAACGCGCGCGCGGTGGAGTTGCTTTCGCCCAAAGCGTTTTGCATAGCTCCCACAATGTCGCCTACGGAATAGCGGTCGCCGCCAAGCCTTAGGTCGACGCACTCGATTACTTTCATCGTGCCGTCTGTAATGGTACCCGTTTTGTCAAGACAAAGCGTATTTACCCTAGCCAGCATTTCGATACAATACAGCTCTTGTACCATCGTTTTGTTTTTCGCCAGTCGTATAACGGAGATAGCTAGCGTTACCGATGTCAGCAAAAACGGACCCGCAGGAATAATAGCCACGACGGGGCTGACGGTATTTAGTAGTGTCGTCATAAAATCGCCGCTTGCCATCGAATTTACCTGCCACATAAAATAGGCTAACGGCGGCAGAATGACCGCGATAAAATACAGAATAATATTGAATGATTTTAATAACTGTGAATGCGGTTTTTTGTATTTTCGCGCTTTGCCCGTAAGTTTTTCGATATAATTAAATTTTCCAACCTTGTCAACTTTCGCCACGCAGTTGTTGGAAACGACGTAACTGCCAGCGTATAAAACGTCGCCTACTTGTTTGAAAACCGCTTCGGATTCGCCAGTCAGTATCGCTTCGTTAGCTTCCACCGCTCCCGATACCACTATACTGTCGGCTATTATCTGACTGCCAGTCGTATAGGTAATTATGTCGTCCAAAACGACTTCGCCCACGGGAACTTTTACTTGCTTGCCGTTTCGTATAACGGTAGCCATCGGCAGCGAAACCAAGTTTAGTTTTTCCAACGATTTTTTTGAGCGAATTTCCTGAACTATCGCAATAAGCGTATTGGCTAATACAACGGACAAAAAAGTAAGCTGTTTGTATTGAGCGTAATAAATCAAAATCGCCGAAACAACGATATATATCAAATTGAAAAAAGTAAATATATTGCTGAATATTATTTGAGCGGTACTTTTACCTTTTTTTGAGCGGTCGACATTGACAAGCCCTTGGGAGAACCTGTCAAATACTTGCGAATCGTTAAGCCCCGTTTTTTCTTTCGGTGCATAACGTTCCACTTTTGATATATCGATTACTTTTTTCGCGGGTTTAAGCGTTTTTTGTTTTTTTAAGCCTTTTTGTGGTAACTCTATATCTTCTTCCGCGATTTTGTTTTTTACCGCCATAATATACTTCTTTTATCTTTATTACTTAATTATCTTATTTTGCTTATTTTAAATTTTCTTTGTATCTCCGTTTTCGTATAAATAAAATTCGTCGCAGCCGATATCAGTTAATACTTTAAGTTGATAAGCAAAATTTTTCATTTTTTTGTAAACGCCGCAATTTTCCCCGCTTTCTCTTATTTTTTCCGCCGCGGTAAAAATGCCTTCGGCTTGGTCGGCGTATTCTTTAGGCACTATCAAAGCGACGCATTTTTTGCGTTTCGCAACTATTTTTTGTTCGGCAAGCAGGTCAACGATACGCTCGAATCCAATGGAAAAACCGCAAGCTGGAACATTCGTTCCTGTGATTTTACCGAGTAATTCGTTATATCTGCCGCCGCCGCCCAATGCGTACGGAATGCCGTCGGCGTTAATTTCAAATATCGCTCCCGTATAATAGCTTAGTCCGCGCACGAGCGTAATATCATAAACCAGCTTAGCTTCGGAGCATTTACTTACGGCGAATATTATTTGTTTTAATTCGTTGATTTCATTTTCAATGCCGCCGAGTAGTTTTCCGCATTCGTCTAACGGACTATCTGCCGAAGTTATTTTGTCGGCGATAGAAAGTAGTTTTTCCACCTTTTCGGCAGGAAATTCTTTCAGCAACTCGTTTTTTACGCCGTCTATACCTATTTTGTCTAATTTGTCCAAGCTAATGAATACTTTTTCATAATCGCTTTCGCTAAATCCGCAAACTGCCGCAAGCCGTTTCAAAATTCGCCTGTCGTTGATTTTAATCGTGAAACCGCTTAGTCCTACGTTTTTGAGGGCTTTTGCCGTGGCAATAATCAAATCTATTTCCGCAAGAATGGATTCTTCGCCGATAATATCTATATCGCATTGAATAAACTGACGGTATCTGCCTTTTTGGGGGCGGTCGGCGCGGAAAACGGGACCCACTTGTATAGACTTAAAAACGGGCGGAATAACACCCGCGTTATTCGCGCAGTATCTGGCAAGCGAAAGCGTAAGCTCGTAACGCAATCCAAGGTCGCATAACTCGCCGTCAGACGCTTTTTCCAGCTTTTCGCCCCGCTTTAATATTTTGTACATCAGTTTTTCGTTTTCGCCGCTTTGTTTTGACATCAACAAATTTATGTCGTCAACGCAAGGCGTCTCGATTTCGTTAAATCCGCAGGACGCGTACGCTTCTTTTATTTTTGCCATAGTTTGATTTCGTAAAGCCAATTCGGACGGTAGAAAATCTCTCATTCCTTTCGGCGGTGTTTTGTTTATCATTTTATATTCCTTTTATTTCGTTATTTTTTGTTTTTATCTCAAAAATTAATAATGTATTTAATATCTTTACCGCTTTGACTTATTTCGCTAGCTTTGTTTTCATAACCGTGTCGTCCCAGTAGAGCGTAAGCGGCGTTTTTGCCTTCTTCCACGCCTGGCTGATTGTAAGCGTTAATGTTAAATAATTCTCCCATATAGGCGGTTTGCATTTGGAAAAAATATAACAGCGAGCCGAGATTATATTCGTCGATTGTGTCGAGCGTTATAGTATAATTCATTTTTCCCGCTTTTTTCAAAGCGTATTCCGTCGCCGCTTGCTCGACATTTGTTAATTCTCCCAGCGAATGTCCGCACAGAAAATTAACGTCGGGATAAGCTTCGCAGCCATTGGCGATTGTGACTTCCGAGCGGAATTTTTCCACTCTTATAAAAGTAACGACTTTATCTGACGGTCCTTCGACGTAAAGCTGTATTTGGCTATGCTGGTCGGTAACTCCCAAAGCTTTGACGGGGGTTTGCCCTACGTTTATTTTTTCACCAAGCCTGTTTACCGCTTTACCAAGACTCTCGCCCCATAACTGACAATACCAGTCCGAAACCGTCCTAAGTCCGTATGAATACGGCATCATTACCGATATATTTGCGCCTTTATTATAAGCAAGATACATAAGCGTAGCGCATATGAGCGCGGGGTTATCTTTGAAATCCGTTTCTTTGCAAATCTTATCCATATCTTTC
>DAOTGG010000074.1:0-3780 GCA_035446985.1 Eubacteriales bacterium
TTAAGGTCAATAGAACAAAATTTATATTTTATAAATTTAAATTTATTTAGCCAAATAAAAATTGTCTTGTTATTGAAAAAAATGATTGATTGTGAGATAATAAAGCAAGGGAAAAATTTATGAAAAGTTATTACACTCAATCACCTTTTGGCGAAATGCTCATAATTGAAAACGGAAATTTATCGTTTGGAATAACGACTGAATTCGGTATACGAATCAGCCGCATTTGCGCTTTTGGATTTGACAACATTTGTTTTTTTGACGAAAAATTTTCGCAGACAAAAACAGTCGGCGACGTTAAGTGGCTTCAACTCGGCGGACACAGACTTTGGCGTTCGCCCGAATGCGACGAGTGCTATCTTTACGATAATACCGCTGCTGAAACCGTATTATTCGATAACGGCGCGGAATTTACCGCAAAACGCGGCGACGGACTGATATTTAGCATAAAAATAGAGTTTTTAACCGAAAACTCCGCCCGCGTCACTCACACGGCAAAAAATACTGCGGATAAAGCCGTAAATCTCTCCCTTTGGGGAATAACTGCCCTACGGCACGGCGGCAAGATTCTTATACCGCTCGACACTACCGATACGGGACTGCTGCCCAACCGCAATATCGTTTTTTGGAGTTATACCGACATTAACGATAACAGACTGCGTTACACCAATAACGGCATTGAAATATCAGCCGACAAAAACCTTAAACCGCTCAAAGTCGGCGCGTATAACAAAAGCGGAAAAATTTTTTACGCCGACCGCAATATTATTTTTACAAAAAGTTTTGATGCGGAACAAACGGAAAAATACCCCGACTTCGGCTGCAATATCGAGTGTTACACCGACGGAGCGATTATCGAAATGGAAACGCTTTCACCGAAAACCGTCATTAAACCGAATGAAACCGCCGTGTTTCAAGAAATTTGGCAGTTTGAGAAAAAATAACATTTTCTTGTAAAAAACCGCAAGAATAAACTTATTAAAAACCAGTTAATTATTTAAAATAATATCAACTTACCGCCACTAAATAATTACTTATAACATTAAAAACAGAAACTAATTTTTACAACATAAAGGACAAAATGATGAATTACACCGAGCTTTACGCAAATATCAATCAAGAACAGACAAAGAAAAGATATGAAGGACTAAGAGAAGCATTTGTTAGCCGTTACAACGCTTTACCCGCCGCTTTTTTCAGTTCGCCCGCGCGATGCGAAATCGTGGGCAATCACACCGACCACAACAACGGCAGAGTGCTGGTTGGAGCAATAAACCGCGACATTATCGCTTGCGCCGCGCCTAACGGCACGTCAACGATAAATATTTTTACAAAAAATTACGGCACAATAACGGCTGATAGGACCAAAACCGAATACGACGTTAGCGAGCAAGGCACTTCGCTTTCTATCGTAAAAGGTATGCTTGCTTTTTTCAAAGCGGACGGATACAAAATCGGCGGTTTTGACGCGTTTATTGACAGCAACATTATTCCCGGCGTGGGCATGAGTTCGTCAGCGGCTTTTGAGATGCTTGTTTGCGTAATATTAAACGACTTTTTCAACGGCGGCAAACTTGGAACTATGCAACGGGCGAAAATCTGCCAACGGGTGGAAAACGAATATTTCGGCAAGCCTTGCGGGCTTTTGGATCAATGCGGTATCGCGTACGGCGGAGTAACGTATATAGATTTTGTCAATCCCCTTTGCCCGTACGTCGAAACGGTTTCCCCTATAAAAATGAATGAAAAAATGCTGCTTATAAATACGGGAGGCGACCACAGCGACCTGACGGAAGAATACGCTTCAATAAAAAACGATATGCAGAAGGTTGCCGCTAGTTTTGGCAAAAAAACTTTGGGCGAAGTTAAGGAAGAAGACTTTTTTAAGCGGAAAGAAGAAGATACTATCGAGTATAAACGCGCGCTGCATTTTTTTGAAGAAAACCGCAGGGTAAAAAGCACGCTAAATTTTGTTAAAAATAACGACGCAGAAATGTTTTTAATTTGCGTGGCGAACAGCGGTCACAGCAGCAGATACAATCTTCGTAACTGCGCAAAATCCAACGAAACTTCTTCGCCGATAACCGAAGCACTAGACGACCTTAAAAAAATCGACACTACTTGCGTCGCGCGCGTACACGGCGGCGGTTTTCGCGGCACGGTACTCGCTTTTGTAAAAAACGACGATAAAATCATGGATAAAATTAACGAACGCTTTGGCGCGGAAAACGTTATGGAAATAGAATTTAGAAATTACGGTACGGTAGCCGTAAGACCAAACGAAATTTTTGGAGAACAACTATGAAAAAAACTAATTCTTTAATTACCGCAAACGATAATGTTTTTAAAATCGACACCCCCAACACGACTTATTTGTTTTCGGTAACGCCCGACGGGCATTTGACTCAGCACTATTACGGCAAAAAAATCAAAAACCCATTATCTATCGACGCAGTTACGGAAAAAATCGGAACGGGACTCGGCACAACCGTCTTTTATTCCGACAAGACCGCTCCGCTGTCGCTTGATAACATGGCACAGGAAATTTCCACCGCGGGCAAAGGCGATTTTCGCGAACCGTACCTTATGCTGCGCGACCCAAGCGGTTCTTTTGTCAACGATTTTTTATTTGACAGCTACGAGATTACCGACGGCTTTTACCCTAACGAATTACCCTCGTCGCACTCAAAAGCGTCAACCTTGATAATAACCACGGTCGACAAAACCGCAAAACTCAGGTTAAAACTTTATTATTCCGTATTCCGTGATTCCGACGTTATCGTTAAAAGCTCGTCGTTAACCAACGACGGCGATGACGAAATCGCCATAGAAAAAATCGCCAGCAGTCAGCTTGATTTGCCCGAATGCGATTACTCCGTTATTTCTTTTGACGGCGCGTGGGCAAAAGAGCGTTACAAAAACGAGCGCAAGCTTTCGACTGGGATTTTTACTATCGACAGTAAAGTAGGATATTCATCTAATACTCATAACCCATATGTTATTTTAAAAAAACAAAACGCTACGTTTGACTACGGCGACTGTATCGGATTTAACCTTGTTTACACAGGCAATCATGCCGAGACTTTTGAAGTTTCCGTTCATGAAAAAACCAGAATTATTAACGGCATAAATCCTTTCGGTTTTTCGTGGAAACTTTCCCCCGGCGAAACTTTTTTCACCCCCGAGGCGACTTTGTGTTACAGCGCGGACGGACTTAACGGACTTACGAACGCTTACCACGATTTTATTAACAATCATATCGTACGCGGAGCTTGGGCAAAAAAAGAACGCCCCGTTTTGGTCAATAACTGGGAAGCTACGGGATTTAATTTCACCGAAGAAAAACTGCTTCATATAGCGCTTGCAGGCAAGCAAGTCGGCGCGGAACTGTTTGTATTGGACGACGGCTGGTTTGGTAACCGCACCAACGACAGCCGCGGACTTGGCGACTGGACGGTAAATAAGGAAAGATTCCCTAACGAGCTTAGCGGATTTGCCAATAAAATCAACGAATTTGGAATGGATTTCGGTATTTGGGTAGAACCTGAAATGGTTAATCCCGATAGCGAACTATACCGCGCGCATCCCGAATGGGCTGTCACGCATCCAAAATACGAGCCGTCTACGGGCAGAAATCAACTGCTTCTCGATCTTGCGAACATCGACGTTCAAAATTATATCGTAGACAGCATGACCGACGTTTTTTCCAGCGCGAATATCGCTTATGTAAAATGGGATTTTAACCGCCCTATGAGCGACTTTTATTCCCCCACATTAGGC
>DAOTGG010000075.1:0-3663 GCA_035446985.1 Eubacteriales bacterium
AACTCAGCGGCGTAACAGATCCCGAGAAAAAACGGAAAATCATCGGCGAAGAGTTTATCAGAGTTTTCGAAAAAGAAGCGAAAAAAATCGGCACGGTGGATTACCTTGTGCAAGGCACAATATACCCCGATGTTATAGAAAGCGGCAGCGGCAGCGGCGAAGTAATAAAATCTCACCACAACGTGGGCGGCTTGCCGTCGGTTATTGATTTTAAGGGCATAATCGAACCCGTCAGAAATTTATTTAAAGACGAAGTAAGAAAAGTAGGGCTGGAACTGGGTTTACCCGAAAATATAGTCGGCAGACAGCCTTTCCCCGGACCCGGATTAGCGGTAAGAGTGCTTGGCGAGCTAAATAAAGAGCGTCTTGATATTTTGCGCGACGCCGACGCCATTTTGCGTGAAGAAGTTGCCAAAGCAGGTTATGATAAAAAGATTTGGCAGTATTTCGCGGTACTTACTCCCGTTCGTTCCGTGGGCGTTATGGGCGACAAACGCACGTACGGCAATCTTGTGGCTTTGCGAGCGATTAATTCCATCGACGGTATGACGGGCGACTGGGTGCGGATTCCTTACGAACTGCTTGACAAAATAAGCCGCCGCATAACTAATGAATGTAAAGACGTCAATAGAGTAGTTTACGATATCACGGCAAAACCTCCTGCAACAATTGAGTGGGAATAATTCAACTAAAAAAACAACAATAAAATATCGGAGATAAGCTATGGTAAAAATCGGTTTTTTTGTTGAAGAACCGCAAAACGTGGAAATGATATATGTTGTAATCATTGCCAGATACGAAAATAAATGGATTTTTGTAAGACATAAAGAACGGGATACATATGAAATTCCCGGGGGACATATTGAACAGGGCGAAAGCTATGTCGATGCGGCAAAACGCGAGCTTTATGAAGAGACGGGCGCAAGCGATTTTGTTCTCGAGCCTATAACATTCTATACAGTTACAGGCGAAAAAAGGTCTGCTGGCGGATATCTTTTCTTTGCCGATGTTAAATCGCTCTCTCCGTTGCCCGATTTTGAAATTGAGGAAAGAATATTCAGTAACGAATTACCTGAAAAACTGACGTATCCGCATATTCAGCCGTTTCTATTTGATTTTGCGAAAAAACGGCTCGGTCAAAATTAAAGGCGGTTTGGAAAATATATTTTAAAAAGCAAAGGTGAGTGCAAATGCCAAAAGTAAAATTAACAATAACCGAATCAAACTGCCGCGGCGGCTATCACCGTAAAGGTGACATTTTCATTGTGGAAGACTTGTGTCCGCCTATTTGTCACGAACTGTGGAACAACATTTATCCGTCGGTCTACGTTTTGCTCAACGGCGGCGATTTGGACGGGGAAAACGGAAAAACTCACGAGTTTTCCGCTAAATGTCCCGATGGCGGCAGAGTGTGCGTAAAAGGCGAGCTTATAAAAGACTAATAAAAAAACAAACGCCGTTCATTAGCGGCGTTTTTTATTGGGAAAAATTAATTTCTGTGACAATAAAAATATTAACCTTGCTCGCAAATATAGCTGAAATGTTGCTTTTTTTATTATTTTTTAGTAAAATTAAAGTTACGTTCACCATAGGGGGGAAAGAATGGATTTTTTGGCTTTCGATATAGAAGCCGCAAACGGTTACAAGCCGTACAGCATTTGCAGCATCGGAGTAGTAATAGCGGATGAAAATTTCCGCATCAAGCACCGTGAAAACATTTGGATAAATCCAAAAACAAAATATAACCTTAACGGCACACGTAAAAACGTGGGCATAGATTTGCATCTAGATAAAGATTTACTTGAAAATTCGCCCGATTTTACAGCCGCTTATCCCCGCATCGTGGAGCTTTTGACGGGAGACGTTCGGGTAGTCGGTCACGCGGTCGAGTCAGACGTATTGATGCTTAACGCCGCCTGCAAACACAACAAACTGCCTTCGATAAATTTCAAATTTATTTGCAGTCAGCTGCTTTACAAACTTTTTAGAGAAGAAAAAGAAGTAAGAGGCTTAAATAAAATAGCGGACGAACTCGGGATAATATTCGACCAGCACAACAGCGAGGAAGACGCTTGGATGTCAATGATGACATTAAAATATTTGGTTGAAAAATCCAAGCTCAGCGTCGACGAGCTAATGCAAAAATATAACGTCAGAATAGGCGAAAACAAAAATTTTGTTATGACTCGCACCGTTTCGCTTTCGGGACAGGTTTCAAAACGAAAAGTAAGGACGGTAGCTGAAAGCAAAATTTATGATTATTTGCACAAAACTAATTTTCATAATGCTTCAAATACCTTAAAAGACAAAGTTTTTTGTATAGCCCGCTCGATAGAACTAGGCGATTTTGATGTGGTCAAGACCATTTTGGACGCAATTTATTTTAACGGCGGCGTGTACAGTCCAAAGCTTGACAAGGCTGGTTATTACATCAAAAGCTATTCAAACTCCGAAGACTTAATGATTGATAAAATTCGGGATCAAACGGCAAAAGAACTGGAAACC
Organism: Eubacteriales bacterium; assembly: GCA_035446985.1. Classification (GTDB taxonomy): domain Bacteria; phylum Bacillota; class Clostridia; order Christensenellales; family CAG-314; genus JAQUSX01. The sequence goes on from DAOTGG010000075.1 coordinate 2,506, forward strand.
AAAAACGAGATAAAAATTATCAGCATAAACGATTTGCTTTATATGGCAAGGAGCGGTATTGATGCAAGATAAAGCGTATCAATATTTATATAAACACGGTCAAACGTCTGACTGCATAGACGCGGACTCGGAAATAGAAGCCTTTTTGCGCGAAATGGAAAAAGGCTTAAACGGCGAAAAGTCCAGTCTCGAAATGATACCGTCATATCTTCCGTCGACCTTTGAAATAATAAAAAACAAGCGCAATATAGTAATAGACGCTGGCGGAACTAATTTTCGCAGCGCAGTCGCGTATTTTGACAATAACGGCGTTTGCGTTTTGGAAGAAGCCCGCAAAACTGTTATGGCTGGCGTGGGCAAAGAAGTAAGCAAAGCCCGTTTTTACGACCACATCGCTTATAATATCAAACACCTTATGGGCAAAGGGGAAAACATCGGCTTTTGTTTTTCGTATAGCGTAGACACTCACCCCGACCGCGACGGCACGGTAAAAGCTTTTTCAAAAGAAGTCAGAGCAAAAGAAGTGGTGGGAACCAAAGTCGGCGCATGCACATTGGAAGCTTTGAAAAAATACGACGATACACCCCGAAAAATCGCAGTCCTAAACGACACCGTAGCGTGCTTATTAGGCGGAAAAGGCGCAAATTTAAACGACGAATGTTCGTCTTATTTGGGTTATATTTACGGTACTGGCACTAACGTTAGTTACGTCGAGCAAAATAAAAATATCAAAAAAATAAGCGGAGTCGACCTTAACGGCGATATGGTGATAAATACCGAGTGCGGCGGATACGATAAATTCAATTTAGGTACTTTTGACAAAATTACCGACCGCGAATCCGCAACTCCGAATCAGCATATAGCGGAAAAAATGACGAGCGGCAGATATCTGTCTATGGTTATATATAATGCCGTAATAGGGGCGCAGAAAGAAAATTTGTTTACTGGCGAAGTCGTTATACCTATGAAATGTTTTGCCGACACAGCGACAATAAGCGATTTTTTGACAAATCCCGAAAACAATGCGAACCGTATGCGTCGATGTTTTTACGGCGAAACCGACAGGCGTTTTGTTAGAGAAATAGCGTTGCAAATTATCGACAGAGCGGCGAAAATAGGCGCGATTATGGTTACGGCATGCATGGTAAAAAGCGGCGG
>DAOTGG010000076.1:0-3393 GCA_035446985.1 Eubacteriales bacterium
AAACAAAAACTTACCGAGAGACTTGGACTGAAACCTAATTCGGCTGTATTATTCGTAGGCGACGATAAAGAAAAAGTAACGAAGCTGACGGGGCTTTTACGTAACGAAGCCGCTAAAAGAGCGGGACTCGTGGCGGAAAAAACATTTGAGTTTTGCTGGGTAAACGATTTTCCTATGTTCGAACACGACGAGGAAACAGACCAAATAGTCTTTTCGCACAATCCTTTCTCGATGCCGCAAGGTGGACTGGAAGCTCTTAACACTAAAAACCCGCTTGATATCTTAGCTTATCAATACGACATCGTTTGCAACGGTATAGAGCTTTGCTCGGGAGCAGTCAGAAACCACAGTCCCGAAATAATGGTAAAAGCTTTTGAAATAGCAGGTTATGACAAAGAAATCGTTGAGACAAAATTCCCCGCTTTGTTTAACGCGTTCAAGTTCGGCGCGCCGCCGCACGCTGGTATGGCTCCGGGAGTCGACCGTATCGTAATGCTACTTGCCGACGAACAAAATATCCGCGAAGTCATCGCTTTCCCCATGAATAAGAATGCTGAAGACTTACTGATGGGCGCGCCGTCAACGGTTACGCAAAAACAGCTTGACGAACTTGGCATTATGATAAAACCCGATACTAAAAAATAATAAAAAATAAAACAAGAAAAACCGAAATTTATTTCGGTTTTTTTATTTGCGAAAAAACTTCGATAATTTTCGGCTTTATTTTTAAAAGTATTGTAATAAGCGACAAATAATGCTAGAATGTCTATAATTCTGCTTATATATCTATTGCATACAAGAGAAAAATAAAAAAACGAGGTTTATTATGCTTGACGACGTTAAACGGTTCGATATGTCAAAAAGACCAAGAAGGCAGCGTTTATTGCCGCTAGCTTGGGCTTTATCGTATCCGGACATAATCAAACACAAAAACAAAATTACCAAAGTAAATATGAAAGGACTAAAACCGCCTTATCTTTTGCTTTGCAACCACAACGCTTTTATGGATTTCAAAGTCGCGACCGCCGCCGTTTTTCCCCATAGGGCAAACTATGTAGTAGCTATTGACGGGTTCCTTAAACGCGAAGGGCTTTTACGAGCGGTCGGCTGCATTTGCAAACGAAAATTCACAAACGATATCGTGCTTATAAAGCAGTTAAAATACGTTATCGACCGCGGCGATATAGCGGTCGTATATCCCGAAGCCCGTTATTCGCTTTGCGGCACTACCGCTGTATTACCCGAATCTCTGGGCAAACTGGCAAAGCTATTTAAAGTGCCTGTGGTAACGCTCATCTGCCACGGACATCACGTTAATTCTCCGTTTTGGAATTTGACCGACCGCAAATTAAAAGGCACACAAGCGACAATGAAGCAAATTTTTACCGCGGACGAGTTAAAAACAAAATCTGTTGAAGAAATAAACGACATCATCCGTAACGAGTTTTATTACGACGATTTCGCTTGGCAAAAAGAAAACGGCATCGTTGTAGATTTTCCTAAACGAGCGGAAGGTCTGCACAAGGTATTATATCAATGCCCCAATTGCAAAGCCGAATACAAAATGTCTTCAGAGGGCAAAATTTTGCGCTGCGACGCTTGCGGAAAAGAATGGGAAATGACCGAGCTCGGCGAGCTGAGAGCGGCGAAAGGCAAAACCGAATTTTCGCATATACCCGACTGGTACGAATGGGAACGCAAAAACGTGCGCCGTGAAGTAGACGACGGAAAATATTATTTTCATTCCGCGGTACGGGTAGACTCGCTGCCAAACGCCGACGGTTATATTGACCTTGGCAAAGGAACGCTGACGCACGATAAAAACGGATTTTTGCTAGAAGGCGAATATAAAGGCGAAAAATACGTATTGGAAAAACCCGTGGCGTCACTTTACTCTTGTCATATCGAATATGAGTATCTTGGCAAATACGGCGACTGCGTGGATCTTAATACGAATACAGACACTTATTATATTTACCCCGAGGGCAAAGATTTTTCCGTTACGAAGATTGCTCTTGCCACCGAAGAACTTTATAACGCAGAAATGGAACGCAAAAAGCAAGCCGACGAAAAAAAATAGTTTTGAAGTCGGAATTAAAAATAAGATAGTTTCTTTATAAAAAAATAGGTAAAAAAAACGACGCCCTAACAGCGTCGTTTTTTTAGTTAAAATTAATCGTATTGTGTGTAGTCAATATCTACAGGTTGATTTATGTATTCATCAAGGTTAACTCCGCCAACTTGTAATTCTGTAACAATCCATGTAACAGAACCGCTTTCGCCGTTTGCGCTTCCGCTAACAGATACTTCCATGCAAATACCCGTAGCGTTATCGATTGAATACAAAGAGCTGTAAGTGTAACCAAAAACGCTTATTGAATATTCATAAACCGTGCAAGTTCTGCCGGCAATCGTTTTTGTTCCAGTTCTTACAAAATCTTCCGTATCGTAAGTATAATCAAAGAACATATCGGTGTAGTCGCTGAAAGACATTGTTTCTGTGGTGCTGTATTTTATTTTTTGTCCTTGGTCGTCAAACATAAATGATTCGCCTGTATCTTTTACATAAAGCATTTGAATTCCCATTATGTTTACGTAAACAGCTTTATCGTTTTGCGCAACTGTCCAAGCGACACCTTCTTCTTGAGTTTCGCTAGAAGTATATTGATATGAAATCAAAATATTATCAAAATACTCTTCGATTTCCTCCGGGGTTTTAAAATCTTCCGGTGTTGTGGTTTCTCCGTTATCGTCGCCGTCACCGTTTCCGTTTATTATGTCCGTGATACCGGAACAAGCGCACAAAGATACAAGCATCATCACGGCCAAAACAATAGCCAATAATTTTTTCATTTTTTAATATAAACTCCTTATTTTAATATTCTCATTTTTCCGATTAAAGGCAGTTCTTTAGCTTTTTCATTTACCGCGTTAACGATACCCACAATCGCAAGCACAGTTAAGCCTATCCATAATAGCCAAAATACTACCGACAATATTACCGATACTACCCATACGTAAGCAAAGATTGCAGTAAGAATTATATCAACAATAGCAATCGCCATTTCTAATATAAACAAAACAAGTCCTTGATTGGCGTGGAATCTAGCATATTTGCTGTCTTTCGCAGCAAAGATAGGAATAAACACCAAAAAGCCGAGATAAGCCAATATCGCCATAACTTTTTTGTCTTTTGCTTCCGCAGAATCAAACTCTCCGGTAAAGTCACGGGTTTTAAAATCAATTTTTTTTGCCGTATTATCTTCGCCGCATTCAGCGCATTTTGTCTTATCGCCTAACTCAGCGCCGCATTTTTTACATTTCATAATTTTTCTCCTTATTAAAATAATTACAGTAAAATATTTATATGAAAATTTTATTATATTTAGCCAC
>DAOTGG010000077.1:0-3368 GCA_035446985.1 Eubacteriales bacterium
GCTTGTTCCTGCGCTGAATTTACAAGTTTCTCGTATTCGTATTTGCCATTAGCCCAATTTCTCAAATTATTCATTCTTGTACCTTTATCGCCGTGTTCGGGGTCGTTGAATAAATCGAGCAGTTTTTTGCAAGGCATTTCAGGACATTGTCCGCAATGCTCGTATCCTTTTTCAATACAGCATTTCGCTTTGTCGCATTGTCCCCAAAACATTTCGCTGTGACAATTTTTGCAGCCTTTGCAATTTACCTTGTCTTTCCATTCGCATTCTCCGCAAAAAGTTCCGCAGAATGCCATCATTTGTTTATCCATAAATTTTCTCCTATTTGGTTTTTAACGCAAAAAAAATTCTCAAAAAAACAGCGCGCTTTTCATCTTTCCAAAAGTAAAGTATAAATCCTATGCAGATAATCCTTTCCGCGGAAATTTAAAATTTCCGTTTTTCCCAAAAATTCAAAACCTAGTTTTTCGGCGAGTTTTATCGAAGCAATGTTTTCGCACGCGATGCAAGCGTCTACTTTTATGGCGTCTGTTTCATTTTTAATAAAATCAATTACGGCTTGCATTGCTTCGTAACCGTAGCCTTTTTGCCAATACGCGCTCTGCAGGTCGTACCCTATTTGCATTTCGCGCTTTTCCCTGTTCCATAAATGAAAACCGCAAGTGCCGATTTTTTCACCCGTTTGGGTTAACGTAATAATCCAGCGGTGCTGCGCGCGCGGTTGTGGCTTTGTAAAAAGCGCGATAAGTTCATCCGCCTCCTCCAAAGAAGTAAACGGCTCGGCGTCGAATAGATAACGATTTACGTTGTCGTCCGAAAACTGTTTTAATATAAATTCTCTATCGTCCGCTGAAATATTTTTCAGCGTCAGCCGTTTTGTTTTTAAATTTTTTATATCCAACTTTTTCTCTCCGTTAAATTTATGGTTTATGCTTATTTTTTGTTATTTTAAATTACTTTTATATTATCATAGTAAAAAACAAAGCACAATAAGCTCCGGGCTATTTTAAAAAAATATAAGCGTTATACAAACAAAATAATATATATACGCAAATATATAAAAAACTATTGACAAAAAATATTTAACGTGAGATAATCAAAATACTTATTAGGAGGACACGGATATGAATATAAACATGCTGGTAAGTATAGACGATTTAAGCGAAAATCTAAACGAAGTGTTGGAAAAAATTGAAAAAAACGGTGAAATTATTATTTTAAAAAACAATAAACCCGTCTACAAAATGTCGCTGTTTGATTTAAACGCCGAAGATAATGCAAAAAAAACAGCACGATCAAAAACTGATCTTTGGAAAGCTATGAGTTTAGTTTTAAAAGAGCAGCCTGGAAAAACAATGCACGCAAAAAATTTGGCGGAAGAAATAACGGCTCGCAAACTTTATTTTATGAAAGACGGTTCCGAAGTAAAAGCCACGCAAATAAGGGCGAGAGCGGAACACAAACCACAAAATTTTCAGTGCTTAGAAGGAAATTATATTAAGTTAATTAAGGAGATATAACCAGATGAGTTTTTGGAATGATCTTCAAAGATATTATAATTATAAATTTATAAGAACGACCGATAAATTTTTTCAACAATGCGCGCTTGAAAGAAAAATAAAAAAAAGACGTCGCTACGCGAATCAATTTTTAGATTTTAAAGGATCGATTAATAACGTGAAAATAATAATGAATAATACGCATACGGATGATTTTAAAAAAGAAATATTAAATCAGATTAATAATAATGATGGCGAGTATATTGATATTCGAGCCAAAGATATTCACAAAAAAATCGGCGGTTATCCAAATAGTGGCAACCATAGAATGCCGTGCTGCTGTCATGCAATGCTCTCATTAAAAAATGAAAACGATATAATATTGCCCGGCAGTCCGTCTAAGTTGCTCGGCGCAAATTTAAAAATTCGATATTTTAAAAGAAAATAAATTATCCATAACAAAAAACGTCGGAAAAACCCGACGTTTTTTTATTTCGTTATGTTCTAAATTTTGTCTTTATTAAGTTTTAAAATTTCTAAAAAATTACTCGTAAACTTTTACGGTTCCGTCTTCGGTTACTTCTATGGTCATTCCGTCTTTGACGTAATTTAAAAATTCATCGCCTAGTTTATCGACGCCGACGATATAATTTTCTTCCCAGTTCTTCGCCAAAATCAAACCCGCAAGCGCGAGACTGTCGGCTTCTTTACTAAAAAGCATAGCTCCGAAATTTATTCCCATTTGGCAAATCGTTTGGAGTATCATTCCGCCCGTCGTGCTGCCGATAGTTACTGGCAGGCAAAAAACTTTGCCCGTCATTGGCTTGCCAAATAAGTCGGGATTGTTTTGGTCCGAGCAGATAATGGGTTGAGCTTTCATCGCGCTTTTTTGTAACGATGCCAAAGTATTAAATCCGACGTGCGAAACTACCGCTTCGCCTTTATATGCGCCGCCCGTAAGCGGTCTGCCTTTAAATTCTTTCATTTATCGTCCCTCCTTACTTAGTTATCGTTTCCAAAATATCTTCGTCCATCAGATATTTTGCGTTTGAGTAAGTGCGGAGTTTGTTACTGCTTGTAATAATCGGTTTGCTCTTTTCCAGCGGATTATTCGTATACATAAGCGGACAGATTGACGAAAGTTTTACTCCGTACGACAAAAGTTTTTGATAATTTTCAGTTTTGCGGAATTTTTCCGCCACAGCTGGCGCAGCCGTGATGACAGTCTGCGTATTAACCTTTTTTCTACCGTGCGCTTGAAGCTTTTCACCTATGCGCTCAGTCCACCAGTTGAGTTGTTTAAAAGTAGCGTGTGGACAGCCGATAAAGCAAAGTTTCGGTTTTGCGTCGGGATTTTTCCACATAACGGGGTAAGATTTATACACTCTTTCGATTTCCGCGTCGTCGATAACGTATACTTTCGCGTCGGGAAAAATAAGCTCTTTGCCTTTTTCTTTTGCTTCGGGGGTAACGTTGTCGATGTGATAAAGCCCAACCGCGCCGTTTGACGCCGTCGCCGCTCCAAAATCTTTCAGATACGAAATAACGTCTTCGTTTATTTCCTTACCAATCCATTTGTCAAGCCCTATTACATACGGCACGTCTTCAACCACTTTCATACCGATAGCCGAGCCGAGAACCTGCGCTTCGGGTTTATGGGTGGTTTTAATTTCCACAATCCATTTTGCTTTTCTGCCTTCGTCTTTCATAAAACCGTAGTTTAGCGCGCGGCAAGCGATTGATTGGAAAATATCTATCATACCGCTGTTGCGGTTGCAGCGCGCGCCCAAAACGCTGTTGGCAAACACGACTGCAGAGCTTTCCGCCCAGCCTATCGCTTCGCCGTATTTGGGCTTGTTGCCGACGTCG
>DAOTGG010000078.1:0-3315 GCA_035446985.1 Eubacteriales bacterium
TCCGTATGAATACGGCATCATTACCGATATATTTGCGCCGTGTTGATAAGCTAGATACATAAGCGTAGCGCATATAAGCGCAGGATTATTTTTGAAATCCGTTTCTTTGCAAATCTTATCCATATCTTTCGCGCCGTCAAGCAAAGCAGCGATATCAATGCCTATTGCCGCCGCGGGCAAAAGCCCCACGGGCGATAACACCGAAAACCTGCCGCCTACCGAAGACGGTATAAAAAAAGTTTTATAGCCCTTTTCTTTTGCGATTTTTATAAGGTTGCCGCTGTTTTCACTCGTTGTGGCTACTATATGCTTGCTGGCATTTGCGCCGAGCTTTTGTTCCAAATAATCGCTCACGATTAAATACTGGCTCATTGTTTCGCTGGTCGCGCCAGACTTTGTTATTACATTAAACACAGTTTTTTGCGGTTCGATAATATCAAATAAAGCGTTCAGCCTTTCGGGGTCGGCGTCGTCGATACAGTAAAAACGAGGATATTTCCGCTTTGCATTTGGCAGTTCGTTGTAATAAGTATGTTTCAGCGCGTTAAAAAGAGCGACCGCTCCCAAAGCCGAACCGCCTATACCCAGCACGACGAAATACTCGCAAAAATCATTTATTTGCTTAACGTATTCGTTAATGTCTTTGACAACCGCCGTTTGATTGTAAGGCAACTCAGTCCAGCCGAGCATATCCAAGCCCCGCGACGAATCGACCGTGGCTTTCGCTTTATTGGCAAAAGCTGCCGTTTTGGTAAGTTCAGCGTCCGAGATACCTTGCGGAACGTTTTCGCTCATCATATTGTTAAAATCTATTTTTATACTCAATTTTTTTATGTCCTTTTTTCGATTAAAATTAAGATTGATTATGTAGCTGTTTGATTGTTTTCGTGTTTTTAAGCCTAAATGTCTTTTCCTAGTAAATCGCCTAAACCTTTGAAAAACTTGCCGTTTGCAAAATCCACAACCGCGCGAACGATTTTCATTTTTACCATATTGTTAGTCATAGCGGGCAAAGTGTGGAGAGGCGTCTCCATCGCTCCGTATGCGGACATTTTGTAAACGGGACTGTTAATGTCGCCGTCGGCCGATTTGTACGCTACCTTTTTACTTATTCTCACTATTATTCTAGCCAATAATGAATATTTTTGAAGTTGTTCAAGAGTGCTGTTTGTAGTAAATTCGCCTCTGGTAAAATTACGGTCAACAATTATTTTTCTGCCGCTTAGTTCTTCAAACTGGTCGTCGGGAATCGTGAAAGTCTTTCCTGTCTGGTCAAAATACGCGGGCAAAGTTTTTCTTTGACTGGGCAATTTTTCCCCTTCAACGCTAATTGTCTTACTTTGCTTAACGTTATTGAGCGACGCGGAAATTTCTACGGTATACTCGCCTTCGCCTACCACCCAGTCATTCTTTTCGGGTGAGTATAATGCGAAACTGCGTTTATCAAGATGAAATTCCAGTTTTTGACTTTCGTTGGGTTTTAATAAATCTGTCTTGGCAAAACCTTTCAGCTCTCTTTTTGGGCGCATAGTGTCGCCGTTGGGCGCGGTAATATACAGCTGCACTATTTCTTTTCCCGCCGTTTTTCCCGTGTTTTTAACTGTGACTTCCACAGTATAGTTATGCAAATTATTTTTGGTTATTTTCAAATTGCTGTAATCAAAGGTAGTGTATGACAAGCCGTAACCAAAATCAAACATCGTCGGCGTTTCAAACGTATCGTAATAGCGGTATCCCACAAAAACGCTTTCGCGCAGTTCGACGCTGAGTTTTTTGTTTGCGTAATAATTAAAGCAAGGCGTATCGCTGAGTTTTTGCGGATAGCTTTCGGCAAGTTTGCCGCAAGGATTTTTTATTCCGTACAGCAATTCCTGCGCCGCTTCCCCGACCGCCTGTCCTCCTAGATACATATGAAGCACTGCGTTGACCTCGTTAAGCCAAGGCATGAGCATAGGCGAACCGCCAAACAACACTACGACTATTTTTTTGCCCGCTTTAGCAAGTTTTGAAATAAGTTTATTTTGACACTCGGGCATATTAAGGTTGTCCCTGTCATAGCCTTCGCCTTCACACGACTCCGTCAGCCCGCCGCAGAAAATAACGGTATCGTAATTTTTTGCTTTTTTCATTACTTCGTCCACAAGTTCGGGCGATTCTTCATCGGAAGCAAGTTTGTAACCTTTCGCGTAGTCCATTTTTACGTTATTAAATTTTAACGCGTCTATTATATTCGGCGTAACTGCGGTGTTTATGTGACTGCTTCCCGAGCCTTGATAACGCATTTTTTCAGCCAACGCGCCCACTACCAAAACAGGCGTTTTGCTGTCAAGCGGCAACGAACCGTCGTTTTTGAGTAAAACCGCGCTTTCCGTCTCTATTTCTTTTGCTATTATATGATTTTTCGCCAAATCGGCAGTAAAATTTTTCACGCATTTACTTCTTTCCGTTACGAATTTGAGCATATTAGCCACAGCTCTATCGAGTTCGGCTTCGGTAAGAACGCCGTCTTCTACTGCTTTTAATATTTTTTTCGTTCCGTGTCCGAGCGAGTCGGGCATTTCCAAATCCATACCGTTACGGATACACTCGACTATATCGTTAGTCGCGCCCCAGTCAGAGACGACAATACCGTTAAATCCCCATTCGTTTCTTAAAATGTCCGTTAGTAAATATTTGTTTTGAGTGCAGTATGTACCATTAACTTTGTTGTACGCAGCCATAACGCTGGTAGGCTGGGAATTAACTACGGCGTACTCAAAAGCGGAAAGATAAATCTCTCTTAACGCTCTTTCGTCTACCAAAGTATCAATAGTCATTCTGCGTTTTTCCTGTCCGTTAACCGCATAATGCTTTAAGCTGGTTCCGACTTTTTTTGACTGCACGCCGTTAATCCATGCCGTAGCAAGCCTGCCCGCCAAAAACGGGTCTTCGGAAAAATATTCAAAATTTCTTCCGCACAGCGGACTGCGTTTTATATTCACGCCGGGACCTAGTACCGTAGATACTTTTTCCGCCAACGCTTCTTCGGCTATCGCCTCGCCCATTTGGTAAAGCAGATTTTCGTCCCAACTGCACGCGGACGCGCAGGCTGTCGGAAAACAAGTGGCTATGTTGCTTTGATTTATATTTCTTACGTCTTCTTCGTTTTGAACCCTAAGTCCGTGCGGTCCGTCATTCATACGTACGGAAGGAACGGGAGGCTGTTCGTAACCCATTGTCCACCACATTCCTACTCCCGACACTAAACGGGCTTTTTGCTCTAACGATAATTCGTCTATTATTTTTTTCGCCATTTATTTTATTCTCCCCACAATT
>DAOTGG010000079.1:0-3139 GCA_035446985.1 Eubacteriales bacterium
TGTCGTCTTCAAAACGTCCGCTTGCTATTTCTGTCGTAATAACAGGCATAGGCTGCGGATCTATATTTTCAAAATAATGAGCCGTGGGCAATCCGACGCTGTTAGTCAACGGCTTACTGCAATCTTTGTAATGGAACGGTCCCATATCGAGTTCGGGTAACGGTTCTCTCCAAGTCCAGCCTTTTCTTTTGGGCGCGTAATTTTCCAAATCTTCCAAAATTTTTTCTACGTCGATTTTTTCGTTCTTTGGCAATTTGTATTCTGACATAATTTTTTACGCCTCCCCTTTAAAAAGTTCTTCGGCTTTTGCCCAGCTTTCACCTTTAATTAGTTTTAATCCGGCTTCTCTTATACCAATATTTTGATTTTTCGCAAAGCGGTAAACGACGTTTCCTACGCCGTATCCGATAAGGTTGTGCTCTATCGCTCCGTCAACAAGCGGTTTTGCTTCCAAAGAAGAAAAACCCATACGGAGTAATACCGAACGCTCGATTGCGGGCGTGGTATTATTTTTTCCCATTTCAATCAAAGGGTCGACTAATTTTTCAGTCAGTTTCCAAAAATATTCTTTCAGTTCGCTGTCGCTCATTTTTTCCAAATGCGCGCGTCTGCTTTTATAGTCATCGGCTCTTTTCATAGATATTTCTCCTCGTCGATTTCTTTTATCGCTTTAATTACAAATTCTCTGTCGCTGTTGGTTTCTTGTATCATATATTGAATATCGTCTTCGCTTAGTTTTCCCGTAGCTTTGGTCAAAGCGTTTTTGACGTTTGATTTTCTCAGTACGTTTAGGTCGACGTCAATGGCTTTAATAAGTTTTGGATGTTCGGGCAATATGATATTTTTACCTGGGATTTCTTCGCGCGGATTTCCGAAACGAATATCGATACCGTTATCTCTGGCGAAAGAAAGCTGCGGTTGAACGTGTTTGCCCGCGCCTGTGTACTCGGTTTCCTGCACCAGAATAATTTGGTCCTGATCCATTTCCTGCGCGATACTGAACGCCGCCGCCAAAGCTGTGTTGCCCGCGGGTCCGCGCTCGATACCTTCGATATTTGCCAAAGCCTCGGTCATATAAAAAACTTCGCCTTGCGAAACGGTAACGTATCTATCCATATAACGCAATGGTCTTGCTGCGCTTCTCGGTACGTCGCTGCGATCGGGCATGGTGGTAAACGGTATGCCGAATCCCGTGTGTCCCGTAGTAAAAGATTTTTTATTAAACTGAGTATCGCTCGCCATATGAAGTCCCGTAAGGTTTACCGAAGCGGCGATGATTTTCGTTTTTGCGTTCGCTTTAATTAATCCGCGAGCCGTGCCCGTTAAGTTGCCGCCGCCCGCGTTCGTGCATACGACTGCATCGGGGATTTTACCGAATTTTTCTTTCGTCTGCCGAGCGATTTCGTAACCTAAGGTTTCAATGCCCGCTATAGAAAACGGAGTGTAGAGCGAAGCGTTAAAATATCCCGTTTCTTCCAGCATTTGCAAAAATTCGTAAAACAGTTCGGGCCCTACCGTCAACTGTATGACTTCCGCTCCCAAAGCTTCGCATTTGCGGGCTTTTTCGATGATTTCGGGTTGACCGATTTTTCTGTTATCAAAACATTCCTGCACGATAATGCACTTTAATCCGTGCATTGCCGCCTGGCTGGCTACCGCCGCGCCGTAGTTTCCGCTCGTTGCGGAAATGACGCCTTTGTAGCCGAGTTTTTTCGCTTGATAAACTGACAAGCTTGCTCTACGCGCCTTAAAACTTCCCGACGCGTTGCATGCTTCGTCTTTTATGACTATGCGCGCGCCTTTTCCTTTCGGGGCACACATTCTTGCGAGTTTTGTAAGATTTTTAAGTTCTATTAAAGGGGTATTGCCTACAGCGTGGTCGAGCTGTATTTTTGCTATTTCGTCGACTGTGTACGGAACGGCTTTCATAAGTCCTTCGTAATCGAACGCGACTGAGCCGCTCTCGAATTTGCCGTATTCTATTCCAACGGCGCTGCGCATAATTTCGTTTTTACGGGACATAACTTCGTTATAGCTTTTATTCATATCAGTTGTCCTCCGTAAAAAGCAATGCGCGCAGTTGCTCGCCTATTTGGTTTAATTCGGGAATAAAATTACCAAATCCGTGATTAAACGCGGGATTGACTTCTATTAAAACTCCCGTTTGTTTTCTGCCAACACGAGTTATGATTTCTACTGTGTCGCCGATAGCCGCGTCCGCGGTCAAATAACCTTTCGTCCACATAATAAGCGGCACTTTTTTAGTGTCGTCAGGCACTTGGGGGGCTCTTTGTCCAACGTCCAAAACGGTGCATTGAACGGAAACCCAACTACCTTTCTTTACCATTTCTTTATAACCTCTTATTTATTTTACTATTCTTTTATTTTCTTTGACAAATTTTGTGTAGTCGCCCATTATCGCGCGAGGTACGGGTAAATCTATCATCGTTACTAGTCCGCTGTCGCTGTTAATAACGTGAGGTATCATATTGATACACATTGCGATTGTGCCGATACCGCCGTCAACCTCGGGTTTTATCGACATATTTACCGGCGGTGTGCCGACAAGCTCGATATAATCTCCCGTATAAGTTCCTTCCATTTCGGGTTCTATTTGCTGAGGGTGTACCATATCTATTTTTACTTTTCCGTCAACGTAACCTTGTCCCGTCATATTTACGCCCGCAACGTCTCCGCTTTTCGCGTAGCCGTAAGGCGATTTTCTGTCAACTGTGGTGACGATGGGTTTCATTTGCTGTTCAAATTTTGTGACGTCCCAGCCGATAGCGTCCGCTATCATATTTACGCTTTCACGGAAACCGACGTGTCCCGCCAAATGTCCGCTGGCTACGCCGTCGTTGAAATCTTTTACTGTAAGACCGACGCCCTGTTCTTCCATAACCGCTGGTCCAAAAGGAGAAAGACTGTTAATACGTCTTGCCGTAATATGCTCGACATTGGTCATACAACCCGTCAAACATACGACAAGTAAATCCATAATAAGACCGGGGTTTATTCCCGTGCCCAAAACTGTAACATTGTTCGCTTTTGCAAGTTCATCTATTTTTTTAGCGAGTTCGGGTTGGTTTGCTTTTGGGTAAGACATTTCTTCAGCCGTGCTGATTACGTTTACGCCGCG
>DAOTGG010000080.1:0-3026 GCA_035446985.1 Eubacteriales bacterium
GCTATCGACTGGAAAATATCTATCATACCGCTGTTGCGGTTACAGCGCGCGCCCAAAACGCTATTGGCAAACACGACTGCGGAGCTTTCCGCCCAGCCTATCGCTTCGCCGTATTTGGGCTTGTTGCCGACGTCGTCCAAGTAACATGCGCAAGTGAATGAATCTTTGTTTTTTAACCCTATTTTTGTAAGCTGTTCTTCATAATCTTTTTGCTTTGAATACATAAATTTTGAAAAAACGAGCTTTTCAAGAGGATTGCATTTTACGTTTTCATAGTCGATAGGTCTCGGGTCCGCCGTAAAACCGTACGGAGCCTTGATACCCGCGGCTATTATTTCGTCCATAATTTTGTATACGGGCGTAATCATTTTTAATCCAAAACTCGTTACTAAATGTCCGCAGTTTTTCACGGGGACAAAATCAGTAGCGCCTACCGCTTCGCCGAACATTACGAGAGTTTTGAGTATTTTTGCCATAACCTCGCCTTGACTGCCGTTAAGTATGGCTTTTTCTTCGGCGGTTAGTTTCATTTTTGTCATTATTTCTTAACCCCCTTTTTATTAAATATCTCTTGCTCTTCTATACGCGCTCTTTATTGCGGCGTGCATTTGTCCGCATACGTTGCTGTCGCCGATATTATAAACTTCTTTGGCTATATGAGCGTCCAGTATATCGTAATACAGTTTGCAATTAGGTCTGTTACCAGACGCCAGCACTACCATATCGCATTTTACGGTAATTTCTTTGCACTCGTTGCCGACTTTCTTCGCCAAAGGATTGGAAATATTTTCGGGTAAAATCGGGTGCCATGTCACAAGCGGATTAGGCACGTTTTTGTGCGTGTTCATAATCAAAACAGCTTTTCCGTCTTCAACTTTTTTGAGCTTTGTGCAGTTCAGCAAATCGACGTGCGCTTTTTCGAGATAATGCAGCAAATGTCCGCGGTTTGCGGTACAGCTTTTCGCCATAAACTGCTCCATCATTTCCACCAAAATAACGTCTTTTTTAAGCTCGTATTTAAGCATATACGCCGCTTCGCAACCTACGTCGCCGCCGCCTACCACCAAAACGGTTTCCGCTTTTTCCACCAGTTTAGGATTTTCAATAACGTCGACCGCATTAACCACGTTTTTGCCGTCTATGCCCGGAACGCAAGGCTTTGTCTGAACGCTGCCGCCGCCAACCATAATAACGTCGTAACCTTTGTCTTTAAGCGTATCGGTCGTAACTTCGGTATTGAGATAAATATTAAATTTACCGCCTGTTTGCCAAAGTTTTACTTTGTCTTCCAAATAAGCTATATAGCTAGCCATTTCGTATTTTATTTTGGGTAAAGAGCCGATATATGCGCTGCCGCCGATGTGTTTGCTCTTTTCATACACGTCCACCGTGTGACCTTTTTGGAGCAGCACTTCCGCAGCCGTAAGTCCGGCGGGACCCGCGCCTACTATCGCCACTTTTTTCGTTACAGCGTCTGTTTGCGTTATGGGCGGAAGTTCCAGCTCAAAACTGCAGCGCGCATTGACGGCACATTGCGGATGTCCGCCGTCCACAAACTCGTTGATACAGCCAAGCTGACAACCTATACACGGACGAATGTCATTTACGTCGCCTCTATACGCTTTGTTTGCCCATTCGGGATCGGCAAGTACGGGACGACCAAGCATAATCATATCGCATTTTTCGTCACGCAAAGCTTTTTCAGCCAAATCGGGATAGCCGAGTTTTCCAACGCCTACTACGGGTACTAGTTTGCCTAAATTGGATTTTATATTGTTTTGTTTGAAATAATCCTTTACTATTTTTGAGATTGAAAGGAAGCATCCCGCGGGCATACTTGCAGGAGGATGAGGAAGCCACCAGTTGTCGTAACAGCCAAGGTCAACGTCGAACATGTCGACGCCCGCTTTTACTAAGTCTGCCATAAATTTCAGCGTTTCTTCAACCGTGCGGCCGTTGCGGAATTTCTTTAAGCTTTTTTCCGTTTTCATTTTGTTGCCGTATACTTCGTTAAGCATAAGCGATAAGTCGATACGGTACATAATGGGGAATTTCGGTCCTACGCGCTTGCGGATTTCTTCCACAGCCTCGATACCGAATACTTCGGGATTGTGGTAGCGTCCGAATTTTCTGCGGTTATAAGCGCCGTTTGTCATTTGTTCAAGTAAATATCCTTCGTGTCCGTGCAGATAAACGCCGTCAAAATTGCAGGCTTTGCCGTCTGCCGCGCCCTGTCCGAACTGTTTTACAACCTTTCTAGCTTCGCCGTCCGAAAGACGTCTGCAAGGGATTTGCGGAATGTAAAAGCTAGGATTCCAGCTTGCGGAAACGGGAAGTTTTAGCTGAGTAATAAGACATTGGGGATTTCCGACTCTGCCGAGACCTGCGGAAAGTTGAAGAAAAATTTTGCTGCCGTGGCTGTGGCAAGCGGAAGTAAGATCTCTCCAGCCCGCGAAAACCGTACGGCTTCTGTCTATACGGGGAAAATAAACAAGCTTGTCCACTTCGATAAGACTGCTGTCAACTCCGTAACTAATAGGGACAAGTCCTGTGGTAATAAGTCCCATACCGCCCTTTGCGCGCTCTTCAAAATACGCTACCATTTGACGGGTGGGACGACCGGTTTCGTCGCACATTGAGATATTTCCCATTGGCGCCATAACCAGACGGTTTTTGACAATACAGTTGCCGACTTCTATCGGCGAAAAAATCTTATCGTACGGATAGAGATTTTTCGTCATTTTAGGCGTTTCAAATTTGCCGTCAAACCAGTCGCCGAAACTGTTTTCAAGCTCCATTAAATGCGGAGCTACGTTATCTTTCATTCGCTTTTACCTCCAAAAAAATTTCCCTTACCTTGATTATACTTTTTTCTTTAATTAGTGTCAATATATATTGAATAAGCTAAATTATCAAAGCATTTCCCTATTATTCTTTGCAGTTTTTATTTTTTTTCATCATATAAAATATTTTGTTTTTTGCTTCAAATTATTGAAAAAAAACTAAAAATATGGTATTGTTTAAAA
>DAOTGG010000081.1:0-2970 GCA_035446985.1 Eubacteriales bacterium
CGCACAAATATGGTTTTTTCGGGCTGTCCAGTAAGCTACGGCAGAGCGAAAGCGGTGGTCACCGCTACGGGTATGAATACCGAAATAGGCAAAATAGCTGGACTATTGTCGGGCGAAGACCAAATGGAAACGCCTTTGCAGCACAAACTTACTGTGCTGTCAAAATATTTGGGCATTATCTGCCTTGTCGTTTCAGTTATTGTTTTCGGCGTGGGTATAGCGGAAGGACTTATTACAAAAAGACCGAGCGATCCAGTTTTGCCGATATTTATGAAATATTTTATGACCGCGGTTTCTCTAGCCGTGGCGGCTATCCCCGAAGGACTGCCCGCTATCGTTACGATAGTTTTGGCAAGGGGCGTTGCCCGTATGGTTACAAAAAACGCCATAGCCCGCAAACTGCCAGCTGTCGAGACGCTTGGAAGCGCGTCCGTTATTTGTTCGGACAAAACGGGAACGCTTACCCAAAACCGTATGACTGTCGTCAAATGCTATTCTGGCGGAAAAATTGAGACTATGCCCGACGTCAGCGAAAACACCAAACTTATGTTAAAATACGCCACGCTGTGCTGTGACGGTACCGTGGTTGTAAACGAAAACGGTGTGGATAAACATATAGGCGACCCGACGGAAACGTGTATCATAGTAGCGGCAAGGTCGCTGGGTATGCACAAAAACGAGCTTCACGCAAAACACCCGAGAAAATACGAAATTCCTTTCGATTCCGAAAGAAAGCTGATGACCACGATTAACGAAATCGGCGGAAAATATTACGTGATAATAAAAGGCGCGTGGGAATCGCTCATAGATAAAATAAGCGGAACTAATGTGGACGAAATCCAATCCGCCGTTATGAGTATGAGTAAAGACGCATTGCGAGTTTTGGTGGTTGCGTACAAAGTTTTGGATAAACTGCCCGAAAAATTTATTAACGAAGAACTTGAAAAAGATTTGATTTTTTCAGGTCTTATAGGAATGATAGATCCGCCTCGCGAGGAAGCCAAAGAAGCCGTAGCGGTTTGCATAAAAGCGGGCATAAAACCCGTTATGATAACAGGCGACCACATAGTAACCGCGTCGGCAATCGCCCGTCAGCTTGGAATAATGGGTGAAAAAGACAAGGCGATTACTGGCGAAGAGCTATTGAAAATGAGCGATGAAGAACTTGCGGAAAAAATAGATAATTACGCTGTTTATGCGAGAGTATCGCCGCAAGACAAACTCCGCATTGTAAAAGCATGGCAGTCGCGTGGAGCCGTCGTTGCAATGACAGGCGACGGAGTAAACGACGCGCCTGCTCTAAAAGCCGCCGACATAGGCTGCGCGATGGGTATTACCGGAACGGACGTTGCCAAAGGCGCGGCGGATATGGTGCTTACCGATGATAATTTTGCCACAATAGTGGACGCCGTCGAAGAAGGCAGAGGAATATTCGACAATATCAAAAAAGCCGTAAAGTATTTATTGGGCTGCAACTTGGGCGAAGTTTTGATAGTGTTTATAGCTATGTTAATTTGGCGCGAAACGCCTTTACTCGCTATACAGCTGTTATGGATAAATCTCGTTACCGACGGACTGCCTGCCCTTGCTATCGGTATGGAGCGCCCCGAAGAAGGCGTAATGAACCGCAAACCAAAACTAAAATCCGAAGGCTTTTTTGCCAACGGTATGGGCATTGAAATAATAATTTACGGCGTGTTTTTCGCCGTCGTTACTCTCGTAGCTTATTACCTTGGCATAAAAATGGACAATATTCCGTCAAATATGGCGTATACCGCGGGAAGCACAATGGCGTTTTTAGTACTGGCGTCGGGACAACTGTTTTTCGCTTTGGAAATGCGCAGCAACCGCTCGGTATTTGTCGACAGCCCGATAAGAAACAAATATATGGTGGGAGCGTTTTTCGTATCCATGGGGCTTATCGTACTTGTGGCGTTAGTACCGCCGATAGCAAAAGTTTTCGGACTTACGCAGCTTAGCGGCGAATATTACGGCTACGCTTTAATACTGTCGCTTATGCCGCTTATCGCTCTCGAAGTGGGGTACTTGGTCAGATATTTTATCAGAAACGCGAGAAAAGGAAAGAAATAGAATAAATGCGTGACAACGTCGACTATAAAAATAAAATATGCAGTCATTGCGGAACAAAACTTTCTGCTTTTATAAAAAGCGGTTTTTTGGGTTGCAGTTATTGTTACATGTCTTTTGAAAAAGAAATTTCAGACACTCTGCTTTCGGCGCAATATAAATGCGTAAACAAGGGCAAACGCTGCGACGGCACGCTTTTTGACAAAGACTTATTGACGGCGCAGTTAAAACAAATGCGCGAAATTGCTGCGGACGAAACAAGATATGCCGACGCTGAAATATTAAACGCACAACTGAAAAAACTTGACGGTGTCGCGGAATGAAAAGCTATATTGAAAGCATATTCGTAAGCAGCCGAATACGGCTTGCCCGCAACGGCGCGGAACTGCCGTATCCGCCGCACGACGAACTAACGCAGGAACTTATGCGGTTTATGTCCGATATTACTGCGGCTTTAAGAAAAACCTCTCGTTTTAGGGCGATGACAATGGAAAATTTGTCCGCGACCGAAAAACTCTCGTTAATCGAAAAGCACGTGATTAGTCCATTACTTGCCGCAAATAATATCAGCGGCGCGGTATTGATTTCCGCCGACGAAAGGGTATCAGTTATGCTCAATGAAGAAGACCATATAAGGCTTCAATGCGTGACAAGCGGACTGGATTTAATATCGGCTTTTGCAGTTTTGAACGAGCTTGACAACAGACTTATTTCCGCAGTGCCTATAGCGTACGACGATAAACTCGGGTTTTTGACGGCATGTCCGACTAATCTCGGCACGGGAATGAGAGCGTCTTTAATGATGTTTTTGCCCGCTCTTTCAAAAACCGAGGGCATAAAAAAAATAGTGGACGAGCTTAATAAAGTGCAGATAGAAGTGCG
>DAOTGG010000082.1:0-2967 GCA_035446985.1 Eubacteriales bacterium
ACGAGCGTCCGCTGAGACGATATCGCCCGCTTCTATCAAAATAATGTCGCCCACCACTAGTTGAGCTGCTTCAACAGTCGAGACCTGACCGTCTCTCAGCACTCTTACGTGCGGAGCGGAGAGTTTTTGCAACGCTTCAAGCGATTTTTCCGCTTTGGCTTCCTGCACGGTGCCCAAAACGGCGTTTAGTATCACTATTATCATAATAATGACGGGTTCCAAGTAATCTTCCACCAAATCGCTGGTGTTGGCTCCGCTGGTATGATTATATATGGCGATAACTAAAGATAAAAAGGCGGCAAAAAGCAAAATAATGACCATTGTGTCTTTAAATTGCTCAAAAAACCGCCTTATAAGAGTTTTTTTCTTTTTGCCTATGAGAACGTTGGCTCCGTCGCGCGACAATCTTTCTTTGGCATCAATGGAACTTAATCCGTTTACGGTGTCAGTTCGGGTTGTTTCAATTACTGATTTTAATTTCAGATAATGTGACAAAGTCTTTTTCTCCTTTTTTTTGCTTGCAATAATTGTATCATAGGCGAAAGTCTTTTTCAATTAAAATAGACGTTTTTAGGCAATTATGTCAACGCTAATTAAAAAGCGTTATGTAAATACTTTACGCAAAAATAAACGTAAATATAAAAAAGACGGTAAAAATACCGTCTTTATTTTTTTAATTAATGTCTATTTGATATATTCCAATCAGATAATTAGTGTCGGTGGATTGGTCGTATTCATATTCGATATACTCAAATTTTATATCGCCTTCAACATAATTTTCTATTTTGTAAACAAATATGCCTTCCATTACTTCGTAAGTGCCTAAAACGAAATATTTGCTTAGTCCCGAGCCGTTGTCAAAATTAAAATACCAACTGTAATCTATTTGTAACGGCTGATAGTTTTTCCCGTTGTATTTAATGGAAAAGTCGCGTATATAAATGGGTATATCGTAAGAGTTTGTATTGATAATTTTCGTTTGCACGATTACATATTTTACGCCGCTTTCGGTCGACAGGTCAAGCTCGTTGATTCCGTCTGCCAGCTGCACTCCTGTAACCTGAAATTGCAAATATTCCGCGGTAATGAGATCCGCCGTAGTATAATATCTTGTCAATGCGGGGCTAGCGGGTTGCGACCAAGTAACAACTGCGTCGCTGATAACTTTTCCGCTGCCGCCTGTAGACGAGAATATAACGATTGCCGCAATGACCAAAATAATGACGGGAATAATCCACGCTTTATTTTTTTTCTTAACGGGCTGCGGGGTTGCGTTGTATTGAGTCTGATATCCGCTTGCGTTAGGAGTTATCGGCTGATTTACCATCACTTTTTTATGTACGAGTTTTGCGCCGCAGTTAGGACATTTGTTGACCGTCAAATCGCTGAACTCAGATTTGCAATATTCGCAATACTTAAATTCACGGTATTCAGGCTCCGGCGTGGGTTTTAACGGCGCGTCTTTCATATAAGAGTCGTCATAAACAGGATGAGAATTGTTTGTATTCTGCGACGTATTTTGATTCAAAATAGAGCCGACTAACGCTCCCCACAAAAACGAACTGCCGCTGCTGTGCATATTTGAATTTTGTGAACTGGGCGGTCTTGCGCCGCTATTAGGTCTGTAACTCGAAAAGTTTGTTCCGTTCGGTCTTCCGCCGCTGCTGAAACCGCCGCCTTTAAAGCCGCCGCCGCTGCTGAAACCGCCTCCCTTGAAGCCGCCGCCTCCGCTGAACCCTCCTCCCTTTGGCATAATATAAAATCTCCCTTAAATTTTTTTATTTTTATCATTATAACATATATGCGCAAAATTTCAAGAGTTTTACAGCAATAACAGACCGCTTTTACCCATGGACTAAATCATTTGGATTGTTTTACTTATTTGTGTTATAATAAATGTCCACCTTATGAATCATCCTTTTTTTAGAGGTAAATTATATATGACTGCTTATGACATTATTGAGAAAAAAAGATACGGAAAAGAGCTGACCGACGATGAAATAAATTTTTTCATAAACGGTTATACTTTTAACCGCATACCTGATTA
Organism: Eubacteriales bacterium; assembly: GCA_035446985.1. Classification (GTDB taxonomy): domain Bacteria; phylum Bacillota; class Clostridia; order Christensenellales; family CAG-314; genus JAQUSX01. The sequence continues at coordinate 2,048 of DAOTGG010000082.1, forward strand.
CCAGATGTCCGCTTTACTTATGGCTATTTGCTGCAACGGAATGAGCGAGAACGAAACTTTTGCGCTAACAAACTGTATGCTGCATTCGGGCGATATCGTTGATATGAGCAAAATCGACGGCATAGTCGTCGACAAACACAGCACAGGCGGAGTTGGCGACACTACAACCTTGGCTTTGGCTCCTTTACTCGCGTGCTGCGGCGTAAAGGTCGCGAAAATGAGCGGAAGAGGTCTTGGATTTACGGGCGGCACAATCGACAAACTTGAAAGCATACCCGATTTTAATACGTCTTTATCTCAGGAGAAGTTTTTTGAAATCGTAAACAAAGTCGGCTGCTGCGTTATCGGTCAAACGGAAAATCTTGCTCCCGCGGATAAAAAACTTTACGCTCTAAGAGACGTCACCGCAACTATCGACAGCATTCCGTTAATTTGCGGCAGTATTATGAGCAAAAAACTGGCTTCTGGCGCGCAGGCGGTTTTACTGGACGTAAAATACGGCGAAGGCGCGTTTATGAAAACCAAAGAGCGCGCGGTCGAGCTTGCTCAGATAATGGTAAAAATCGGCAACCGCGCGGGTAAAAAATTCGCTGCTTTGGTCACCGATATGTCCGAACCGCTCGCTACAAAAGTCGGCAACAGTTTGGAAATAATCGGCGCAATCGAAGTAATGAAAGGCAAACGCAACCGTCTTTCGGACGAAATGAGTTTGGTCGCTGAAAAACTGCTTGTATTAAGCGGAAAATACGACAGCGAGTCCGCGCGAATAGCGGTAGAAAGCGCATTAACTGACGGAAGAGCTTTAGCAAAATTTAAAGAAATGGTCGAGGCGCAAGGCGGAAACGCCATTTTCGTCGACCACCCCGAAAAATTCGCTTTGGGTGAAACGAGAGACGTTACGGCTGATAAAGACGGCTATG
>DAOTGG010000083.1:0-2952 GCA_035446985.1 Eubacteriales bacterium
TTACCTTTATGGAACACCTTGGCGACATAAGCGCAAACAGCACAGTCTGCGGTCAGGACTTTATGGTTAACCCAGGACTTCACCGCACGGTACTGGGCGACGGCGTTGCTACGATTGCCAGCGCGATGCTGGGCGGTCCCGCAAACACTACATACGGCGAAAACACAGCGGTACTCGCTATAACAAAAAATTACAATCCCAGAAATATATTCCTTGCGGCATGTTTTGCAATATTCTTCGCGATATTCGTGCCTTTCGGCGAAGTTTTGAGAGCTATACCCGGCGCGGTAGTTGGCGGCGCGTGTATGGTTTTATTCGGAATGATAGCCGCAAACGGTCTTAGAGCTTTGGTTGAAGGCAGAGTTGACTTTGGCGACAGTAAAAATATGATAGTCGTATCAGTCACGCTCGCTGTCGGTCTTGGGCTTGGCGCGTGCGAACTCGGCGGCGACATCGTCAGCGCGATGAGCGGTTACTCTATCGATGGCAACGTTGCAAAAATCGGCTTCGCTACTGCGGGCGGCGGTTTCGTAAAAATCAGCGCAATCGCAATCTCAACCCTTGTCGCGATTTTGTTAAATCTCATTATTCCCAACAGCAAAAACATAACGGAAGAAGAGAAAACCGCGCAGGACAAAGCAAATATGACCCTTACATTCTCGCAAGCAACGGACTTCCAAAAGGAAGACGAAGCTAAATAATCCCTTTTACCTTCAAAAGAGCCTCCTTGATGGAGGCTTTTTTGTTTGGGTTAAAAATAATCAATAATTTTTTACTAAAAAAATATAACATTACTGAATTGGTAATACTTATCACGAAAATAATTGTCATTTCCTTTTTGCGGTAATTTGGTCTTTTAAGACTATTTTTCTTTACTATAAGCAAGCTTATGCTATAATAATTTTATGAAAAATATTTTATGGCGGCTCTTTGGAGTTTTTTTCAAGATAGGTCTGTTTACCTTTGGCGGCGGCTACGCAATGATTAGCGTTATCGAGCGCGAGGTTGTGGACAAACGCGGGTGGTGCAGCAAAGAAGATATGATGGATATGGTAGTGATAGCCGAATCCACTCCCGGCGTTATCGCCGTAAACTCGGCGACTTTTGTCGGCTACAAAACTGCGGGTATTTTGGGCGCAATTGTAGCTACATTAGGCGTGATATTGCCGTCTTTTTTGATTATATCGGGACTGTACTTCGCTATGGACGCGTTTTTAACAAACGTTTACGTTGCCGCGGCGTTTAAAGGCGTAAGGATATGCGTCGCCGTGCTGATTTTTAGAGCCGTAATGTCTTTATTTAATCTTATGGACAAAAAAGCCTTTTGCTTTGTTTTACTTATCGGTGCTTTTGTGGTCGCCACATTTACGGATTTCAACGTAATATTTATCATTCTTATCGGCGCGGTCATAGGACTGATTTACACTAATTTTATAGACAAAAAACAAAAGGTTACTTTCAGCGTTGAAGACGACGACCAAAGGAGTGAAAAATGATTTTTTTACAACTTTTTTGGACGTATTTTAAAATAGGGTTATTCACGATAGGCGGCGGCTACGCAATGTTACCGCTTATCAGACAGCAGGTTATCGGCGTATATGTTTCCGAACAGCTTTTTTGGAATATGCTTGCCGTTTCGGAAGCGACACCAGGACCGTTCGCAATAAATCTCGCAACGTTCGTCGGTATGAACGTAGGCATAAATCAAGGCGGAATTATGCTTGGATTTTTTGGCGCGTTTGTGGCAACGACCGCCGTTATTTTGCCGTCGCTAATCATCGTCACTATTGTTTCTAAGTTGTTTATAAGATTTAAAAACAGCAAACTGGTTCAAGGGGCTTTGTACGGCATTCGTCCCGTAGTAGTGGGGCTGGTTTTCTCCGCTTTGATTATGGTCACGCTTACGCTTATTTTGCCTAATGTAAAACTTGACGACCTTGCAAACTCGTCGACGGTCGGCTTCGATTACGTTTCCTTGATATTCTTAGCCGCGTTTACGGCATTAAGTTTTATAAAAATCAAAGGCAAAAGGGTAAATCCGCTTATTCTTATCGGCGTCTCCGCTGTCGCGGGTATAGTACTGTTCGCTTTTATCGGACTATAAATTAATTTGAAATAACACCGCTCGCTTTGAGCGGTTTTTTTATTGCGATAATTTTTTAAATTTAAATAATTAATTTCATTTTATCTTTCGTTTATTCTAATTTATAAATTTTTCAGATTTAATCATAAGATTATACAGTAAATAAACTTTCCTAAATTTTCCTTAAAAAAATACGCCGCAAAGCGTTTTTATTTAGGGAACATAATTGCATTGAAGTATAAATAGTGTTAAAATATAGCTACAGAAATATTGCTAGAGGTAGATTATGTCAAATATCAAAAAAATTCAACACAAATTTAAAAAAATAAATCCAAAAATTCAAGTCGATGAAAAAGACGGATGCGTAAGACTTACGGGAGAACTTGACCGTTGGGAAGACATCGTGTCGTTAGGTCAGGCGGCTGTCAGCAAAGATTTTGTCGGCGTTTTAAACGACGTAAAATTAAAAGGTTTTGTCGAACCCGATATCAGACAATCCGTAATAAACGATAAAAAATACGACGGAAGCAATCTTGACGTATTAATTATCGGCGGCGGCGTTGTCGGCTGCGCGGCTTTGAGAGAGCTGACAAGATACGACCTGAAAGTCGCCTTGGCGGAAAAAGAAAGCGACGTGGCTTGCGCGGCAAGCGGCAGAAACGACGGAGAGGTACACGTAGGTATAGACCTTCACGGAAAAAGCAAAAAGCTAAGTTATCTTATGCGGGCGAATCCGATGTATGAAAACCTTTCAAAAGAACTGGATTTCAAATTCGAGCGAACAGGTCAATACATAGCTTTTTCGTCGTGGAAATATTTGGTAGGCTATCCAATGCTAAAATCCCGCGCAAAGCATAACGGCATAAAAG
>DAOTGG010000084.1:0-2936 GCA_035446985.1 Eubacteriales bacterium
ACATTGTGTCGTTAGGTCAGGCGGCTGTCAGCAAAGATTTCGTCGGCGTTTTGAACGACGTAAAATTAAAAGATTTTGTCGAACCCGATATCAGACAATCCACAATTAACGACAAAAAATACGACGGAAGTCAACTTGACGTACTTATTATCGGCGGCGGCGTGGTCGGCTGCGCGGCTTTGAGAGAGCTGACAAGATACGACCTGAAAGTCGCTTTGGCAGAGAAAGAAAGCGACGTTGCATGCGCGGCAAGTGGCAGAAACGACGGCGCCGTACACGTAGGTATCGACCTTCACGGAAAAAGCAAAAAACTAAGTTATCTTATGCGGGCAAATCCGCTGTATGAAAATCTTTCAAAGGAACTGGATTTCAAATTCGAGCGAACAGGTCAGTACATAGCTTTTTCGTCGTGGAAATACTTAGTGGGCTATCCGATATTAAAATCCCGCGCGAAACGTAACGGCATAAAAGGAATGAAATTTATAAGCGGCAAAAAATTAAAACAGCATTCGCCTAACATAAATCCGAAAACGAAGTTCGCTTTCTTTTATCCTAGCGGCGGCTCGGTCTGTCCTTATGGAATGACGATAGCTTTTGCCGATAACGCTGTTTCTAACGGCGGACAAGTGTGGCTAAATACGTGCGTGACAGGTATGAACGTAGAAAACGGCAAAATAATATCTGTGCAAACAAACAGGGGAGTAGTTTTTCCGAAAGTGGTAATCAACGCCGCTGGCGTATATGCCGACAAAATTGCCGAAATGGCGCACGACAGATTTTATACCATTCACCCTCGTCGCGGCACAAACAGTATTTTAGATAAAAGCAGCGTCGAGCATTACGGAAAACTGAGCATAAGCATGTACGGCAACCATAAAAGCAACGCAAAGCTTCACACCAAAGGCGGCGGCGTCGTCAGTACCGTTGACGGCAATCTGTTGATAGGTCCCGACGCTGTTGAAACGCCGTTAAGGGAAGAAATGGCGACGACCGCAAAAAGCGTAAACACGGTGGTTGACAGACAGCAGGATATTTTGCCAAAACTAAGCGCGAGAGATATTATTACATATTTTACAGGAGTAAGGGCTTCGACGTACGAAGAAGATTTTGTTATTCAAATGGGCAGAAAAACGCAAAATTTCGTTCACGCCGCTGGCATACAATCTCCTGGGTTGAGCGCGGCTCCCGTTATTGCGCAAGACGTCAGCGACTTAACGGTAAAATATTTAGAGCAGTTTTCGCCCGTGGTTAAAAATTCTAATTTTAATCCCGTGAGAAAAGGCGTGACGGAACTGAGAAATTTAACGCTAGCACAGCGCGACGAATTAATAAAGAAAAATCCCGATTACGGCGAAATAGTTTGCAGATGCGAAGAGATATCAAAAGGCGAAATAATAGACGCGCTTAATCTTCCTTTGAAGGTTGATACCGTAGACGGCATTAAACGCCGAACCCGCGCGGGAATGGGCAGATGTCAAGGCGGATTCTGCCAGCCGAGAGTACTAAAAATTATTGCTGAAACCGTAAACAAAGATTACGCCGACATAAATAAAAAAGGCGACGGAAAAATTATTTTGGGAAAAACGAAAGGGGAAGAATAATGCGAAGAGAGCATTTCGATATTGCGGTAATCGGAGGCGGTCCCGCGGGTCTTGCGGCGGCAACGGTCGCCGCGGAAAAAGGAGCTAAGGTAGCTCTCATAGAACGTGAAGCGAGTTTGGGCGGAATACTGAAACAATGCGTTCACGACGGCTTTGGCGTTATCAGATACGACCAAAAACTGACGGGTCCCGAATACGCGCAAAAAGAAATAGATAAACTTAATAAATATGAGATAACAAAATTTTTGTTGACATTCGTTACAAAAATAACCAAACGCAGTTCCGATTTTGTTATTCAGTTTGTAAACCGCTCTGGCGCGGACGAAATCGAAGCGAAAAAAATAATTTTGGCTACAGGTTGCAGAGAACGCACAAGCAAGCAGATAGGCGTTCACGGCACAAACCCCGCGGGAGTTTTGACAGCTGGAACGGCTCAAAATTACGTCAATTTGCAAGGACTAATGCCCACACGTAAATGCGTTATACTGGGCAGCGGAGATATCGGGCTTATTATGGCAAGACGCTTGACTTTGGAAGGGGCGCAGGTAGTGGGAGTGTATGAAGCAAAATCAACTTTCGGCGGCTTGACAAGGAACGTAGTGCAATGCTTAAAAGATTTTGACATACCCTTGTATTTATCTCATACGGTGACAAAAGTTTTCGGAGTTGACAGACTTAACGCCGTCGAGATTTCCAAAGTCGACGACAAAATGAATCCAATTCCTGGCAGCGAGCAGATTGTCGAATGTGATTCGCTGATACTTTCGGTCGGGCTTATACCCGAAAACGAGATAGCAAAACAGCTTTGTGTTGCGCTGTGTCCGTATACAAAAGGGGCGGTAGTAGACCAAACTTTGATGACATTGACAGATAATGTATTCAGCTGCGGAAACGCTCTGCACGTAAGCGATCTGGCGGATTACGTATCGGAAAGCGGCGAAATAGCGGGAGCTATGGCTTGCGCAAAAATCAAAAACCGTAATCTTGTTAACGTCACAAAAAATAAAAATCTTCTTTACGTAGTGCCGCAAAAAATAAATTTGGACGCGCCTTTAGATGAAACTGTATTTTATTTTAGAGTAGCGGACGAATACGAAAACGCGAAACTGACAATATACGCCGATGAAAAAGAAGTATTTTCCAAAAAATACGCACACTTGCGTCCGCCCGAAATGGAAAGACTCAAACTCAATCTTGAAGCCTATTCCGACTGTCACGGTTTTTCATTTGTTTTGGAGGTGGGGGTATAAATGAAAGAATTGATATGTATCGCTTGTCCCAACGGCTGCAGGCTGACAGTCGACGAAACGACAAATGCGGTAAGCGGAAATAAAT
>DAOTGG010000085.1:0-2590 GCA_035446985.1 Eubacteriales bacterium
AGGTAGGCGAACTAATGGGTATCGTTCCCATAGTTATGCTTTTTGCGACGCCGCTACTTGGTCTTATCGACGACGGCGGAAAACGCGAAAAAATTCTTCTTGTTACGACCAACGTTTTAATAGCCGTTATTCCTCTTTTATTGTTAATCCCCAACATAAATTATTTTTATATGGCGGCTCTTATTATTGTTATGTCAATAGTACGCGCGCCCATATCCCCCGCCGTCGACAGCCTTACCACCGTCGTCGCTTTAAATAACGGCAAGAGATTTTCCGACGTCCGCATTTGGGCAAGCGTCAGTTACGCGATTTTTATGACATTCGGCGGCAAACTCATCGATATTTTCGGTTTTAATTTCGTGATCGTGCTTTGCGGAATTTTAACTTTGTTCACCGTATTTATTTTATCGTCAATACCGTTGCAGGATATCGACCGCCCGCAGGACAATTCGGTCAAGGCGGATTACAAAAAGCTATTTAAAAATAAAACGTTTTTGATGTTCGTTCTTATAAATATATTAACGTGGGCTGTGTGGTCGGCGTCGTACAATTATGAAGGCGTATATTATGCCGAGAAATTTTCAAACGCAAGTATTTTCGGCTACGTCGAAGCCGTAAGAGTGGTCTTTGAAATATTGATAATGGCTGTAATGGCAAAAATGAAAAAAGAGATACCGGTAAAAGCTATTTATCTCTTTTTCGGATTTTCGGCTATCGCAAAATATTTGATATACTACTTTAACCTTCCCACTTTTTCATTGTTTTTGCTTGCTCCTTTTATGGGCGCGTCGTTCGGAATGGTGCTGTTTTGCTATATTCATTACATTACAAAAATCGTCGCAAAACACAATATTCATATCGCCGTGTTCGTTATAACCTCAGCGCAAATGCTGTTTAACGCCGCTTACACCTATATCGGCAGCGCAATCGTAAAATATACGGGATTTTATAACGTATATATTCTTTTGGGAGCGATAACGATAATAGGTATATTGTCGGTAGTGTTTTTCAAAGAACACAAACCGCAACTTCAATAATTTTTGATTTTAAACTTAGATAAAAACGAGCGACCAAATCGCTCTTTTTTTATGGTTTTTAAAATGTTTTCGCGATAATTTTGAATATATTTCTTTTAAAGCCGCGAGCCGAAAGAAAGATAAATTTAAACTATTAAAACAGTCTCAATCTTGACAAAAGGCTTTCTATATAGTATCATTTTATAAAAAAAACGGAGCCGTAAAAAAATGAGATTTGTAAAAGTTGCGTTATCTTTCGTTTTGGCGTTTGCCGTTCTGTTTAGTTTTACAGGATGCGCGGCGGCGGAAGCTATCTATGACGACGAAGAAGCTATCGCAAACATTTTTGACACTTGCATAGCGACAAGATACGTGGAGAATTATCAAAAAATCGGCAGCCAGATTACCGTTAATTCTCACGCCGAATATTTTAGCGGCTCGCAAAAACTCTGCGATATGGATTTTACGCACGATACCGTTTTTAACGTTGAGCTTACCGTTTCAAAAGGCAGATTTAAAATAGTTTTAATCAGCGAAGATAAAACGATTTACACGTTATATGAAAACGGCTCTGATTTACTGGTCGATTTATCGCAATTGCCGGAGGGCGAATACGTTATGAAACTTATTGGACAGCATGCGGTATTCGATTTAGACATGACGGTAAATTTAGATTAAAGTTAAATAAAAATCTTAAAAAATAAAATAGCAAATAAAAAAAGACGTTGTAAATACGTCTTGTTTTTATATTCATACTGAACTTTGATTTTCTGATAAAATTTTTTGTTTTAAATCACTCCCGTTCCTTGACTTAATGCATTGCGAAGTTTCAAAATTTCACCGTTTAAAAATTTAATTCTGTTGAAAAATCTTATGCTGGTCAGCATAATTATCGCTGGTATAATAAGAATCACCAAACATAAAGGTTCCGACGCAACAATCGCGCAAATTACCGAAATTAGCAAAATAATTGTAGACCAAACTGTTTTTGAAATGATTTTCTTTTTTACTTCATTATGTTCCTGTTCATATTCTATTAATTTACACGAAGGACAAATACCAGAATGGTGTGTATATGAAGAACAATCAGTACACATGCCTTTACCGCATCTTTTGCATACAGCGACAGACTCTATCGCGCTATGAATAAAACATTTCATAAAATTCTACCTCCTGGTAAAATTATATATCAACGTTATTTAATTGTAAATACATAAATGTATTTTATATAAAAAAATCGCGGGAATTATACTCTCCGCGATTTTTTATTTAAATATAAGATTATTTTACTTTGTCCGCTATGGCTTTCTTAAGTTCCGCGATTTTTGCAATTATCGTTTTCTCAGCGTCGTCTAGCGGTGTTTTTAATGCAAAACTTTTGTCGCGCGCCGCTATTTCCACTATGTTTTCTTTCATATTTCTCGGACTCACGATTACTCTTATCGGCGCGCCGATAAGATCTGCATCGGAAAACATAACGCCCGCGCTTATTTGTCTGTCGTCATAAACGACTTCGACATTTTGTTTTAATAGGCTTTCATATAATTTTTCCGCGTATTCTTTTACTTCGGGAG
>DAOTGG010000086.1:0-2532 GCA_035446985.1 Eubacteriales bacterium
ACGACAGCGATACCGTTTTCCGTAGAAACGTTATCGGGTAATTTGCAATAATACTCGTGCGGTTCCAAAGTTTCATGGTCACGATAAAGACCTATATGACCGACGCGCGCTGTGGGGAACAATGCGTGAACGCCCGATACCATTCCCAAGCCCGCTCTAAGCACGGGTACTATAGCGACGGAATTTTCGTCGATTACGTTTTGAACAGTCGATTCAAGAGGCGTTTCCACCGTTACTTGATGCAAAGGCATATCTTTGAAAGCCTCGAAAGCCATAAGCATAGCAAGTTCTTCGACTAGCTCGCGAAATTGCTTTGTGCCTGTACTTTTGTCACGGAGCAAAGCGACTTTGTGTTGAACCAAGGGATGGTCGAAAACGGTAAGGTTATTCATATATGTATATCTCCTATTAATTTTATTTCATTATTAATTCGCCTTATACAATTTAACGCATTTAGTAACAAAAATCAAGTCTATCTAATATATTTGGTAAAAACCGCTATTGAAATAGCTGTTTTATTGTGGTATTATCAAACGTAGATATAAGGGGGATTAAGGTAGATGAATCAAAATAAAAAATCAAAAAAAGGATGTCTGATCAGCTTTTTAGCTGTTTTGGGCGTATTTGTGATATTGGCGGTTTCCTGCGTACTAGCGTATTCGGCTCACGCGTACGCAAAAACCGATTACGGCGCGTACGGCGAATGGAGCGCGAGCGACGTTTTTGATATCGAAGATTATCCTTACATAACCATAGACGGCGACGAGCTGAAAATTATGCAGCTGGCAGACCCTCAAATAAAATTCGGCTGGTTTACTCAAGACACAAAAACTATGAAACTAATTGACGAGGCTTTGGAAGCGGAAAAACCCGATATCGTAGTTTGTACGGGCGACCTAACGCTTTCTATCGATACATACAACGCTTATAAATATTTTGCCAATTTTATGGAAGAAAGGGGACAATATTGGACGTTGGCTTACGGCAATCACGACGCGGAATTTGATTGCAGCAAATACACTCTGTGGAAACTGTTGAGCGGCTACGAACATTGTTTATTTGACTGCGGTCCGACTAATATAACGGGTGAAAGCAATTTTATCATAAACGTTAAGCGCGGCAGCGAATACGTATATAGCTTGATTATGCTTGACTCTAATATGTATGAAACTGTGGAAGTAAACGGCGAAATCAAAGAAGATTACAGCTGGATACATCCCGACCAAGTGGAATGGTACAACTGGGTAATCGACGGATTGAAGTCGGTTAATCCCGATATCAGAGCGTCGGCTTTTTGGCATATTCCCACGATTGAATTTGCAAAACTTTATTACGCTATGGACGCCGAAAGGGCTGCGTTAGACGGAATCGATATGAGCCAAATAGCGGCGGTCAGCGACGTAAGCGGATATATTTTTGAAAACGATAAAGGCGGCAATGACGTTTTGGATAACGGCTACACTTTGGGCGTATATTACGGCGCGGAAAATATAGGAGAAAATAAACCCAGCAGCAGCGAAAGCGATATATTCGGCGCGATAAAAGCGGGCGGAGTTACCGAAGCGATATACTGCGGACACGACCATGTTAATACGCTAAGGGGTTATTATGACGGAATATATTTGTGCTACGGCAGCGCAAGCGGTTATCATACTTATCCGTTTTTCCCGACCGAAAACTGGTTTACAAAACTTATCGGCTTTAACGACGATATAACTTGGAACGAATCTCTAAGAATAGACGACGAAGGAAATCTAATGACAAGAGGAGTGACGTTAATAAATGTAGACGTTTCTGCGGGCGGGAGCTTTACAGTCATCGACCACGACGCTTTTTACTATCAGTCTTTGAGCGAATAAAAATATACTGATAAAAAAACCGCGGATAATACGCGGTTTTTTTTATTGCGAATTATTGACAAAATCAAAATGATAGTATATACTCTACACGATGATCTTTAAGACGGTACAGAGATGCCGACAAGACGGTTTTTTTAATATAGATTTTTTCTATATTCTTGCGGCATACTGTCGTGAGAATTTTTTTATACATTTTTTTAAAGGAGCGAGATAAGTTTGAAATTCAAATCCGTTTTAATGGACGAAATAGCTGTCGAACGCGCGATAGGCAGGATAGCCCACGAAATAATCGAACATAACAAAGGCGTTGATAACGTTGTGCTGATAGGCATAAAAACGCGCGGACTGCCGATGGCGGAAAAAATTAAAGAAAAAATCTATGAATACGAAAATAAAACCGTACCCGTGGGAGCATTGGACATTACTCTTTACCGCGACGATCTTACAGATATTAATGTTAATCCGTCGCTTAATGGAACGGATATTCCTTTCGACATAATAGGCAAAGACTTAATTTTGGTTGACGACGTTATATATACGGGACGAACGGCAAGAGCTGCGTTAGACGCTATTATCGATATAGGCAGACCTCGTACGGTTCAATTTGCGGTTTTGATAGACCGCGGACACAGAGAGCTTCCCATACGGGCAGACTACTGCGGAAAAAGCGTGC
>DAOTGG010000087.1:0-2471 GCA_035446985.1 Eubacteriales bacterium
GTTTTAGCGGCATTTCGCGAATATCTTTTCCACTGATAAATATCGAGCCTTTTTCGCAGTCGTATATTCGTACGAGTAAGTTCATAAGGGTAGTCTTGCCCGAACCCGTCTTTCCTACAATGCCCAAAGTCTGACCTTCTTCTAGGTCAAAAGCTATGTTTTTTAACGCGTACGTGTCTTTGTCGGGGTAAGTAAAAGTAAGGTTACTAACCTTGATGTTGCCGCAAAAGTTTTCTACGTCGGTGGCAGTCGGCTCGTCCGTTATGTCAAATTTTGCGCCCAAAACGTCCTCAATACGTTTTAGTGAAGCGGAACCCATCGTTATCATATTGATAGACATACCAACGGCAATCATAGGCCAGACCAGCATACCCAAGTACTGAATAAATACGGTAAAGTCGCCTACTGAAATCTGCGTATTAAGAGCCAAATAGCCGCCGAAAGCGATAGCTACGGCAAAAGCTAATCCCGCGATTAACGTCATTATCGGGTCAATAATCGCGCGGGTTTTGGTCAAACTCATATTTTTTGAAAAATAATTTTGATTGATTTTATCAAAAGAGTCTATCTCTTTATCCTGCTGAACAAACGCTTTAATTACTTTTATTCCCGAAATATCTTCTTGAACAAAATCAGATATTTCAGCGAACGCTTTTTGCCGAGCGTAAAACTTTTTGAAAAGTTTTGGTCCGATAAGCCCCGTTACAACGGCGATTACAATCAAAGGCGCTACCGATACGGCCGTTAACGACACGCTGACTAGCGTTAGCATACTTGATAAAATAAAAATCAGTAGACAAATGACGTCGCATATCATCATAATGCCTTGACCCATCGCTTGACGCACGGCTTCGAGGTCGTTGGTGATATACGCCATAATTTCGCCGGTTTTGTGTTGTTGATAATAATTGAGCGAAAGCCCTTCTAGGTGACTGAAAATATCGTTTCTTATATCTCTTTCTATTTTTCTAGCGGTACCGAAAATGAAATAACGCCAGATTATACGTCCGACGACGATTCCCAAAGCGATAAGACCGATAGCGACAGCGTCTTTGGTTAATTCCGCGGCAGTCAAAGAAGCGGCATCGAGCGAATCGATGACGCTGCCAATGTAAACGGGTATACGAGTTTGCGCAAAATCGATTGCGACCAAAAAGAAAATACCCAGTAGATAGCTCAACCAGTATTTTCTTAAAAAACTTCTCATATATGAACTTTTAACTAAGTCCATGATGCTGTCTTTCTTCTTTTCTTTCGTCATTGTTCTTCCTTAAAAAAATGGATTAAACAATCGTAACATAATATTTTTTATTTAGCAAACAAAATTGACAATAAAATTAATTTTTTATGAATTTTTTTAACGAGCAGTTTACGCAGTTTTTTATAGCTTTTATATTAAAAATTTTTTTACGAGAATTTTTTTGTTGTATTCTGTATTTTTGTCTTTTAAAAAAAGATTGCCTATCTATATTTTTTTATTTTTAATCGCTATATGTAATATATCTGCAAACTTCTTCGCGGTTTCTTTATAACTTTTAATTTTGCCCCGAATTTTGCAAGACTTTTTTGCAGTTTCATATTGAAAGCGATTTAAATACGTTTAACCATCACCATACACGGATTATGTTCATCCCAAAGAGTCGGGAAAACCTCTAGCATTCTAAAACCTATACTTTCATAAAACGCAACTGTGCGGTCATATTCTTCATAGCGTCCCTTTTCAACGGTTTTTACTTGCAAGTATTCATAGCCGTGTTCTTTTGCAAAAGCCGTAAATGCGTCAAACAGCTTTCGCCCTACGCCTTCTCTATGAAATTGGGGTAAAACGCCCATTACGTAAATTTCCGCCGTATATTCGCTAGTGCTTTTTAAAGAAATAAAGCCGATATATTCTCCGTCTTTTTCATACGCCCAAAACGGCATTTTTGCGCTTCTCTCAATATATTCATTGGTATATTTCGGGACTCCGAACCAGTCAGATAGTTTATTTAATATTTGTCCGGCAATTGTTTTCTTTTGAGATTCGTCGTTGATAAATTCTACCAAAATTTTTCTCCTATTTTTCCGATTTATTTATACAATTATTTTAACATATGCTAAGAACCTATTGCAATAGAGAACCAAAAAAGCTTTCTATTTTCTATATTAAAAATTTTTCATTTTGTAGTTTTTGAAAAATGAAAAAATATTCTAAACAGTTGTCTAACATGATTTTGTGTGCTACAATAACAAAGCTGATTATTTGATAAATCTTATTAAATAGCGTAGGTTGAGTAAGTAAAATTTTGAGAAAATCCTTTGCTTAAAAATATGTTCTCTAATAAAAAAAATTAAACTAAAACATCAAAGCATTGCGTTAAAATTTTAGAGTTCTCAGCAAACAAAAAAATATTATGGGGATATAGCTCAGATGGTAGAGCGATACGTTCGCAACGTATAGGTCAGGGGTTCGAATCCCCTTATCTCCACCA
>DAOTGG010000088.1:0-2435 GCA_035446985.1 Eubacteriales bacterium
GTAATCAGTATGTAATTAATATCAGTAAGAGCCGTTTCGGCTTTTTTGAGTTGCGCTTTTATTCTGCCGTAGCTTGAACCGCAGTCGATAAGAATGTTTCCGTTATCGGTTTTTATAAGAGCGCAATTGCCTTTACTGCCCGAAATAAGTGTTTTTACCTTCATAGTGTAATAGATTATAGCCCTTTTCCGCCCTTTTGGCAAGCAACAATACTTGCCACTTTTCTACATGAAGTTTCATATATATTTCAGTCCCGCAACATACAATTTACTCATTTACTAGGTAGTATTTTGATAACATAGGATAGTTATTTATAAAGAATTTTGTCTATAATTAGTAATTATAATACCTAAAAAACTGGGGGTGAAATAACAATGACCACTTATATAGTAACGGGTGCTTACGGACACCTTGGAAGCACGATAATAGCGGAACTAAGAAAACAAAACAAAAAAGTACGGGGATTTGTTTTAGTCGGAGAAAAACCCGTGATAGAACAATCCGCATTTGACGGCGTCGATATAATAGAAGGCGACGTAAGAGACCTTAGCTCGCTCGAGCGTTTGTTCGACTTTGACGGCGAAAAAACGGTCATTCACACGGCGGGTATCGTTTCGATTGAAAATAAAATAAACAAAAAAATGTACGACGTAAACGTGACGGGAACAAGCAATATTATCGCTATGTGCGAAAAACACAACGCGAGACTGATACACGTTTCTTCCGTACACGCCATACCCGACCGCCCGAAAGGAAAGAAAATCGTAGAAATAAAAGATTTTGACCCAAAAAAACTAAAAGGCGGTTACGCAAAAACAAAAGCTATCGCTACCGCTCTTGTACTGGACGCGGCTGAGCGTGGTCTTAACGCAAGCGTAGTTCTGCCAAGCGGAATTATCGGACCGTTTGATAACGGCAGAAATCACCTTGTGGCTATGATAAAAGATTTTTTATCTGGCAAACTCCGTGCCGTAGTCAAAGGCGGTTATGATGTGGTGGATGTACGGGACGTGGCGAAAGCGTGCGTTACCGCAACCGACAAGGCAAGAAAAGGCGAAACTTATATTTTGTCGAACGCTTATATTTCAATCAAAAATTTATGCGACTGTATTTCTAATATCTCGAACGTCAAGCCTATAAAAAACGTCCTGCCTATATGGTTCGCTTATATGTTTTCGCCCTTAAGCGAATTATATTATAAAATACGCGGTGTTCGTCCGCTTTACACAGCGTACAGTCTTACGGTCGTAATGAGTAACGGCGAGCTGGACCACAGTAAAGCCGCCGCCGAACTGGACTTTAAACCCCGAGACCTTAAAGAAAGTATCGCCGATACCGTAAAATGGCTTACTTCTCATTACGTTTTCAACGCTCCAAAATATCTGTTAAAACCCGCAAAGAAAAATCCCGTAAAAAACTAAAATTTTAGTTAACCAACAAAAAAATATCATCGTGAAAATGCAATAAATAAACGTCTTTCCGTAAATAAGGAAAGACGTTTATTTTATCTAATTTCAAATTACTGCATAATCAAAAACTTGAATCGCTTAATTAAGCATTTAATTTAGTCTAAGGCTATACGTTAAATCTGAATAACACTACGTCGCCGTCGCGTACAACATAATCTTTGCCTTCCGAGCGGACTTTGCCTTTTTCACGGGCGTTATTGTAGTTTCCACATTCGAGCAAAGTTTCGTAAGGCACTATTTCGGCTCTTATAAAGCCTTTTTCAAAATCGCTGTGGATTTTTCCCGCGGCTTGCGGAGCTTTCGTTCCTTTTTCCACCGTCCACGCTCTCGTTTCTTTTTCGCCTGCGGTCAAGTACGAAATAAGACCTAACAAATCATAGCATTTTGCGACCAGTTCTTCGAGCGCGCTTCTTGTGAGTCCGTAGCTGTCCAAAAACATTTGTTTGTCTTCGCCGTCTAGCGAAATAAGCTCTTCTTCAACCTTGGCGCAGACGACCATAACTTCCGCCCCTTCTTTTGCGGCGGCTTGCCTAACGGCGGTTACCATATTGTTATCGGGTTTTCCGAGCATATTTTCCGAAATATTAGCGGCATAGATAACGGGTTTTATCGTTAACAGCCAAAGGTCGTACGCTATTTCTTTTTCTTCGTCCGTGAGTTCCAGCGTGCGGGCGGGTTTTCCGCTTTCAAGGTGCGCCAGTATTTTTTCGAACAATTCCGCTTCGGTCTGCCATTTTTTATCGCCCGTCTTTATCATTCCTCTGGCTTTGTCGAGTCTTGCGGTAACCGTGTCAATATCGGCGTAAATAAGCTCGAGATTTATCGTTTCCATATCGGAAACGGGGTCTACTTTGTCATTGACGTGCGTAATATTGGCGTCTTCGAAACACCTGACTACATGCACGACGGCATCGACTTCGCGAATGTGCGACAAAAATTTATTTCCCAATCCTTCGCCCTTTGACG
>DAOTGG010000089.1:0-2403 GCA_035446985.1 Eubacteriales bacterium
ATATTCGTCCGCAATAGAGCGGATTTCATTTGACAATGCAAGCACCGTATTAATGGAACCGGGCACAGACAAAAGTTTTTTTCTGTATAATGATGCGCCCGCATTTTTTTCCGCCGTTTCAATCGCGAGCATAATAAACACCGCTACTTGCCCGACGTAGCTTTTTGTGGCGGCGACTCCTATTTCCGCTCCCGCAATGGTAGGTATAACGACGTCGGCATGAGTGGTTATTGTGCTGTATTTGACATTTGTGATGACGGCAACGTACGCGCCCCGCTCTTTTGCCAGCTTTACCGCCGCTATCGTGTCGGCGGTTTCACCGCTCTGGCTGACTGCGATAACTATATCGCCTTTTTTTACGATAGGATTTTTGTATCTGTATTCGCTTGCGATTTCGGTTTCGGTTGATATTCTGCTAAATCGTTCAAAAAGATATTTGCCGACAACGCCGCTGTGATATGCGGTACCGCAGCCGATAATCGTAATTTTTTCGGCTGTGCTGATTTTATTGATTAGCTCGGTTAAATCCGTGTTGTGGTAAAAATTCGAGACCGTGTCGGAGAAAGTTTTCGGACACTCGAATATTTCTTTTATCATAAAACTGCTGTTATTTCCAATATCGATCGAGTCCGCTGTAATATCAAAATTCATATTTTTCATTAAAATGGGAGTTAAATCTTTAGTTTTAAATGCGGAAATACTGTCGGGATTTATTATTCCTATAGATTCATCGGGGAGTTGATAGACGGTTTTTGTTTTTTTCGCTAATGCTAATAAATCGCTCGCTATATAGTTTTCGCCGTTACCGCGCCCTAGCAAAATAGGATTGCCGCGCCGAGCAACGGCAACGGTATTCGGATAGTCTTCGCACAAAATCGCCAGCGCGAAAAAACCGCTCAAGCTTTTGACGGTATTCGCTACGGTTTTGACTAAATCGCCGTCGTAGTTTTTTTGCAGCAAATGGGCGATCACCTCGGTATCGGTTTCGCTGGCAAATTCTTCATTAAGAGAATTTTTTAGTTCCAGATAGTTTTCAATTATGCCGTTATGCGCCACGGCGAATTTTCCATACGTATGTGGATGGGCGTTTTGGTAGCTGGGTTTGCCGTGCGTTGCCCAGCGCGTATGCCCGATACCCGTTTGTCCGCATAAGGTTTTCGCCTCGGCGATAAGTTCATTAACCCGACCGAGTTTTTTGACAGTATATATTTTTTCTTTGTCAAAAAAAGCGATTCCCGCCGAATCGTATCCTCTGTATTCCAATAGCGTCAATCCGTCCAACAAATACGGCACGCCGTTATTTTTCCCTGCGTATCCTACTATTCCGCACATAAAAAAATTTTCTCCGTTGTTTATAATATTCGTTTCAATGTGATTTTGTTTATTTTTTAAGAAACCAAAACCGCAAACAAATAAGTCTATTTGTTTTTAAGGCAAAATATGTTAAAACGGGGAGAATGTTTGTGACAAAATTTTTTGTTGCCGCCAATATGCCGAAAGACGCGGATGCGGAAGAGCTTAACGGTGTAAATATATTAGGAAAAACCGCTGTAGAAATTTTATTAAACGAGTTTAGCGGAGCGGAAAAAATAGATTATTGCGACATCGCCAAAGCTAGCGACAAAAAACACGATAGCGTCGTGTTAATGCCGAGTTTTCCGTTTACAACTCAAAAAATAATAGATAATATTTTCGCTTTTATGGAAAAATTTGAGCTTACGGCGGTAAATTTTAAAGGCGGAACGGTAGTAAAAAAAGGCGGCGATATAAAAGATGCCGTTACTATGCTTATTGACTGTGGACCGAAATTTACACAAATAAAAGATTTCCCGCAGGTGATTGATTACGCAAGGAAAATTATTTTAAAAAAACATATCGAAAGCGGAGTATTTATAGAAAGCGAAAGCGACGTTAGTATTGATTACGGAGTAAAAATCGCGAACTCTGCAAAAATCTGCCGCTTTACGGTTATTAAAGGTGAAACGGAGATAGGGGAAAATACCATTGTCGGGCCGTTTTGCGATATTACGGACTCAATATTCGGGCAGAATGTAAAATGCGTATCGTCTACGCTTATCGGCGCGACAGTCGGCAGCGGCACTACAGTAGGTCCGTATTCGTATTTAAGGCAAGGTTCTGTTATTGGCGAAAATTGTCGTATAGGCGATTTTGTCGAAATTAAAAATTCCGTTATCGGCAACGGAACAAAAGTAAGTCATCTCGCGTACATTGGCGACGCGACAATAGGCGAAAAAGTGAACGTTGGCTGCGGGGTTGTTTTTGTTAATTACGACGGAAAAAATAAAAACCGCGCGACAGTCGGCGACGGCAGTTTTTTGGGAAGCAATTGCAATTTTATCGCGCCCATTACAATAGGAAAAAACGTTTTTGTAGCGGCGGGCA
>DAOTGG010000090.1:0-2068 GCA_035446985.1 Eubacteriales bacterium
CTTTTTAAATAAAATCGCCTATATTCGAGCCGCCGCAGCCTAAATATTCGCAAAAGCCGTCGAACGCGGCAGAAACCGTCTTTTTCTCTTTCGCAGTCAAAACAGATTCATTCCACCAATTTAATATTTTAAGCGGCTGACCAGCGCGGTTGTATTCGGGTTCAAATCTGGCGACGAATTTGCCACCGCAGAGAACGGGCAGAACGTAATAGCCGTATTTGCGTTTGATTTTAGGCACGTAAACTTCCCAGCTGTATTCAAAATCGAAAAGGGCTTTGGTCATCAGCCTGTCTCAAATCATATTGTCGAGCGGCGCGATGATTTTTGCGCTATTACGCGCGACAGCGTCCAGAAAAACCTCGTCGGATTTACGGATATAAAAAATTTCGTTAAATCCGTCCACGGCGATTTCTTCGATTAATTCTTTTTCAAGCAGGCGTTTCAGCGCGTCAGTTCTGCATTTTCTGTTTTCTAAGTAGCGCGAACCCAGCCATCCGCCGCCGTTTCTTGTCCAAAGCAGCCCCACGCTGCCGATACGCCTAAGCGTCAGCCAGTCGGTAAATTCAGCCTCGTTCTTAAACGGATTTTCTTTTTTGTAATTTTCTTCGCTGATAAGCCTTTCGCTCAGGTCGTACACTTTTACGGCGTTCTGTTTGTTTCTGACGCCGATTTCACCCGTTTTGAGCATAAAATCTAGCGTTATTGCGCTTGCTTTTCCGCGTCCCCACCCCGTATCCAGTCTGCCGCCGAAATCTATTTTGGTCGAAGGCAACGGTCCGTTTTCTTCCAGCATTTTGCGGATTTCGCCTACGTAATCCAGTATTTCCGATGAGCCGATTCTTTTCAGCCAGCGGATGTAGTTCTCTTTTTGATTTTTTCTTGTATACGAAAAATGCGCCCAATCGTCCTGCATAAACACGCTTTGCATTTTGTCCCAGCCGTCGACGAGTTTTCTGTCGGAATAAAGCAGCTTTTCCATAACGGCGGGAGTGTAGTTGCCGACACTCGACTGAAGCGTAAGGTCGGCGTTTCTGCCCGCAACTTTAAGCGGATCGAACTGAACCGAACCTACTTGCTTAAAATATTCGAGCGTCCCTTTTTCGCCCTTGTAGCCGCGCTGACCGTCCAGATTGTGATAGCAAACAAGGTAATTGCGCGCCTGTTCTTTCGTTATTTTTTTCACGTTTACTCCGTTTTTTTTGTAGATATGTACAAGCGATTTACGCGGCGACATTAACAGCACACCATTAAGATACTCTATTTTTATTGAATAACCGCTACGATAATCCGCGCATGAAAAAATCAAATTCTGTTCAAAATATTTTCTCAAATCACTCGTATCTACCGCGATATTGTTCTTTTGCCTTTTGGGTATATTTTTTATAAATTCGGTTTTGCTCTCCGTATAAGCGTCACGGTTATGCTCGTATTTTTTCCATAACTCAAGTTTCATTTTTTCGTATTCTTTGGCAACGATGGGATTGTCTATTAAATAATCTCTAAAATACAGTTCGTCGTTAATGCCCGCGCGTCTTAAATGTAAATGAAAAACTTTTTCGGCAAATCCGTCTTCCGTGTAGCCTTTATGAAAAGAAATTCTGCCGTCTTCTCTCGACATCGCGTCATAGCCGCATTCGGTTATTTTGTTTTCAAGATTTTTCCAGTCGGCGTTTTGATTCGCTTCCACCAGAATATCGACGGTGGGTTTAGCCCAAATCGTATCAATAGCAGTACTTCCGATATGTCCGATCCTTTTTATTTCGTTGCGCGGCAGACGCTCAGACAAAATCCTTTCTTCTTTCTTATACCACTCTGACCAAAGCGGATTATGTTCCGTCAATATTATTGGGAAAAGCTGCCACAGTTCTTCCAATGTCATTTCGGACAATTTTTTCTTCATATTATTTGACGTTCCTTTTAATTGAAATTACAGCCGAACAATGAGACATTCTGTGAAATTTTATTTTTTTAAAAATAGTTTTTATCTCGTCATAGACAAAATAAATTTCGTCCTCGTCCCAGTTTTCGCCGCTAATAGCTTTGCATTTATCAAGCTGACGGCGAGTCT
>DAOTGG010000091.1:0-2046 GCA_035446985.1 Eubacteriales bacterium
TCGTCCCAGTTTTCGCCGCTAATAGCTTTGCATTTATCAAGCTGACGGCGAGTCTTGAACGCTACGTCACCTATGAAAATAATTCCGCTGTCAGTCAGATTATTTAACATCTTTCGCAAAAAATTGACTTTATCTTCGTCCGTCAAGTGATGCAGCGAATACGTCGCGACAATAAAATCAAATTTTTCGTCGCATATTTCTTTCGGTAAGCCGTGCGAAAAATCCGCTTCATATAATTTTGCGTTGGGCATTTTGTTTTTCGCCAGTTTTATCATTTCGTCGGAAAAATCCACGCCCGTTATATCGCAGCCGCTGTCGTACAGTTTTTTAGTCAGAGTTCCCGTGCCAAAACCTATATCAAGTATTTTCGGATTTGCTTTTTTACCGCTCAAAATTTTTTTATAAATAAAATTTAAAACTTTTTTATAGCCTGCAAACGGATACGTATTCTCTTCTTCCGAAAGACCTACGCTTTTGTCATAGCCGTTTGCCCACATATCAAAACCTTTTTTATCAAGCATGCCGTCATTCTCCTTTTTGCAAGATAATTATAACATTGTAAAAAATCTTTAGCAATAACAAAACCGCCAAAAAAATTTGACGGTTTTAGTTCAACTTAATTATTTTTTTTGATGATTACTTTACATAACTCCCCGTCCATCAGGGTGCTTTCCACGGTTATGTTTTTTTCTTCGATGCCAAGTGATTCTATCATAGCGAACATCGGGTCAAGACACCAGCCATGGCACGGATTTGCGCCGCCCATTTTTTTTGAAAGAAAGCAAAGTTTGCAAGTCGTTGCCGTAGCTATAAATTCGCATTCGGTTTGCTCAACAGTCCAGTTTGCGCATCCGAATATCTCGGCTAACTTTGTGAAAACTTCATCCGCCGCAGTGATATTAAGTTGCTGATTAAGATAAGGCGCGGTTTGCTTTTGTCTGATTTTTTTTGATTTTACGATTTCCTCAAGAACATTTAGTTTGCCGTATGTATTTACCGTCTCTGCAAGCGCGGCAGCGTAAGTGTTTTGAAGCAAAGCGAATTTTTTTTCGATTTCCATTTTTTTATCTCCATTGTTAAAAATTTTATTTTAAAATATTATCTACCTTAGCACCGTTTCTATTTCTTCTCGAATTTCGTTTCGGGAGGGATTTTCGTTTTTGACAACAATCCTTTCTATCATATTTTCCAATAAATGAACGAGCGTCCGTATTTGCGCATCCGTATAATTTAAGTTAAAATGCGAACGGATAATTTCACGGTGGCGGGGAAAAATAGTTTTTTCCCAGTCGTCAATTATTTTTTTCAGGTCTTCGTCGCCGTCAAAAGATAGGTAGACCTTGACGGCAAGCCTGTAAACTTTTTTATCGTATTCGGCAAGGTCATTCAGTCCATACACAAAATCAACGTAAAAATTTACCGCATCGTCAGATTTTAGTTTTACGGCACGATTATTAAGGAGCGCAAAAAAATCTTTCTTAATAATTTCGTCAAAAAGCTCTTTTTTGCTTATGAAGTAATAATAAATCGTCGGCAAAGAGCAGTTTGCTTCTTTTGCAATATCGCGTATCGACGCGCCGAAAAATCCGTCTTTATTGAAACTATTTATCGCGACATGTTTTATTTTTGCTTTTAAATCTTGTTCGGTCATATTAGTCTCCTTTTTTGCTAGGACAGGTTTATTGATTTTCGCTTAACACTATATCGAAATCGAATTCGATAGGGACTTCGTATTTTAAACGCAGTTCAATAATCATTTTTGATTTATTATTCTATTTATCTAACGTTCGTTAGAATTATATGATATTTCTATCATTTTAGCAACTGATTTTCAATACGTTTCTTATTTTTCTTTTTTGATTTTTTGGCTTGCATTTAAAAATTATTTATAAAATAAAAAAAGCTGTAACAGCTTTTTTTTCGATTATATATGGCGGTTTTATTTTCGGCTAAACTACGACTAGATACTAAATCAGCGTTTAATTTTCTTCGCTTGTTCCTGCGCTGAATTTACAAGTTTCTCGTATTCGTATTTGCCATTAGCCC
>DAOTGG010000092.1:0-2043 GCA_035446985.1 Eubacteriales bacterium
TTCCAATGCACGAACTATATCAAATGGTAGGAACTCCGCAAGCGGCTTTGCAGGAAGGTTCCGCCACAATCAATGTCGCCATGGAAATTGCCGATATGCTGCCAAGCCAAATATATACGTTCAAATTACATATCATAAACCAAGGCGAAGCGGACAACTTTGTACGAATTACATTTGTCGGATACAATACTGAAAGCTACACAGAAACTTATACGGGGGCAGATTTTGACGCGTTTATGGACAGCTTAAAAATTCTTAGTTTGACCGTAGGTATTGTCAATGAAGACGAAACAATTACATATTCCCCAAAGAACTTTTTCGCGAGTTCTCTTTCAACGTTTACTACGGACCCCGAAAATACCGATAACAGACCGTGCAGTTATACGGTAATCAGCGAGATTTTGATAGAAAACGGATTTATCGCGACAAACAGAAACGAAATAGATTTAATTTTGCGTTTTCAGATAGAAAGCCGAGACTCCATTAACGCAATGAATATACAGTTACCAGGCGGTTCAACGCTATACTTAACTGAAGAAGAATACGAAACTTATCAAGGGAAAGTACTGAAGCTTCCCTTAATGTCGGTGTATATGGAAATTTACGACCCCGACGAACTGTAAAAGGAGGCAAAATGGCAGCGATTGAAATAAAAAACCTTACCAAGATTTACGGAAAAATCAAAGCTAACGACGATATCAGCCTGTCGGTGAATAAGGGAGAAATATACGGCTTTATCGGCAAAAACGGCGCGGGAAAATCTACGACCATACGCATACTGTTAAACTTTAATTATGCGACAAGCGGCAGCGCAACGATACTTGGTTGCGACTGCGCACGAGAGAGCAAAAAAATTAAAGAATTTACGGCGTACGTTCCAGGCGAAGTTTATTTTTACCCCGAAATGAAAGTCAAAGATTTATTAAATTATTCCATCGCGCTCAACCCTAATGAAAACCGCGGCAAAGCGAGAGAGCTTTGCGAATATTTTGAATTGTCCGAAAACAGATATATCAAAGAACTCAGTTTAGGAAACAGAAAAAAAGTCAGTTTGGTACAAGCATTGATGAAAGATTCTTCGGTTATGATTTTTGACGAACCGACAAACGGACTAGACCCGCTTATACAAGAAAAACTTTTTGCGCTATTACTTGAAAAAAAGAAAAATGGAGCGACTATTTTTCTTTCCAGCCACAATCTTTTTGAGGTTGAAAAATACTGCGACAGAGTTTGCATAATAAAAGACGGCAAAATAGTTTTGGAAAGCGATATGGAAACAATGAATAAAGCCAGAAGTCTAATCGTTTCATTCGTTACGGCAAAGGGAGCTGCGGAAAAATTTGACTATGAAGGCGACATAAACAGTCTGACGAAAAAATTAGCCGAAAAAGACTTGGTTTCATTAGAAATCAAACATTCTTCTTTGGAAGAAAAATTTATGAGCTATTACGGAGAGGACAAATAAATGAAAACTTTTTCTTTTAAAAGGACGAGCTCAATATTTGTTACAGAGCTGAAAATAAAGATAAGACCGTTCGCTATTTGGGTTGCTTCGATTATCGGTTTAACGTTTTTGTATATGCTGCTTTTCCCTATGGTCAAAGACATAGCTTTGGCAAAACTTGAAAGTATGCCGCCCGAAATACTGGCAATGTTCGGTATGGAAGACGTTGGCGCGATAATGAATTACAATTACTTCTTTGGAATGATATACCAGCTTTTCAGTATCGTATTCTGCGGTTACGCCGTGGCGCAGGGCGCGAGTATTTTTCAAAACGAGGAAACCAATGGCACAATCGAATATCTCTATGCGAACAATATTTCACGCTCGGAGATTTTTGCGGCGAAATCGGGAACTGTGCTTACAAGAATTTTTATCTTGTCGCTGTGCGCTCTGATACCTGCTTTGATAAGCGGAGCGGCTGTAGCCCCCGACGTATTAAGCGCAAAAACTTTGATTTTATGCAGCGTTATTACGCTTGCGGCTATGCTGTTTTACGCAAGTTTAGGATTTTTACTGGGCAGCGTTTTAAAACGTAATTA
>DAOTGG010000093.1:0-2017 GCA_035446985.1 Eubacteriales bacterium
AGCGCGATTTTTTGTTTGTCGCCGCCCGACAAATTAGCACCGTTATCATATATAACTGCGTCGAGTCCGTTTTCCGCGTCAAAAAACTTTTGCATAAATTTCTTGGATTTTAAAAAATCTAAATCTTTGTTTTTGCCGAATAAAATATTCTTTTTCAGCGTGCCGGGAATAATCGGCAGATTTTGAGACAAAAACGCGAAACGGCTGTGATAGCTTTGATTTTCATAGTTTTTGATATTTTCGCCGTTAACTTTAATTTCGTCCATATCAATAAATTTTAGCATACCCTTGACCAAGGACGTTTTTCCGCAGCCCGACGTTCCGCTTATAAAAACTTTGTCGCTTTGCTTAATGGAAAAGTTCACATTCTTTAATAGCGGATTTTTGTCGTATGAAAACTGAGGTATATCAAATTCTATTGTATTAACGCGGTCGAGTTTTACGTCGCCGCTAAGTTCCTGATTTTTCAATAATTCGTTTTGAATAAAATCGTTCGCCGCTTTAATGTTGCGCACGCTTAAATTCGCTCTCACTATTCCCGATATAGCGGGGAAAAACAATCCTAAAACCATGGAGATGAAAACGTAGTTTGATAAAGTTATCGCGCCCGTGACGAAGTCCACCGAAATAATGATATACACCAGCGCGTTTGACAAACCTATAATTGTCGTTATAATCGTCTCTATTGTCTGACCGAAATTCGTTAACGCCGCGTTTTCCTTGTTGATATTGTTTATATTTTCGTCTATCAAACTTAGCGCGTTTTCGTGGGTGTCGAGCTGTTTGAAAAAATCTACTTCATTGATAATTGAAATAACGCTGGCAAAATTTTTACTCGTTATCGTTTGCAATCCCACGCATTTATTTTGCAGTTTCTTATTGAGCAGTAGGTAAGATACGAGATAAACAGGAATCATGACCGACAAAACTATGCCGAGCCACAAAGAAAAATAATACGCCAAAGCGAGACAAACGGCGATTATTATACCGTTTATTATGTAATCCTTGGCGACTGAAGAATAATAAGTGTATATTGTTTCAATCGAATTGAAAATTCTGTCCGCCAAATATGTCGGCTGCTTTTCAGCTATCGCGGAATAATTCATATCCATAAGCCAGGCGTACATTTTGTGGCTTTGCATAGTCTTAAAGCCGACAGAAAGACGGTTTCTGACCAAATTCGATAGACTTGAAAAAACGAAAGCTAAAACATAGACGCCGATTATAATCAGAATATAATTGCGTATATCGCTGTTTGTGAAAGCGTTGGCGTTAATGTCCTCAACGATATATTTGATAATAAGCGGGCAAAGAAATGAAATCGCCGCGATAATCAGCCCGAAAAGCGTTGTAATAATAATAATTTTTCTTTTCATTTTTTGCATAAGTCACCCCTGTTGCAGTAAGAATTTTCTATTTAGTAAAATTATACACTTTGCTCAAATAAAGTCAAGGTTAAATATTTTTACGAACATGAACCTAAAAAAATAGCATTCTTAATTAAGATTGCTATTTTTAAAAGGTAAAATATTTATAGTTTTGATTTTTTACATTCAAACATTTTTGTCGATAGCTACGGCGTTTTCTACGGGCTTGACGCAAACGGCGCAATGTTTTAAATCCTCGTATTCTTTTTCCAAAAAATCGTGAACATTCTCCGCTACATCGTTCGCCTCTTTAAAGCTTAGTTCGCTGTCCAGATATATTTCAACGTCAACATACATTTTGTTTCCAAACTGGCGGGATTTGAAAGATTTTATACCCATCACCTTATCGACGTTCATAATTTTGTTTTTTATTTCATTTGCCGTTTCCGTTTTTATGCTTTTATCGACAAGCTGGTCAACAGCGCTTTTTATAATATCAAAAGCCACTTTCAATATTATTAAGCAAATGATTATGCCCGCAATGGGGTCAAGAATTTCCCAGCCATTACCTATCAGCATACCGACAATGCCGAGCGCGCTGCCTATTGATGAAAGCGAGTCGGACAAGTGATGCCACGCGTCGGCTTTCA
>DAOTGG010000094.1:0-1925 GCA_035446985.1 Eubacteriales bacterium
TGAAAACTTTCTTGATATTTTCCCAAGTCGTGTAATAAACCTATTTTATATCCCAAACCTTCGTCGTCTTTACCGCAATTTTCCGCGCATATTACCGCCACGTTATTAAGATGTTCTTCCAAAGTCTGCCATTCTTTCTCTTCACTTGTGTGAGCGTAAAATTTATTCATAATTCACCTTTGAATACCTTTAAAAACTTCTAGTACATTTATTATAACACAAAAAATATGACACCAACCTGTCATATATAAAAATAAATTTGTTCATTTTTGAATTTTTAATCTGTTAACGAAAAACGGGAAGATAATAATCTTCCCGTTAAAATTTTATTAGGTTATGTAAAAATTTATCGGCTATTTCAGCCTAATTTTCGGCGTGTTCGTATTGAAGTTTATATAGTTTGTAATAAATTCCTTTCTGTTTGAGTAAAGCTTGATGATTGCCCTGCTCCACTACTCTTCCTTTGTGCATTACTATGATGTTGTCGCAGTTTTGTATAGTGGAAAGTCTGTGCGCCACTATCAAGGTCGTCCTTCCTTCCATTATCTTTCTCAAAGCGTCTTGTATCAATAGTTCCGTTTCGGTGTCGATATTAGCCGTCGCTTCGTCCAGTATCAAAATTCTCGGTTTATACGCCAAAGTTCTGGCAAAAGAAATTAACTGTCTTTGACCTGCGGACAGCGACGTTCCCCCTTCAAGTACGGGTTCTTTGTACTGCAATTTTAGCTTTGAAATAAAGTTGTCCGCGTTAACGTATTTTGCGGAAGCGATAAGCTCGTCTTGTCCAATGTCTTCATTTTTCAATCTTATATTGCTTTCAATATCGCCCGTAAACAAAAATACGTCTTGGAGCATTTGTCCTATTTTTATTCTGAGATTGTCTATTTTGATGTCTTTTATATTTATTCCGTCAAACAATATCTCGCCTTTTTGCACGTCGTAATATCTGCCGATAAGGTTTTGTATCGTCGTCTTGCCTGCGCCCGTGGCGCCGACGAACGCCACGCTCTGACCCGCTTGTATCTTGAAAGACACGTCTTTAAGTATCCAGTCCTCGTCTTTATACGCGAACCAGACGTTCTTAAATTCGATATCGCCTTTGATGTCGGTCAATTCTATCGCGTCTTCTTTTTCAATTATCGACGGCTGTTCATCAAGCAAACCAAATATTCTTTGTGCGGAAACCTTTGACGCTTGAATAACGTTTAACTGTTCTGCAAATTCTTGTATCGGGTCGAAAAATCTGCCGATATAACGTTGGAAAGTCACTATCGTTCCTATCGTAATCGCGCCCGCCATATACATTTTGCTTCCGAATATTATCAGTAGTACGGTCGCCAAAATATTAAGCAAATAAATCGACGGTCCATAGATAGAGTGAGTTACAATCTGTTTTAAATGACTTTTGCGCAGTTCTTCCGTTTTATTGGTAAATTTGTCGTACGTCTTTTTTTCCGCCGTAAATATCTGAATGATTTTCATTCCCGAAACGTGTTCTGAAACAAAGGCGTTAAGCGCGGATATTTTTGACCTTATCGCGCTCCATCTTTTCATCAAGATATTAGTAAAGATGGTCGTTATCACAATTATTACAGGTATTGTTGTAAAAGTAATAAGCGACAGTTCCAAATTGAAAGTCAGCATTGTAACGATGATACCGATAAGCGTACCGACGCTTCGTACCAAAGTCACTATAACGCTGGAATATAGTTCGCTCAGCGTTTCTACGTCGTTGGTCGCGCGCGTGACCAGCCTTCCTATGGGATTGTTATTAAAAAAACTAATGTCAAGTTTGTGCAGATGTTTGAATACGTCTAGGCGTATTTGGTATATAACTTTCTGTCCGATATAGGCAAGCATAATAGACTGTAAATATGATATGCCAAAAGTCAAAAGCACGCACGCAAGATACTTCAACGCTATTA
>DAOTGG010000095.1:0-1918 GCA_035446985.1 Eubacteriales bacterium
AGTAAACCGAGTTTTTCGACTTCTTTCATAGTGAACTGAGTAGTGATGTCTTCGCCGCTTCGTTGCAAAGGTATATGGTCGGAAATCGGCTCGCGGCAAACGACCACGCCTGCGGCATGTATGCCTGTCTGTCTCGGGCTTCCTTCAAGCTGCATGGCTAAATCCATGACTTTTTTCATCTGATAATCGTTGTCGTAAATTTCTCTGACTTCCGCAATACGCACGTCCGCGCCTTCATATAAATCCAAGCCCAGTATTTGCCGTAGGTTATGCTTGGACATATTAGGAATCAGTTTAGTGACCTTATCGCCTTCGGAATACGGCACGCGCAAAACTCGGCAAACGTCTTTTATCGCGTTTTTTACAGCCATTGTGCCAAAGGTTACTATCTGCGCGACGTTATCTTTTCCGTATTTACTAATAACATAGTTTATTACTTCGCCGCGTCTATCCATACAAAAGTCGACATCAAAATCGGGCATGGAAATACGGTCGGGATTTAAAAATCTTTCAAACAGCAGATTGTACCGCAAAGGCTCTACTTTCGTTATTCCGATAGCGTACGCAATGATACTGCCCGCGCCCGAGCCTCTGCCCGGACCTACCGGTATGTCGTTGCTTTCGGCATAATGTATAAAATCCCAAACGATAAGATAATATTCAACGTAACCCATTTTTGAAATAATCCCAAATTCGTATTCCGCTCTTTCTCGTATTTCGGGGGTTATCTCTCCGTATCTTTCTTTCAAACCCTCTTCCATCAAAATGCGCAAATACTGTTCGGGTGTAAGACCGTCGGGCGGAACGTAAGACGGTAAAAGTTTTTCTTTTTCAATTTGAACGTCGCATTTTTCAGCGATTTTTAATGTATTGGCGATTGCTTCAGGAACGGATGCAAAAATTTTTTCCATCTCGTCGCCGCTTTTGAGGTAAAACTCTTCGCCGTCAAAACGCATTCTGTCAGCGTCGTCGACGTAATGACCAGTCTGCACGCAAAGCAGTATATCCTGCATTTCGGCGTCGGATTTATGAAGATAATGAACGTCGTTGGTAGCGACCAACGGCACGTTGTGCTTTTTCGCTATCTCGATAAGTTTTGGATTCAAAAACCGTTGTTCGGCAATACCGTGGTCTTGCAGCTCGATATAATAATCGTCACCGAAAAGAGCCTTGTATTTTTCAACAATAATATCGGCGTCTTCATTGCGATTATCCAATAGAAATCTCGGCAACTGTCCAGCCAGACACGCCGAAAGACAAATAAGTCCCTCGCTGTAACGGGACAATGTTTCAAAATCTATGCGGGGCTTGTAATAAAAGCCGTCCACAAAAGCGATACTGTTAAGCTTTACAAGATTTTTGTAGCCTGTATTATTTTTCGCCAACAACACCAAATGATAATTGGTGTCTCTGCCGCTTTTTATTTTTATATCGTCGGCAACGTAAAACTCGCAGCCGATAATAGGTTTTACGTTATATTTGCGTTTTCCAGTTTTTGGGTCGGTTTCGTTCGCTTTCACATAAAAATGATAAGCGCCGTACATATTACCGTGATCGGTAATAGCTACGGCTTTCATTCCCATTTTTTGGCACAGTTCAAAAAGATTGTCTATCCTTGATGCGCCGTCTAATAAACTAAATTCAGTATGTAAATGTAAGTGCGCAAAACCGCTCATTTTTCCTCCGTATCAGCTAATTCTATCAGTTTTCTTATTCGGTGATTTACTCCGCTTTTCGTTACGCCAAGTAGACTTGCAAGTTCGTCCATAGTAGCGTCTTCATGCTCCATTCGCATATCGGCAGTCTGGCGTAGTTTTTCGTCCACTAGATTGAGTTTACCGCTTTCGATAAGTTTTGTAATTGCGGCGATTTGTCTTTCGGACGCTTCTATAGTTTTATCTATATTCGCGCTGATGCA
>DAOTGG010000096.1:0-1886 GCA_035446985.1 Eubacteriales bacterium
GTTTGCGTTTTACAAGTTTTGAATGTAATGAGTAAAGTAAATCCGTCGTTTTAATATCGTCGGGTGTTTTTTTGCCCAACGCAGAAACCACGACAACAGACCTTTCGCTATTGGAAAGGACTATATCTTTTACTTTTTTAAACTGTTCTGCGCTGGCAACGCTGGATCCGCCGAATTTTGCGACAATCATTTTTTTTCAAACCTGTCTTTAAGCTTTTTGTAAAAATTTTCCTGACTCTTGTCCCCAGTTTTTGGGAAAATGCAATAAGGCAGACTGTCAGTATCGCGGTGCTTTTTTACGCATTGACAGCATATGCCGTGATTGGCGCACGTAGTTTTCGGACAAGGACAGTCTTTTACGTTTTTACAATCCATTTTTTCCCTCGTGTAAATTTTTTATGATAATCTGTTTTTAAAATCCGAGTATCCGAATTTTTTAACAAGTTCAAATTCGCCGTTACATTTAAGTAAATATATGGAAGGCAACGGCATGCCGTTAAAGGTGTTGTTTTTTACCATTGTGTATATCGCCATATCGGCAAATACGAGTTTGTCGCCGACAGTTAACTTTTTGTCAAAAGAATAATCGCCGATGACGTCGCCCGCAAGACACGTCGCTCCCGCAAGGCGGTAACCGTAGGGTTTTCCGCTTTCCAATAGGGGCGGGCGGTAGGGCATTTCGATGACGTCTGGCATATGGCACGCCGCCGAAGCGTCGAGTATCGCTATATCCATGCCGTTTTTTACTATATCGAGTACTGTCGCTACTAGATAGCCCGCGTTTAGAGCGATAGCTTCGCCGGGCTCGAGATAAACTTCCACGCCGTATTTAGCTTTAAAGTTTTTCACCGTTTCGGTAAGTTTTTCGATATCGTAGCCGTCTTTTGTTATGTGGTGTCCTCCGCCGAAATTAACCCATTTCATTTCTGGTAAATATTCGCCGAACTTTTTTTCCACCGCTTTGACGGTCTCGGCAAGGTCTTCGCTGCCTTGTTCGCATAACGTGTGAAAATGCAGTCCGTCTATTCCGTCAAGGTTATCGGGTTCAAAATTTTCTTTCGTTACTCCTAACCGCGAATATGGAGCGCAGGGATCGTATATCGCCGTGTTTTGCGTTGAAAATTCGGGATTTATTCGTATACCGAAACTTTTGCCCGTTTTTTTCGCCTTTTCTCTAAATTTTTTCCATTGACTAAACGAGTTAAATACGAAATGATCCGCAAACATTAAAATTTCGTCAAACTCGTCGTCACGGTATGCCGCGCAAAAAACGTGAGTTTCCCGTGTCGGCATTTGCTCGCGACCGAGTTTTGCTTCATATAGTCCGCTCGCTTCCGTGCCGTCAAGATATTTTGCGATAAGCGGGTACACGTGAAACATAGAAAAAGCTTTTTGGGCGAGTAAAATTTTGCAGCCCGCCTTTTTAGCTACGGCTTGCAGTTTTGCCAAATTTCCTATAAGTTTTTTTTCGTCGACGACGTAAGACGGCGTCGGCAGATTTTTTGTGTCGAACATTTTTTAATCAACCAATACGGGATCGAAATCTTCCTGCCAAGGAAGTCCCCATTTATTGAGCGCGTCCATAAACGGATCGGGGTCAAACTCTTCCATATTCCATACGCCCGGTTTATTCCATACATTCGTCATAACGAGCATCGCGCCTATCATTGCGGGAACGCCCGTCGTATAAGAAACGGCTTGACTTTCTACTTCTTTGTAGCACGCTTCGTGGTCGCAAATATTATACAAATAATAAGTTTTGTCTTTCCCGTCTTTTTTGCCGCGGAAAATACAGCCTATGTTCGTTTTGCCTTTTGTGCGGGGACCCAAGGACGCGGGGTCGGGTAAAATCGTCTTTAAAAACTGTAACGGAACAATCATTTTGC
>DAOTGG010000097.1:0-1871 GCA_035446985.1 Eubacteriales bacterium
TTTTGTTTTAATAGGCTTTCATATAATTTTTCCGCGTATTCTTTTACTTCGGGAGTGTCGCTTCTGACGCAGCAAATATGCACTTCCCACGGAGCGATAGATATGGGCCAAATCGGTCCGTAATCGTCGTGGCTTGCTTCGCAGACCGACGCCGCCAAACGACCGACGCCTATTCCGTAACAACCCATAATCGGGTACTGGGTATTGCCGTCGCTGTCGAGATAAGTCATATTCATAGTCTTAGTGTATTTGTCGCCTAGCTGGAAGATATTGCCGACTTCGATGCCTTTTGATATCGTAATGGAATGCTTTTTGCAGTTCGGGCAAACGCCGCCCACGATAATTTTTGCAAAATCTCTATATTCCACTTTGTCCAAATCGCGGTCAATATCAAGTCCCGTAAGGTGATAATCTTTTTTATTCGCTCCGCAAACCATATTAAATGTATTTTGCAGCGACTTATCAAACAACGTAACGCATTTTGCCTTTAAGTCATAAGGTCCTACAAAACCAGCCGTGATGCCGCTTTCTTCCGTTATGACGGCAGGGTGAATATCGCAGCCCAAAAAGTTCGTCAGTTTGGTTTCGTTGGCTTCCAAATCGCCCCTGATAAACAAAATTACATATTCGTCGTTGTGGTTTTTTTGATAAATAACTGCTTTGCAGGTTTTATTTAACGGGACTTTTAAAAACTCGGCTACTTCTTCAATCGTGCTAAGGTTTGGGGTATGGACTTCGGTTATTTTCTCGCTCACGCCGTCACGCACGTTTTCGATAATACTTTCCGCCGCGTCCATATTCGCGCGGTAACCGCATTCGGGACAAATAGCTATCGTATCTTCGCCGACGGCTGTCAAAAGCATATATTCGTGCGAAATTTTGCCGCCCATTATACCGCTGTCCGACTGCACAGTAATGACTTCGGGAATACCCGCGCGGGCAAAAATACGATTGTACGCGTCGTAACAACGCTTGTAATATTCTTCCAAATCAACTTGGCTGGTATGGAAAGAATAAGCGTCTTTCATCGTAAATTCGCGCGTACGTATAAGACCGCCGCGGGGACGTGCTTCGTCTCGGAATTTCGTTTGTATTTGATAAATCATAAAAGGATATTTCGCATAGGTTTGACCGTATTCGCGCACAAGCTGCACCGCCGCTTCTTCGTGCGTCATACCCAGCACAAGACGGTTGTCGTTGCGGTCGGTTAAACGCGCCATTTCGCTGCCTATGCTCTCGTATCTGCCCGATTCCTGCCACAAAGCCGCAGGCATAACGACGGGGAAAAGCACTTCCTGTCCGTCGACAGCGTCCATTTCTTCACGAATGATTTTTTTGATTTTATCTGTGACTCTTACCAGAGGCGTATAAGACGAAAAAATACCGTTAGCGACGTATTTCATATATCCGCCGCGAACCATCAAAGCGTGGCTGTCGATAACGCAGTCCGACGGTCTTTCCTTAAATCTGTCGCCCACAAGTTTACATAGTTTCATAGTTTTGCTCCTTCATGGTTAATTTTATAAAAAAATCCCCAAGCCAATAAATACGGCTTAGGGCGAACGTGATGTCCGTGTTACCACCTAAATTCAAAAACAATTGTTTTTGCTCTTAATAAGCGAATTACTAAATTCACTTTCTCTGTAACGTGAGAAATACGGCTCGTTTATAATTGTCGGCTTTTTAGAGGTTCTTTTACCTTAATGTGAGAAAAACCTAAGAAACGCAATAAATTTTTTTACACGAGCGGCTCCAAGACGGGTTTCGGAAGACTGTTTTAAGGGCTTTCACCGCGCCGCCCTTTCTCTTTGAAAAACAAAATTCCTACTTTTCTCTTCAACGCCTTTATATTTGCTAAAAGTATACTATTT
>DAOTGG010000098.1:0-1858 GCA_035446985.1 Eubacteriales bacterium
AGTTTTTCCCCAACGATTTAAACGACCTTGAAAGAGTTTTGATTCTCAACCGTTTGCGCGGCGGCACAGCGGCAGTTTTACTCGAACCCATTGGTCCCGAAAGCGGAACACGCCCCGTAGATTTTGATTTTTGCGCGGGAGTCAGAAAATTATGCGACCGCTACGGCGCGCTGCTTATTTTTGACGAAGTCGTCACAGGTTTTCGTATGGGTTTATCGGGAGCGCAGGGATATTTCGGCGTTTCGCCAGACCTAACCATATTCGGAAAAGTAGTCGCGGGCGGCTATCCCGGCGCGGGTGCTCTCGGCGGCAAAAAAGAATTTATGAAATATCTTGGCGCGGGGCTGGACGAACACGGCGGCAAAAAAGCCCTTGTCGGCGGCACTATGGCTGCTACTCCGCTCAGCTGCTGCGCGGGTTATCATACTATCTGCGAAATCGAACGCACCGAGGCTTGGAAAAAAGCGGCTATTCTAGGCGACGCGTTGACTGACGGACTAAACAAAATGATAGATGAAAGAAATCTTCCTTTTGTCGCGTATAACGTCGGTTCTATTTGCCATCTTGACACGGTAGGCACAATGCATTATTCTATAAATTGGTCCCGCCCGTGGCAAATACCGAACGTATTAAAACAAACATCGTTACGCAAAAAAGAAATGCAGCATATAGGCGCGGCTTATATGGCGGAAGGATTGGTGACATTAGCGGGTAATCGTATGTATTTAAGCGCGGCTTACAAAAAAGAAGATATAGACCAGGCTTTGATAGCTTTTGGCAAAGTATTTGATAATATCGAGGAGACGAAAACTACATGAACGAACAAATATGTAAAAACAGCGTTTTAAACGCCGCAAAAAAACTTTTGTCGGAAAATCTCGTCGCGCGAACTTGGGGCAACGTCAGCTGCCTTACCGACGACGGGAAAATAGTAATAACTCCCAGCGGTCTAGGATATGACAAAATGAAGGAAACGGATTTGGTTATATACGATCCGCAAACAAAGAAAAAGAACGGCAAACACAAACCGTCTTCCGAAAAAGGCGTTCACGCGACGGCTTATCAGATTTTCCCAGATGCGGGATTTGTGATTCATACTCACCAAACTTACGCTTCCGCCCTATCTCTTTGCAGTTTTAATCAGTTGCAGTTGAGTGAATCGGAAGAAGCTGCTTTGGGCATTATCGCTGTTGCCGAATACGCTTTGCCCGGCACAAAAAAACTTTCAGTCAACGTTAAAAAATGTTTTGAGAGCGGCGCAAAAATCGTTTTAATGGCTAATCACGGAGCTGTTGTAGTAGGCAAGAACGCGGACGACGCGTTTGCGAAAGCAAAATTACTTGAAACAGTTTGCGAAAGAACGGCAAAAACTCAAACTATTAACGTAAAAGTTAATAAAGAAAAAAGCAACGCTATAAAGAAGGTTTTTGACGAAACTGAAACAAAAGAATTTTTCTGCGTTTACGAAACCGCTGAAATTCTTTCGGCCGCGGAAAAAGCGGATAAATACTTATACGCCCAGCTCGACGACATCGCTCAAATGGCGGGAAGAAAAATACCCGTTATAGATAACGCTGACCAAATACAAAAACTGACGAAAAAATACAACGTGGTACTGATTAAAAACGTCGGAGCGGTAATACGGGCAAAAACGCAGGAAGACCTTGACGCCCTAAAAACTCTGGTACAAAAGGCTTGTATTTGTTATTTACATACCGTTAATTGCGGTGACCAAAAATATCTGCCCGCATTTGAAGCAAACTTAATGCGATTCGTTTACAAAATTAAATATTCAAAAGAATCCGACCCGGCGGTAAAAGTAGCGCGTAAAAAAGAAATTATAAGAGTTATAAAGTTC
>DAOTGG010000099.1:0-1740 GCA_035446985.1 Eubacteriales bacterium
CATTGACCAGTAGCCTATATCGTTCATGGTGAATGTCGATTCCCAAAGCAAATACATTACGCACATAAATACGACAAAATCCCATCCTGCCAGCGTCTGAATATTGAACATCAATATTATTGATAGTCCGCAGGTTAACGCCCCAATAAGTATCCAAGGTTTAAATTTGCCCATTCTCATGTGAGTGCCTTCGATAATCGCTCCCATCATCGGGTCGTTTACCGCGTCCCAAATACGTCCGCCCACGCCGATAATCAAACTTATCGTCGTAAACTGCGACAAAGACAAAGGTACTCCGAATTGAATATAAACCATCAAAAACGACGCAATCAACTGATAAACCATATCGCGTCCGATACCGCCGACGCTGAACAGCCATTTGTTTTTATTAAACTGTTTGCGTCTGTTGACTTCTTCAACGCTCAACTCATTGGCGGCGATTGCTTTTTCGCTCATATAATCCCTCCTTAAAAGCTTTCCTGTGTAGTTTTATTTTTTTATAAGACCAAATCATCTATTGACCGAGTCTTTCTTCTTCGTATAATAAGTTAGCCAGTTTAACAAACTGCTCTACCGAAAGCGTTTCCGCTCTCGCGTTTTTGTCCGCTCCCGTTCTTTCTATTAACTCCATTGCTTTTTCTTTGGATATGTCAAAAAAAGCGGAAAGATTGTTTTGCAGTTGTTTTCGCCTTGACGAGAAGGCGTATTTTACCGTTTTTCTAAAAAATTCTTTATTAGTAATGTCGTATTTATTTTTACTAAAATCCATACGCACAACCGCGCTGTCGACGTTCGGCGAGGGAAAAAACATATCCCGCTTGACAATACGGGTGACTTTTATATCGGCGACGCTTTGCACTGCCACCGTTATCGCGCCGTAATCCTTGCCGCCGCTATTTGCCGCAAGCCTTTCCGCTACTTCCTTTTGCACCATCACGGTAAGCGATACGGCGTTTTGTGCGTTTTCGACAAAATTCATAATAATCGGCGTTGTGATATAATACGGCAGATTTGCGACAACTCGATACTTACCGCCTGCGATTTTTTCCAGTTCCGCCATCGGCGTTTTCATAACGTCGCGTATTATAATCTCGACGTTAGTCGAATTAGCAAGAGTTTCGTTAAGCACGGGCATAAGATTTCTGTCTATTTCAAAAGATATTACTTTGCGGCAGCTATCGGACAAGGCTTTTGTCAATGTTCCCGCGCCCGCGCCTATTTCTATCACCGTGTCGGTTTTTGTAACGCCCGCGTCATTAACGATAGCCGAAAGCAGATTTGCGTCCGTAATAAAATTTTGCCCGAATTGTTTATTAAAACTAAACCCGTGTTTAGCTAAAACGTCTTTTATCATAGTGTACAGATTTTAACATATTTTTTAGATAAAAAAAAGACATTTTCGCAAATAAAAAACGCTTTCCTAAATAAGGAAAGCGCGATTTAGCTTAATTTATCAGGAGTAATTACTCAGTATGTTTATTTCCGAGTACTCTCTCATATTGGTGTAATAATATTTTATATCCAGTTTTGTATCAAAAACAACCCCGTTGCTTTTGCCCGTGTTTACCGCGTCTATGTATCTGAGTATCGTATAAGACGGAATGGCAAATCCCACATTGTCAGCGCCGTCGGGAGATAAAGCATGCGTAGTCATTCCCACTACTCTTGCGTACACGTTACACAGTACGCCGCCCGAATCGCCTTCGTTTACTGGCATATTCATTTGTATTGCCGCCGTGT
>DAOTGG010000100.1:0-1598 GCA_035446985.1 Eubacteriales bacterium
CGCCCAGTCCGTTATCGGAGTTAGTTGTATCATAAATGCTCCATTCTTCCGATTCGTCTTCTCTCGACATGATTTTATGAACGCTGCCGTCAAGATAAATGTAAGATTCCAGCGACACGTTTGCGCTGGCATATTCTTCGTCGTCATAAGCGACTTCATAAGAAACGTATATTTTGTCGACGTCTGTTTTTGAGGTTACGTCGGCGACGCAATTTATTTCTTGTCCGTTATAACTCATAGTCATATCCATAACTATGCCCATCGTGTATTTTTGGGTTTCTTCCATTTTTTGAGTAAGGCTTTGAACCGTTTCATAGGGACTGCAAGCGGTGAATGTCAATAGCGTCGCAAGTAAAAATATTACCGCAATAACGGTCGTGACAATTCTTTTTTTCATTTTTTATCTCCTTAAAAAAATTATTTTACAAACATTGAGCTTACGCATACGCCGATGCTGACCACGTACATATAAATACCAACGTCAAGCACAAGCTGAAAATCGTAAATTGTGCCGTAGCTTACAGCCGTTCTGTTTGCGACGACCAGTGCGCCGATTAACGCTACGATAGCGATAACCGCAACGACCAAAGAAACGACTTTTTCAACTTTTACGATAGCTTTGACTTTTGGAAGGAAAAACGACACGGCTACTAATATAATTAACGCTACTCCGCCGACCAAAGCCGTAAGAACGCCTAATCTAAGAGCTACATTGCCGAATACTTGCAATCCGTCTTCGCTGTCTTGGGGAAACTCGCCCGACAGAATATTTGACGCGCTGTAAGGGAAATCTCTGTCTCCGATGATAGTTTCTTGTCTAAAAGAAACGAAGTGTAAAAAATATGATACTATCATAAGTATCGCGAAAAATAATACGACTAGTAACATATAATTGAATTTTGCGCTGGATTTTCTTTTAACCATTTTTGATGTGTTCTCCTTATAAATTCTATGCAAAAAGTATATCAAATTTATTCTTTCAGGTCAATAGAGTGTGGAAAATTAGCTTATGCTCGACAAAAAACGAAAAAAACCGATTTTCTCGGTTTTTCTTTTGTGTTTTTGTTATCTAATTAACCTAAAAGCAAATGCGGTAAATAGAAAGTTAATGTCAAAATTTACTACAGTAATTTTTATCAAGCAATTTATCACGCAAAATTGCGGTTTTCATAATTTTAGATTCAGACTATTTTTTATCGGCTCTTATTCGGTTAAAAGTAATTCGGCTATTTGAACGGCGTTTGTCGCCGCTCCTTTTCGTATTTGATCGCCGCAGCAGAACAAAGTCAGTCCGTTTTCGTTAGTCAGGTCTTTTCTTATACGTCCGACGTAGACGAGATTTTGGTCGGAAGCTATTAGCGGCATAGGATATAGGTTGTTTTGCGGTTCGTCAGCCAAAACGCAGCCGTCTGCGTTTTTTATCGCGTTTACGGCTTCTTCCAAACTGATTTTGTTTTCAAAAATCACGTTCGCGGATATGGAATGACTTCTCGTAATGGGTACCCTTACGCAAGTGCAGCTCACGGTAAGGTCGGGCAGATGTAAAATTTTGCGGCTCTCGTTTTGCATTTTCATTTCTTCGGTGGTGTAGCCGTTTT
>DAOTGG010000101.1:0-1539 GCA_035446985.1 Eubacteriales bacterium
ACACGGCTGATATTACCGAAGTCGCCCGCGCATGTGAAAACGGCGGTGCGAACGGCGTCAGCCTAGTCAACACCTTTTTGGGTATGGCGATAGATATAAAAGCGAAAAAACCCGTTTTTAATAACGTATACGCGGGACTATCGGGACCCGCCATAATGCCTATTGCACTAAAAATGGTACACCAAACGGCAAAATCAGTAAAAATCCCCGTCGTCGGTATGGGCGGCATAACGACATGGAAAGACGCGCTGTGTTTTATGATGGCGGGCGCAAACGCAGTACAAGTGGGCACGGCGAATTTTATTCGTCCGACGGCGATTTTGGATATTATCGACGGATTAGAAAAATACTGCGTAGAAAATGATTTAGCTAATATCAGCGAAATTGTAGGAATTATTTAATATTTTTGTTTTGAAAACTCGAAAAAAATATATACGCTTCATGCTAAAAAAATATAATCGTTTTTTCGTAAACTAGTCTTAAATTAAATAAAAAAAATCAGCAAAAATTAGGAGAAAATAATGGATAAAAATCTCGATTTAATGAAGCAATCGGAAGCTTTCTTGGAAGGACACTTTCTTTTGTCCAGCGGCAACCACAGCGGCGGTTATTGCCAATGCGCAAAGCTTTTGCGTTTCCCCGACAAAGCCGAAGCGGTATTAAGCACGGTAGCTAAGCAAATAAAAAATCTCGGTATTACAAAAGTCTGCGGTCCCGCAATGGGCGGAATAATAGTCGCTTACGAGCTTGCCAGACAAATCGGCGTGGAAGCTATTTTTACCGAAAGAAAAGACGACGAAATGCAGCTTAGACGCGGGTTTAACGTGGGTAGCGGCGACGTAATAATGATTGCGGAAGACGTCGTTACCACAGGCAAATCTACTATGGAAACTGTCAAAGTTTTGCGCGATATGGGAGCTAAGGTAATCGGAGTTGCCTGCATAGTCGATAGACGCGAAGCCGACTGCGTATTGGATTTTCCCGTATACTCGGCCTTAAAGCTTGAAATCCCTATCTATTCCCCCGAAAACTGTCCCTTGTGCGCCAAAGGTTTGCCTATTGAAAAACCGGGCAGCAGAAAGAAATTCGGTAAATAATATCTAAAAATTATTTTCGTTAAGTCAAAAAATTTTTTTTGATAAATTAAATAAAAAATCGAAAACCGCCTATAAAAGCGGTTTTTTTTAAACAATTTTTAAGAAATTTTAACATTCCCATTAATATTACGATTAAATATTTATTCACAAGATCTGATTATACGAAAAT
The DNA here is from genome assembly GCA_035446985.1 of Eubacteriales bacterium. Lineage (GTDB taxonomy): Bacteria > Bacillota > Clostridia > Christensenellales > CAG-314 > JAQUSX01. The sequence goes on from DAOTGG010000101.1 coordinate 1,267, forward strand.
TCATTGCTTAGTTACTTCGGTTAACATTGTTAAGATATCGAACTATTAGCGCGTTTTTGTCGTCAATCAAGCGAATTCGTCGCGCCCTATATTTAGTTCATAAATTTATTTTAATTAAAAATTTATTTAAACTCACGGGCGTTTCCAGTCGTGTTTTATATATTCTCTTTCACGCGCAATGCAAAAATCATTATCTAATAGATTCTTTGTCACGGTGCTGCCCGCCGCTACAAAAACGTTTTTTCCTATTGTAATGGGCGCGATAAAATTGCA
>DAOTGG010000102.1:0-1519 GCA_035446985.1 Eubacteriales bacterium
ATATTTTTGATATTTATATTTTTATTATATATAATTCTTTTAGCTTGTCAATAGCAAAAAAAATCCGTCCTAATTGTGGCGGATTTTATTTTTGTTAATTTTGAATAATTACTGCTTAGACTTATTTCCGCATGATATTAAATCGGGCAGGTTTGTTTTTAGCGCACAAAAAAATTCGTCAGCATCGTTGTAACAGCGGCATCCGATAGACGCGCTGCCCAGCGCGGCTTGATAAAGCTCTTGTATGGATTTTTCGTCCTCGACAACGAAAACGGTTTTCATTTAGTTACCTCGTTTTTATTAAAATCAGCCGAAAACTATTTCAAGTATCATCATAACCGCAAACCCGAACATAACGCCCCACGCACCGAGTCTTGGAAACTCGTCTAGTTTTGAGTCGGGAATAAGGTCTTCCGCCACAACAAAAATCATTGCCCCTGCGGCAAATGCCAGTAACCACGGCTGCAATACGGCGATATACGCCGCGAAAAAATAACCGATAACGGCTGCGACAGGTTCGACCGCGCCGCTAGCCATACCGAATAGAAACGACTTGTTTCTGCTTTTTGTGTAATTACGCATTGGCAAAGCTACCGCCGCGCCTTCGGGGAAATTTTGAATACCGATACCCAAAGCAAGCCCTAATGCGGATATAAAAGCTGCATTCTGCCCTACTAATGCGGCCGCGCCAAAAGCAAAACCAACCGCCAGACCTTCGGGAATATTGTGAATCATAACGGCGAGAAACAGTTTTGTGTGATTGTTCAGAGCGGATTTTGGTCCTTCGTCAACATTCGCGCTTTTGTGGCGGTGAGGAACAACTTTGTCTAAGAACGTTAAAAACAAGCCGCCTATGCCAAATCCGATTACGACGGGCAGCCAGTTAAGTTTCCCGTAATTTGCGGACGCGTCCAACGCGGGCAAAAGCAAAGACCAAATAGACGCGGCTATCATTATGCCCGACGCAAAACCCAAAAACATAGTATTGACTTTTCGCGGTATGTCATTTTTGAAAAAATACACAACCGCAGCCCCTAACGTGGTCATTACGAAAATGAAGCTTATTCCCAAAACGGTAATCCAAGTATTGCTCATAAAAATTTCCTTACGGTTTTTATTATTTTATATTTTGGTTAAATAAAATCTATTTTTATGAGTGCGCGCCTGTTATCGCGTACTCCACCCACTCGCCGATATTGACCGCGTGATCGCCTATTCTTTCAATATATTTTGCTATCATCATAAACAAAATAACCTGATTTGCGGTTTCAGTATCTTTTTTTAAAAGCTCGACAAGCTCTTTTTTTACTACTTCAAATAGATTATCTACTACGTCGTCTCTTTTGTCAAGACCGGTCGCCAAAGCCAAATCTCTGTTGATATAAGACGCCACGCTGTCTTTAACCATTTCGATAACTATCTTTGCCATTTGTGGAATATGTTCAAGTTTTTTAATATAAGGCTTGTCGTCAAACTGCAAAGTAATCTCGCTTATATCTCTCGCCTGGTCGCCTATTCT